>DASVCF010000082.1:0-52782 GCA_036381735.1 Gemmatimonadaceae bacterium | reverse complement strand
GAGTCGATTGATCGTACGCGATCAATCGACTCTGACCCCTTTGATCCTCAGCGATACGTCTCGAAAAACCCCCGCCCCACCCCGCTGATCGGCTTCCCGCCCACGCGGCCGGACAGCCGTGCGACGCCCTTCATCTGAATGAAGTAGGGATGCCCGAGTCGGCGCGCGGCGCTCACGTCGCCGCGCTCGATCAGGGAGCGGCGCGTATCGGTGCCGATCGCATCCTCGATGTCGAGATCGACGCGCAGCGTGTCGTCGCCGCGCACGTCGGCGATGACGGCGCGCGAGGGGACGCGCACGCGGTGTCCGTCCACGGTGATCACGCGATCGTCGGTGTAGTCGATGACATGCGGACGGAAGAGCGCGCGGAAGCCGAGTGAGTCCACCAGATAGAAGAAGAACGGCGTCGTGCTCGCGGAGCTGTCGGGCGGCTGCACTCGGCCGTACAGGAACGTATAGTCGCCGGCGCGGGATGCGCCCCACTCCCAGGTGACGCCGCGCCACACACCCCAGTTGTGGTCGTGGTACGACTGCGCGTGGTCGTAGTGCTCACACGCGCCATTCACGCAGATGCTCCCCGTGGCGTTCGCGCGGAGCGCGGGGACGGTGTAGCCGGACGTGAAGCGTCCGCTCGCGAGCGTGGTGCCGGGGAAGTAATCGCGCGGCGCCGGCGTCACGACGAGATCGAGCGTGAGCGGTGCGTTCGTCCCCGCTTCACGGGCGCGGGCCGTGAGCGCGTAGCGACCATCGGGGAGCAGCGTGACGTGCGACGACCCGATCGTGAGGTCGGGCGACATCGTCGAGAAGCGGACGTCGGACTTCGGCGCGTCCTCCACGAAGCGACGCGTGCGTCCGCCCTGCTCGCGCAGCGTGATCGCGATCTGGCCGCCCCACTTGCCATTCGGGATGTCGCCGCCGAGCAGGTAGCTGATGAACGCCCACCGCTTGCCGTCGGGCGAGAGGACGTTGAAGTAGTGCCACTCGCCCCAGCTCTCGCGGTTATCCACGTTCGTGGGCGTCACGTGGAAGTGATCGATCTCCGAGTACAGCTGCGTGGGCGTGGGCGCCATCCATTCGATGTCGCCCGCGTCGTCGCGCCACGTACCGGCGGCGAGCGGCGGGACGGCGCCCGCCGCCTCGCTGCGCGATGGGATCTCGCCCGCGGCGCGTACGCTGTACTCGGCGCTCGGCGTGCGCAGATAGAGCAGCTTACGCGTGACCTGCGGCGCGACGGCGCGCACGTCGGGCTCGAGTCGAGGCGCGGCGAGCAGCTGACGATAGACGAAGCGCGCATTGTCGATGGAGAAGAACAGTCCCCCCACGCCGCCGGTCTTCATCATCTCCACGTTCAACCCTTCGGGGAGCACCGTGATCTGGCCGCCGCCCACGAGCCGCTCGTCGCGCGCCTGCGTGAGCAGCGCCTGCCCGATCGCGAGCAGCACGATCATCACGCCGACGCCGAGCCCGTAGCCGAGGAGGAGAAAGAGCGAGCGCCACGGCCGGTCCACGAGATTGCGCAGCGCGAGGCGGGCGAGCATCCCCGAGCGCGGCGCGCCGCTACCCTGCACGCAGCACCTCTTCCTTCACGATTGCGCCGTCGCGCATGTGGATCACCCGGCGCGCCGCGCGCGCGAGCTCCTCGTCGTGCGTGACGACGAGCAGCGTCGTCCCATCGCGATTCAAGCGATCGAACAGACCGATGATCTCCGCGCCGGTGCGCGCATCGAGCTCGCCCGTGGGCTCGTCGGCCAGGAGCAGCGCGGGCTGGTTGGCCAGCGCGCGGGCGATCGCCGCACGCTGCTGCTCGCCGCCGGAGAGCTGCGTCGGTCGATGCCGCTCCCGGTTCGCGAGTCCCACGTACGAGAGCAGCGCGCGCGCCCGCTCGCGTCGCTCGGCCGCGGGCACACCCGCCTCCGCCATCGGCAGCTCCACGTTCTCGCGCGCCGTGAGGATCGGCATGAGGTAGAAACGCTGGAAGACGAAGCCGATGTTGCGCAACCGGAAGCGCGTCACGTCGCGGTCGCTCATCGTCCCCACATCGCGCCCGTCGATGAGCACGCGCCCCGAGGTCGGCCGATCGATGGCGCCGAGCAGATTGAGGAGCGACGACTTCCCACTCCCCGACGGGCCGACGATCGCCACGTACTCCCCCGGCTCGATCTCGAGCGAGACACCGCGCACGGCGTGCACGCGCTCCCCTTCGAGCACGTAGTCGCGGTGCACGTCGCACGCACGGAGCAGCGCGGTCATCGTGAGACCGTCCTCCGCGTGTCATCCCGAGCGCAGCGAGGGATCTCGTCGTGGCGGGCCGAGATTCCTCGGTCGCTGCGCTCCCTCGGGATGACAGCATTCCTCACGCGACGGCCTCCTCGCGCAGCGTGCGTGCGACCGGGAGCGACGCGGCGCGCCACGACGGATACACCCCCGCGGCGATCCCCGACACGACGAGCAGTCCGAGCGCGATCCACGCCGCGCGCGGCTGGAAGAGGAAGAAGTCGATGCGCGACGGCAGCCCGGGGAAGTCCGAGAGAATCGTGTTGAGGTAGCGCGCCGTCACGAGTCCGAGCGCGAGCCCGAGCACCGCGCCCACGATGCTGATCGCGCTCCCCTCGAGCAGGATCTGCTGCACCACGTGCGCGCGCGACACGCCGATCGCGCGCATCACCGCGATCTCCCCCACGCGCTCGTTCACCGACACCGTGACGAGCGTGGTGACGAGCAGAAAGCCGACGACGAGACTCACCCCGCCCAGAATGTACGAGAGCTGGCGGAAGTAGCTGAGCCGCTGATCCACCTCGTCGAGCGCCTGCCGCGTGGAGATCGCCTGCACGCGCGGGAGCTGCCGGTCGATCCACGCGCCCACGCTGTCCGGATCCACGCCCTCGCGCGTGCGCACCATGAGCAGCGAGACGCGGTCGTCCTGCGCGTTCCCCGTCATCTCCTGCAGCGTGTGGAGCGGCATGGCGACCGCGGGCTCCCCCGACGAGAGGTAGACGAAGCGCGCGCGCCCCGCGATCACGAGGCGGCGCTCCTCCACGAAGCTCCGGAGCTGCGGGTTGTAGCCCGCGGCCACGCGCACCGTGTCGCCCACGTGCGCGCCCGTCGCGCGCAGGAAGTCGGCGTTCGCCACGAGCGTGTTGGCCGCGGTCGCATCGCGCCCTTGGGCCAGCTCGTAGTCGCCCTGCACGCTCGGCACGATGCCGAGCGCGAAGCTCGCCACCGTGCTGTCGGCGCGCGGCACGTGCACGGTGCCGCCGAGCACGGGGCTCACGGTCGCCACCGCGGGGTTCGTGCGCAGGAGCGCGATGATGCGCCCCGCCCCGGTGATCGTGGCTTCGGTGTCGAACGGCAGCGTGCCGCGGGGCGAGAGCCGGAGCTGGAAGCCGCGGCTCACGAGCAGCTCGCGAAACGACTCGCGGAGTCCGGTGGAGAGCATCACCATGTCGAGCAGCATCGCGGCGGCGATGGCGACACCGAGCACCGCGAGCAGCGTGCGCGATGCGCTCCGGCGGAGCGACGCGAGGGCGAGCGTGCTTCGCATCAACGGCCCAGGAGCGCGAGGGGCGGCGTGCGCACGAGCCGCCGCGCGGCGAGAATCCCCGCGCCGATCCCGAGCACGAGCGAGAGCACGACGGCGAAGAGCACGATGCCGGGCGTGATGATCGAGAAGCGGAGCGGCGTGCGATACAACGCGCCGTAGTACGCGTTCACGATCCCGGAGGTGATGAACCCCAACCCGACACCGAGCAGGCTGCCGAGCACGGCCACCGCGGCGGCCTCGAGCACGACGGAGCGCATCACCGAGGCGCGGGAGATCCCGATGAGCCGCAGCGCGGCGACATCACGCCGGCGCTCGTCCACCTTGAGGAGCAGGATGCACAGCAGGAACACCGCGCTCGCGACGATGGTGATCACGCCGATCGCGCGGTGAAAGCGGCTCACGACCTTGAACGTCTCCGACGTCTCGACCGCGATGTCCGTCGAGCGGTACGCGTGAAAACCGAACGCCGCCTGGTTGATCGCCGCGAGCGCCTGCCGGGTGGCGGCGCTGTCGCGCGTGGCGACGGCGAAGCGATCGACGCGATCGCCGTAGCCGATGAGCGACTGCAGTTGATCGAGGTGCAGTCGCACCTCGTACTCGTTGCGCGCGATCTCGCTCGGATCGGCGTTGCGTTTCATGATCGCGCCGATGCGAACCGTGTCGCCCGGACCATCGGGCGTCGACGACACCACCACCTGATCGCCGACATGGAGCCCCGCGTCGGCCGCGAGCCGGTCATCGATCGCGATCGTGCGCGGCGCCGGTGCGGCGGGCGATGTGGCCGAAGATGGCGCGTGCGCCGAGGTTGCATACGCCGAGGTCGAGTGCACTGATGGAGATGCCGGCGACGCGGCCGGCTGCGGCACGCGCGCCTGCGGCGGCAGATGGAGCGCGAGAAGGATCGGGAGCAGGATCGACATGAACGGAGCTCGGGAGCACACCGGGTGACGGGCGAAAGTTCAGCGGGTGCTCAGCCGCCGGGAAGGGCGCGCCCGATGGGCAGGCGCGCCTCGCGGATGCCGTGCCGCGCTCGCCCAACCGGAGAAACCGGCACGGACGGACGCGGCGGAGTGCTGCGAAAGGCCCACGCGTACGGCGAGTGATCGTGGACCGAAACACTGGCGCGCCGGCGGCACGCCACGGAAGAGAAACTCAGGACGCCGTCTCGCGAGCGATCCACGCCGCGGTCTGGCGCAGTTCCTCCCGTGACTCGCCCAGTGTGTAATCGGTGCGCTTGAGAATGCCGGCACCGGCGACGATCAACACGCCCCCCACCACGAGGTCGATGGCCCCCGCGATCAGCGCGCCCGGCCATGCATGGCCGAAGATCCCGTTCCCGAAGATGACGGTGAGCAGCACGGTGAGCGCCACGAGCGCGAGGACCGCGGTGCCGAGGCCGAGCGCCAGCCAGAGGACGCCGCGCGTCGCCACGCGGGCACTCTCGCCCATCTCGAGCCTCGCGAGCCGCATCTCGTCGTTGAGGAGCCGCTGCGAGTCGTCGCCCAACCGCCCGACCAACTCGCTGACCTTGACGTTCGGATCGATGTGTATCGCGCGCGTGGCCACCGCAACCTCCTGCAACTGCATCCTGGCCTCGGAGTCGTCGGCTCACGCGATGGGCAAAACCCGTTCCGGGGCGAGCGTCCAGCGTTGAGACACCAATTGCACCACAGAGGCACGGAGGGCACGGAGAAAAGCATCGAGCAGTTCTCTGTGCCCTCTGTGCCTCTGTGGTGATTCCAATGTCGTGGACCCTATTGCCCGTCGTACTCCTCGCGCAGCGCGGAGTACATCTCGATGTCCTCGTACGTGCCCCACTTCTTCACGTGCTGCCGGAGCCGCCCCTCGTAGCGCATCCCGATCTTCTGCATCACGCGTCCCGACGCCGGGTTCCGTGTGAAGTGACACGCGAACACGCGATTGACCTGACGCACCTCGAACGCATAGCGCAGCACCGCGGCCGCGGCCTCGGTGCCGTACCCGCACCCCCAGAACTCCTTGCCGAGCCAGTAGCCGAGCTCCGCGCGCTCATGCTCCGTGTTGATCGTGAGACTCACCGCGCCCATGAGCGCTTGCGTCACCCGGTCGGCGATCGCGAAGGTGACCTGCTGCCCCACCTCGTAGCTCACCTCGTGCGTGCTGATCCACAGCTCGGCCGTCGCCTGATCGTACGGATGCGGGATGTTGAGCGTGTTCGCCGCGACCTCGCGATCGCCGGCGAGGCGCTCCACATCGGGCGCATCGGTGAGCGCGAAGGGACGGAGGACGAGCCGCTCGGTCTCGAGCGTGGGACGCGGCTTCACCATGCGCTCCATATCACCCTGCGCTCCACATCACTCGGCGCGCTCCACGAGCACGTCGGCCGCGAGCGTGGGCCCGATGTGGCACTCGACGCGCTTCTTCGCCACGCCCACGCGCACCGTGACGGGTCCACCGTACGGCGCGCGGTCCACCAGCACGACGGCGGCACCCGGGCGTAGCCCGAGCTCGCCCAGGTAACGAAGCCGGGCCGCGTCATCATCGCTCACGCGCACCACCCGCCCGTGCTCGCCCGGCTCGAGATCGGTGAGCGCGATGTACGATTGCTCGTCGATCTCCCCTTCGCGCGTCGGGATCGGGGCGCCGTGCGGATCGACCGTCGGCTCGCCGATCGCCGCGGCCATGCGATCGACGAGCTCGTCGGATGCCGCGTGCTCCAACCGCTCGGCTTCGTCGTGCACGAGGTCCCACGGGTAGCCGAGCGCGCGCGTGAGGTACGATTCGATGACGCGGTGGCGGCGAATGGTGCGGAGCGCAACGCGCCGCCCTTCCTCGGTGAGCTTCACGCCGCGGTAGCGTTCGTGCTCGAGCAGCCCCTGGTCGGCTAGGCGACGCACCATCCCGCTCACCGATGCCGGCGCGATGTCGAGGCGCTGCGCGATGTCGGTGGTCGCGGCCGCGCCGCTCGCGCGCTCGATCTCGTAGATCACCTTGAGGTAGTTCTCGACCGGCGCGGTGTACGTCTCCGGCACGCGCGATTCCATCATGACGCCGGGTGCTCCGTCCGCGGCCCCGGGTGCCCGCGCACCATGAGCACGGGGACCGTGGAGCGATGCCGCACCGCGGTGGCCACGCTGCCGCGCACGAGATCGTTGAAGAAGCGATGCCCGTGCGTCGCCATGGCGATGAGATCGCACCCCTCGCGCTGCGCGGCCTCCGCGATCTCGCGCGCCGGGTCGCCGCTCGCGAGCACCGCTTCCACCTGGAACCCTTCGGACGCGAGCGTCGCGGCGACATCCTCCAGATACTCGCGGTCGCGCCGCATCTCCTCCGATTCCTGGAGGTTCAGGTGGTGAATGTTCCGCGCCGCCCATCCGTCGGCCACGTGGATGAGCACGAGCGACGCGTGCGTCATCCGCGCGAGCCCCCGGATGTGCTCGATCACTGCCGCATCGTACGGCGAATGCTCGAGGGGGATGAGGATGTGCTTGTACATGCGTCCGGTCAGCGCAGAATCGTCGTGACGAGCAGCCACCCGTTGAGGATGGCGATGAACACCGCGATCGCCCAGGCGAGCACCTTGAGCCACACCGGGTTCACGAGCTCGCCCATCTTCGTGCGATCGGAGGTCAACTGTACCAGCGGGAAGACGGCGAACGAGAGCTGCAGACTCAGGATCACCTGGCTGAGGATGAGCAGCTTCGCGGTGCCGTTCTCACCCGCCACGATCGCCACCACCACCGCCGGCACGATCGCGATGGCCCGCGTGATGAGCCGGCGCAGCCAGGGGCGGATGCGCAGGTTGAGGAAACCCTCCATCACGATCTGCCCGGCCAGCGTACCGGTGAGCGTCGAGTTCTGCCCCGAGGCCAACAGCGCCAACGCGAAGACCACGCTCGCGCCGCCCACGCCGACGAGCGGCGCCAACAGCTTGTACGCGTCCTGAATCTCGGCGACCGTCGTGTGCCCGGTGCGGTGGAACGTCGCTGCCGCGACGATCAGGATGGCCGCATTGATGAAGAGCGCGAACGAGAGCGCGACGGTCGAGTCGATGAACGCGTAGCGGACCGCCTCGCGCTTCCCCCGTGCGTTCTGGGCATACCGCCTGGTCTGCACGATGGACGAATGCAGATACAGGTTGTGCGGCATCACGGTCGCCCCGAGAATCCCTATCGCAATGTACAGCATCTCCGGGTTGTGGAGAATCTGCGACGAGGGGACGAAGCCCGCCGCGATGGCCGACACATCAGGGCGCGAGATGACGATCTCGAACAGGAACGCGACGCCGACCGTCGCCACCAGCGTGACGACCAACGCCTCCAGCATCCGGAACCCCTTGTGCTGCAAGTACAGCACGATGAGCACGTCGAACGCGGTGATCACGATCCCGACGGCCAACGGAATATGGAACAGCAGATTGAGCGCGATGGCCGAGCCGATGACTTCGGCGAGATCGCACGCCGCAATCGCGACCTCGGCCAGAAACCAGAGCGCGATGCCGACGGGCCTCGGGTACGCGTCGCGACACGCCTGCGCGAGATCGCGGCCGGTGGCGATGCCGAGCTTCGCCGCGAGCCCTTGCAGCACGACCGCCATGAGGTTCGAGAGCAGCACGACGCTCAGCAGCGTGTAGCCGAACGCCGAGCCGCCGGCCAGATCGGTAGCCCAGTTGCCCGGATCCATGTAGCCGACGGCAACCAGATAGCCGGGCCCGGCGAAGGCGAGCAGCTTTCGCCACCACGAGTGCCCGAGAATGGGGATGCTGCGGTACGCCTCGGCCAGACTGGGCGTGGCGCGCGTGCGTCGCCAGCCGGTCTCGGTGTGCGAGGATGGCCGCTCGGGTGGTTCGGGTTCAGCGAGTTGAGTGGCGACCATACAGCGATGCGATGTCCGTGGTGAATCGTGGGCGACGTGAATATTTCGTCTTACCTAAATTAATTTGTCGCCTTACCAAGATAAAGGTACAGCGGCGGCCGGGTGTCACGGCGTGGTACACGACGGCACACGATCGTCGTTCGCAACACATTGTCGTGGCACGCGGCACGTTACCATTAATGAGCTTCACGTTTGTGCTCTAACATGGAGCCCGGCGTGGTGGAAGAAATGGCGAATGAGCGTTGGTCGGGCTTGCAGTTGCCGGAAGCTGGCGCGGGCGAGCGTGGCGAGGGCCGCGATGGACGACGGGAGCGCGTTAGCCATGCGCCGTTTGACCCAGGCGTTCGCCTGCTCCTCGGGGTTGAGCTCGGGCGCGTACGCGGGCAGGTACGCGAGTGTGTAGTCACGCGCATGCGCGGCAATGAACTGCATGACCTCGCGGGAGCGATGGGCGTTGAGACGATCCCAGACGATCAAGAGCGGGGTGCCAAGCTGGCGGCGGAAGTACGCGAGCGCCGCGAGCACGGCGCGCGTGTTGACCGCCCCCACCTGATGCCGGGCATAGAGCCGCCCCTCCGGGGTGACCACGACGATGCTCGAGATCTCCCGGCGCCGGCTCAGCCGCCGCACCACCGGCGTCCGGCCCCGTCGAGCCCATGTCGCCTGCAGGCGAATGCGGAACGTGTGGCCCGTCTCATCCCAGAGCGCGAGGGTGCGCCCCTCGCGCCGCGCCTTTTTTTTTCAACGCCGGCCACGTCTGCCGGAGCCACTCGGCCACCAGGCGCTCGTCGCGCTCCTTCACCCGGCTCGCTGGGCGCTGCACACTGAAGCCATGCGCCTTCAGCGGTCGCTCGAGATATCGATAATGGTACTGCACGCCGAACCGGCGCTCGATCACCCGGGCGATGCGCTTCAAGGTCCACTGCTCGGTGTCGAACCCGCTCGCCACCGCGCCGCGATCCAGCACCCGGCCAACCACGCGCCACTGCGCGGCGCTCAATTTTGCGGGCCGATGCCCGGTCGCGCGCGTTTTCAATCGGCGGTCCCCGCCGTGCTGCCACCGCGTGTGCCACTGACTGACGGCGGCTCGGCTCACGCCCAAGGTGCGGGCGATCTCCGCCTGGGTCAGCTCGCCCGCCCGAAAGAGCCGCGCGGCCAGCAGGCGCCGCGCCTCGCGCTGCGCCGCCGTCCATCCGGGCGCGTGCCGTGCTTGCATCCTCCACTCCTGCTCACCAACGGCAGAAGTGCTAAGCAAGAAACGTGAAGCTCATTAGAAGGCGGTCGGTCACGCGTGACCGTCCGTCGAGAACGCCCCATGACCCGCTATGACTCGCTCCGATCTCACCGTGCTCGTCATCGAGGATGAGCCGAAGATTCGCGCCGTCGTGCGCGATGCGCTCGCCGAGGACGTGACCCGTGTGCTGGATGCCGCGACGGGCGAGGACGGGATCGCCGTCGCGGTTGCCGAGCGCCCTGATCTCGTGGTGCTCGACCTCGGGCTTCCCGACATGGATGGTCTGGAGGTGTGCCGCCGACTCCGTCAATGGTCGAGCGCGCCGATCGTCGTGCTCTCGGCGCGTCACTCCGAGGAGGAGAAGGTGCGCCTGCTCGACGCGGGCGCCGACGACTATGTGACGAAACCGTTCGGCCCCGTCGAATTCCGCGCCCGCGTGCGCGCGCAGCTGCGGCGGGCACGCATGGCCCCCGTACCGGGCGGCGATCAACCGCTCGCGCTGGGAGACCTCACCATCGATGTCGCACGCCGCTCGGTGATGCGCGATGGTGAGACGGTGCACCTCTCCCCCACCGAATGGGGACTCCTGCAGACGCTCGTCACCAACGCCGGACGCACGATGACGCACCAGCAGCTCTTTCACGCCGTGTGGGGTCCGTCGTACGGCGACCCACAGGGCTACCTCCGCGTCTACGTCGCCCACCTGCGCCGCAAGATCGAACGGGATCCGTACACGCCGCGCCACATTCTGACCGAGCCCGGCGTGGGCTATCGCTTCGAGTCGGAGCCATCCGACGGGAGGTAGCATGAACATGGCGTCGTCTCCGCGCCGCCTCATCACGTGGATCGTGGCGCTCAGCGCGCTCGGGGCGGTCACCGCGGGACTGCTCGCGATCCGCGCGCACCTCGACGCAGCACACATCGTCCTCACGTTCCTGCTCGTGGTGCTCGTGGGGAGTGCCGTGGGCGGCCGTGCGCTCGGCCTTACGCTCGCCGCGCTCGCGTTCCTCCTCTTCAACTATCTCTTTCTTCCACCGTACTACACGCTCGCCATCGAGAATCCGTTCGATTGGATCGTGCTCGTCGCGTTCCTCGTGACGAGCATCGTCGCCACGCACCTGCTGAACCGCGCGCAGGAGCGCGCCGAGGAGGCACGGCAGCGCGCCGTCGAAGTCGAACGCCTGGCGGTGCTCGGTTCCGAGACGCTGAACGCGGGACGCGCAGAGGATGCGCTCGCCGCCATCGCGGATGTCATTCGCGGCACGCTCGCGGTGGAGTGCTGCGAGATCTACCTCGAGCGCGGGACGCCGCCCGTCTACGCACCGGCCGCGCGCTCCGGCGCGTGCGGTCCAGCGTCGACGCTCGATGCCGCGAGTCTCACCGCGTGGGTGGCGCTCCACGGTGTGCCGGCCGCCGAGCACGGGGACCGCACGACATGGGTGGGATCGGCCGAGCACGGTGCGGCCGAGGTCAGCGCGAGCTCCACTGTCTGGGGGATCGGACGCGCCTGGCGAACGGCCGGTGACGTGCGCGTCCTGCTCGCTCCGCTTCGCGTCCGCACGCGCACCGTTGGCGTGCTTCGCATCGCGCACACGGCGCCCATCGTCCTCGACCCCGCACAACAGCGCTTCCTGGACGTGCTGGCCTACTACGCCGCGCTTGGCGCCGAGCGGGTGCGACTCGCGTCCGAAGCGGAGCGTGCGGAAGCGCTGCGACAGGCGGACGAATTGAAGAGCGCGTTGATCGCCGGCGTCTCGCACGACCTGCGCACGCCACTCACCACGATCAAAGCCGTCGCGCACAAGCTGGCCGACCGCCGCGATGCCGACGCGGATGCGGCCGCCGACGCGGCGTCGATCGAAGAGGAGGCCGATCGACTGAACCGTTTCGTCGCCGATCTGCTCGACCTCTCGCGGCTCAGCGCGGGAGGGATGCCGATGCATCTCGAGCTGAACTCGGCCGACGATCTGATCGGTGCGGTGGTCCGCCACGTGCACGCGATGCTCGGCGGACGAGAGCTGCGGGTGCGGCGTGATCTGCGCGAGCCCATCCTGTTCGGCACCTTCGACATGGTGCAATCGCTCCGCGTGCTCGCGAACCTCGTGGAGAACGCACTCAAGTACGCGCCGACGGCGCCGGTGGAGCTCTTCGTCGAGCGTCGCGGAGACACCCTCGTCTTCGGCGTCGCCGATCGCGGACCGGGGATCCTGGAATCCGAGCGCGAGCGCGTCTTCGAGCCGTTCTATCGCCCCCCGGGATCACGCCCCGATGTCGGCGGGGTGGGCCTGGGGCTGGCGATCGCGCGGCGACTCGCCGACGCGCAGCACGGCACGGTGCGCTACGAGCCGCGCCCGGGCGGCGGCAGCATCTTCCTCTTCGAGCTCCCCGCCACGACCGCGCCCGTCATCGAGCAACCGGCGTAACTGTCATCGCGAGCACTGTCATCCGGAGCACTGTCATCCCGAGCGCAGCGAGGGATCTCCGCGCGTGCCACCGAACGGCAGTTCACCACAGAGACACAGAGGGCACAGAGAACAGCATCTCTCTGCCGTTCTCTGTGTCTCTGTGGTGGATGTTGATGGGTCGGTTCGAGATCCCTCGCTCCGCTCGGGATGACAACCGCTCGGGATGACTCTCGCTCGCAATGACAACTGAGGCTCGCACGTCACCTTTCTCGGACTTTTAACGCGATAACCCGCGTGCATTCACGCGGTTTTAATGCCCTCCGAGCTAGCGTTCTCTCGCGCCTCGGAGCGTAGGGCGGTGTCTCCGCCGTCGGGCCGCACGATCGCGCCGATGCGTGATCGGCGGCCGTGTCGCAGTGACCGGCTCCGATGCGCCTTCATTCATGCGCACACAGGAGCGCTTCGATGTGGGACGCGCTGTACATCGCCGGGTCGCTCGCCTTCTTCGCGCTCATGCTGGCCTACGTGCGCGGATGCGCGCGGCTGGGGGGCGGCGATACGCACGACACGGAGGAGATGCGATGAGCGCCGAGTCGGTCGCCGCCGGCATCATCGCCCTGGGCGTGCTCGTGTATCTCGTGTACACCATGCTGCGGCCGGAGCGGTTCTGACATGACCGTCAACGGCTGGATTCAGATCCTCATATTCTCGGCGGCCGTGCTGCTCATCACGAAGCCGCTCGGGCTCTACGTGCTCCGCGTGTACGACGGCTCGATGACGTGGCTGCGTCCCGTCGAGCGGATGCTCTATCGAGTGGGCGGCATCAATCCGGACGAGGACCAGCACTGGACGCAGTACGCGGCCGCGCTCCTCATCTTCAGCGCCGCGTCGATGCTGCTCACGTACGTCGTGCTGCGGCTGCAGCATGCACTGCCGTTGAATCCCCAGCATCTGCACGACGTCGCCGATCGACAGGCGTTCGAGACGGCCGCGTCGTTCGCGACGAACACGAACTGGCAGTCGTACAGCGGGGAGACGACCATGTCGTACTTCTCGCAGATGACCCAGCTCGCGTTCCACAACTTCGCGTCGGCGGCGGTGGGCGTGGCGGCCGCGGTCGCGCTCGCCCGCGGGATCGCGCGCCGCTCGGCCGGCCGGCTTGGCAACTTCTGGGTCGATCTCGTGCGCGGCACGCTCTACCTCTTTCTGCCCTTCTCCGTGCTGCTCGCGCTGTTCTTCGTGCAGCAGGGCGTGATCCAGAACTTCTCGCACTACGTCACCCTCACCACGCTCGAAGGAGCCAAGCAGACACTCGCCATGGGCCCCGTGGCGAGTCAGGAGGCGATCAAGCAGCTCGGTACGAACGGCGGCGGCTTCTTCAACGCGAACGCCGCGCATCCGTTCGAGAATCCGACGCCGTGGTCGAACTTCTGGTCGATGCTCGCAATCTTCGCCGTCCCCGCAGCGCTCACCTACACCTACGGGCGCATGGTGAAGAACCAGCGGCACGGCTGGGCGCTGTGGGCCGCGATGTTCGTGCTGTTCTTCGCCGGTGTGGCGACCACGTACTGGGCGGAGGCGCGCGGGAACCGGGTGCACGCAGCGCGCGGGATCGATGTCGTGGCATCGGCAACGAACCCGGGCGGGAACATGGAAGGCAAGGAAGTCCGATTCGGGATCGCCAGCTCGGCGCTCTATGCCACCGTCACCACCGATGCGAGTTGCGGCGCCGTGAACTCCATGCACGACTCCTTCACCCCGATCGGCGGCCTGGTCCCGATGCTCGACATCCAGCTCGGGGAGCTGATCTTCGGCGGCGTCGGCTCGGGGCTCTACGGCATGCTGATCATGGTGGTGCTCACCGTCTTCATTGCCGGGCTGATGGTGGGGCGCACGCCCGAGTACCTCGGCAAGAAGATCCAGGCGCGCGAGGTCCAGATGGCGATGCTCTACGTCCTCGCGTTCCCGGCGACGATCCTGCTGATGTCGGGCGCATCCGCCGTGCTCCCGGCCGGGCTCGCGGGACTGAACAACGCCGGTCCGCACGGACTCTCCGAGATCCTCTACGCCTTCAGCTCGACCGCCGGCAACAACGGCAGCGCGTTCGCGGGGCTCACCGGGTCCACCTACTACTACAACACGCTCCTCGGCGTCGCCACGCTCGTCGGTCGCTTCGCGCTCATCGTCCCGATGCTCGCGCTCGGCGGCTTCCTGGCCGACAAGAAGCACGTGCCCGAATCGGCCGGCACCTTCCCCGTGACGACGCCGCTCTTCGTTGCACTCCTCATTGGCGTCATCCTCATCGTCGGCGCGTTGACGTTCTTCCCGGCGCTGGCCCTCGGTCCCGTGGTCGAGCACCTGCTGCTCGGCGCGGGGAGGTTGTTCTGACATGACCGCAGCCAAGCGACCGCTGTTCGATCCACCCATCGTCGCCCGCGCGGCGCGCGATGCGTTCGTCAAGCTCCAGCCGCGCCACATGGTGCGGAACCCCGTCATGTTCGTGGTGCTGCTCGGCAGCGTGCTCACGACTCTCGCGCTCATCGGCGACATCGTGCGCGGCCGCGGCGATATCGCCTTCACGCTCCAGCTCGCGATCTGGCTCTGGTTCACGGTGCTCTTCGCCAACTTCGCCGAAGCCATGGCGGAAGGGCGCGGCAAGGCGCAGGCGGACACGCTGCGCGCGGCGCGCACGCAGACCATGGCCAAGCGCCTCGATGAACCCGAGGACAGAATGTCGTACGAGCCCGTGCCGGCGGATCATCTGCGCAAGGGGGACTACGTGTTGTGCACGCCGGGAGACATGATTCCCGGCGATGGCGAGGTCGTGCGAGGCGTCGCGTCAGTGGACGAGTCCGCGATCACTGGCGAGTCCGCGCCCGTGATCCGCGAATCGGGCGGCGATCGCTCGGCCGTCACCGGCGGCACGCGCGTCCTCTCCGACTACCTGATCATCCGCATCACGGCGAACCCGGGCGAGACGTTCATCGATCGCATGATCGCGCTCGTGGAGGGCGCGCAGCGTCAGAAGACGCCGAACGAGATCGCGCTCACGATCCTCCTCTCGGGGCTCACGATCATCTTCCTCCTCGCGGTCGTGACGCTGCAGCCGTTCGCGATCTACTCGGGCGGCGCGCTCTCAATCCCGGTGTTGATCGCGCTCCTCGTGTGCCTCATCCCCACGACGATCGGCGGACTGCTCTCCGCCATCGGGATCGCCGGCATGGACCGGCTCATCCAGCACAACGTGATCGCGATGTCGGGGCGCGCCGTGGAAGCCGCGGGCGACGTAAACACGCTGCTCCTCGACAAGACGGGTACGATCACGCTCGGGAACCGGCAGGCGGTGGAGCTGATCCCGCTGCACGGCGTCGCCCCGGAGCAGCTGGCCGATCGCTCGCAGCTCGCCTCGCTCCCCGACGAGACACCGGAGGGGCGGAGCATCGTCGTGTTGGTGAAGACGCAGTTCGGCCTCCGCGGTCGCACGCTCGCCGAGGACGGCCACATCTACGCGGGCGACGGACACAAGGACGCGGAGTTCGTTCCCTTCTCCGCCGCGACGCGCATGAGCGGCGTCAATCTGCACACCCGTGCGGGGAGCGTGGAGATTCGCAAGGGCGCGGCCGACGTGATCGCTCGGTGGGTGGGTGAGCATGGCGGCGATGTGCCGTCCGATCTCCGGAGCGCGGTGGACGGCATTGCGCGCGGCGGCGGCACGCCGCTCGTGGTCGCCGAGCGGGAGGACGGTACCGCCCGCGCCCTCGGCGTCATCTACCTCAAGGACGTGGTGAAGGGCGGGATGCGCGAGCGGTTCGACCGCTTGCGCGCGATGGGCATCCGCACGGTGATGATCACCGGCGACAACCCGCTCACGGCGGCTGCCATCGCGCAGGAGGCCGGCGTGGATGATTTCCTGGCCGAAGCGAAGCCCGAGGACAAGATGGCGCTCATCCGCCGCGAGCAGGCGGGCGGGCGGCTCGTCGCGATGACCGGCGACGGCACCAACGATGCCCCCGCGCTCGCGCAGGCGGACGTCGGCGTCGCGATGAACAGCGGGACGCAGGCGGCCAAGGAAGCGGGGAACATGATCGACCTCGACTCCAACCCCACCAAGCTCATCGAGGTGGTGGAGATCGGGAAGCAGCTCCTCATGACGCGCGGCGCGCTCACCACGTTCTCCATCGCCAACGACGTCGCGAAGTACTTCGCCATCATCCCGGCGCTGTTCGTCGCCACGTACCCCGCGCTCCAGGCGCTGAACGTCATGCGTCTGCACTCGCCGCAGTCGGCCATCCTGGCGAGCGTGATCTTCAACGCGCTCATCATCGTCGCGCTCATCCCGCTCGCGCTGCGCGGCGTGCGGTACCGCCCCGCGCCGGCGGCCGCGATCCTGCGGCGGAATCTGCTCATCTACGGCGTCGGCGGGCTCATCGTCCCGTTCATCGGGATCAAGCTCATCGACATCCTGCTGTCCGTCTTCCACCTGGTGTGACGTCATGTCGTCCACGATCGGTCGTCAGCTCCGCGCCGCCGTCATCCTGACGCTCGCGCTGTGCATCATCACCGGGCTCATCTACCCCGGCGTGGTGACGGGCCTCGCGCAGCTGCTCTTCCCGGGACGCGCGAATGGTTCGCTCGTCGAGGCGCACGGCCGCGTCGTGGGGAGCGCGCTCATCGGCCAGTCGTTCACGCGCCCCGAGTACTTCCACCCGCGCCCCTCGGCGGCCGGCACGGGGTACGACGCGACCGCGTCCGGCGGGACGAACACGGGGCCGACCGACAGCTCGCTCGCCACGCACATCGCCGCGCGCGTGGACACGATCCATCGGACCGATGGCACGAGCGGCCCGGTGCCCTCGGACATGGTGACCGCCTCGGGCTCGGGGCTCGACCCGGACATCTCGCCGGCCAATGCGCTGCTCCAGGTCGCGCGCGTGGCCCGCGCACGCGGCGTCAGCGCGGCGGCGGTCCGCGCGCTCGTCGAGCATCACGTCGAGGGACGGCAGTTCGACATCTTCGGCGAGCCGCGCGTCAACGTGCTCGCGCTCAACCTGGCGCTGGATGAGGCATTCCCACCCCGGCGGGCCGCACAGCACCCGTGAGTGGCGCATCCATGACGCGATTGCGCGGACGGCGCGTCACCGTGCTCGCGGCGCTCGCCTGTGTCCCATCACTGCTCGATGCGCAGACGTCGCTCCGCGCCATGATGGCGGCGACGCCCGACACCTCGGTGCATCTCGCCTTCGGCGGCTTCGTCGACACGTACTTCGCGTACGACTTCGACCGGCCGCCTGAGCTGGACCGCGCGTTCACGACTCAGGCCGCGCGGCACGATGAGTTCAACATCAACCTCGCCTTCATCGACGCGACGCTCACCGGTCCGCGGCTGCGCGGACGGCTCGCCGTGCAGTACGGCACATCGGTCCAGGTGAACGCCGCGGGCGAGCCGAGGGTGGGCGCGATCAGCGGACCCGACGTGAGCCGCTTCGTCCAGGAGGCGACGCTGGGCTACCAGGTGGCCCGATCGGTCTGGATCGACGGCGGCATCTTCCTCGCGCCCTTCGGCAACGAGAGCTGGATCTCACGAGACAACTGGACGTACACGCACTCGCTCATCGGCGACTACTCGCCCACGTACGAGGCCGGCGTGAAGGCGACGTGGCGGGCGACGCCGGCGCTCACCGCGCAGCTCCACGTCATGAACGGCTGGCAGAACATCTCCGAGACGAACAGCGACAAGGCGGTTGCCGCGCGCATCGACTACGCGCCAGCCTCGCGCGTGGCGCTCGCCTACGATGTCTTCGTCGGGAACGAGGCTCCGGACAGCGCGCGCCGGCAGCTCCGCGTGTTCAACGAGGTGATGGCGACGACGACACTCACGAGCCGCCTGCAACTCCGTGGCACCTTCGACTACGGCACGCAGCACCGCGCGACGGGATCTGGCGATGCGGTCTGGCGCGGTTTCGCGGTGCTCGCCCACGTTCAGGCCGCGCCGGCGCTCGCGCTCACCGGACGCGTGGAGCAGTTCTCCGATCCCGAGCAGGTGGTCGCCGCCACGGACCAACCCTCCGGCTTGCGCGCCACGGGCACATCCCTCACCCTGACGGTGGTCCCCACATCCAGACTGCTCTGGCGAGTGGAGACGCGATGGCTGTGGGCGCGGGACGCCGTGTTCCCCGAGCGCGCGACGGCGAGCGGACTGTCGACGCGTGACGGCGTGGTCCTCTCTTCACTCGCGCTCACGATGTGAGCGCGCCACCCCACCGTGCGATGACGGACGCACCCGACATCACCCCAACAACCCCGCTGCGCGAGCGACGCAGCACGCCGCGCTCGGAAGCCGAGGGCGCGGACTTCCTCCAGCTCGTCCGTCGCCGTGGTCGCGGCAAGCTCAAGGTCTACATCGGTTCCGCGGCCGGTGTGGGGAAGACGTACCGCATGCTCACCGAAGCGCACGCCATGCGCGCCCGCGGCGTGGATGTGGTGGTCGGCTTCATCGAGCCGCACGGCCGGGCGGAGACAGCGGCGCTGATCGGAGACCTGGAGGTCGTGCCGCGCAACCGCATCCAGTACCGCGGGATCACGCTCGAGGAGATGGACGTCGATGCCATCCTGCGCCGCCGCCCAGAGGTGGCGCTCGTCGACGAGCTCGCGCACACGAACGTGCCCGGTGCCAAGCATCGTAAGCGGTGGGAGGATGTGCTCGAGCTGCTCGACCACGGCATCAACGTGATCTCGGCTGTGAACGTGCAGCACCTCGAGTCGCTCAACGATGTCGTCCAGCGCACGCTCGGCGTCATGGTACGCGAGACGGTTCCCGACTGGGTCGTGGCGCGCGCGGATCAGGTGGTGAACATCGATCTCTCCGCTGAAGACCTGCGCCAGCGGCTCCTCGAGGGGAAGATCTACGGGAAGGAGAAGGTGCCGACGGCGCTCGAGAACTTCTTCACGCCGGAGAACCTGACCACGCTGCGCGAGCTGGCGCTGCGCGAGGTGGCCAGTTCCGTCGATCGCGTGCGCGAAGATATCGTGCGCCGCGAGGAAGGGCGCCCCGCGCCGCCGAAGACGGCCGACCGCATCGCGGTTGCGATGGCGAGCAATCCGCCACGCACCGCCGCGCTGCTGCGCAAGGCGAGTCGCATCGCCGGCCGGCTCAACTCCGACTGGTACTGCGTCTACGTGCAGACGCCGGAAGAACGGGCGGACCGCATCGACTCGACCGTGCAGCGCCAGCTGGTGGAAAACATCCAGCTGGCGCAGTCCATGGGCGCGGAGGTCGTGAAGCTCGAGGGCACCGATGTGGCGAAGAGCATCCTCCGCTTCGCGCGCGAGAAGGGAATATCACTCGTGATCATCGGGCAGAGCTCGCGCTCCTGGTGGTACCGGCTGCGACACGGCTCGGTGGTCGACAAGCTCGTGAACAACCGGGAGGGTGTCGACGTGCACGTCGTCCCCTTCATGGATGGCGGCGACGCCGAGCGAGTACCGTGAGAGCGACGCGCTGGCTCGTGCTCGCGGCAGCGCCCGCCATTCTCGGGCTGTTGCTGGTAGCGGCACTCGTGCTCGCGGAATCCCCGCAGTCACACGCCGCCCGGATCCTCGCCGCCGTCGCCATCGCGGCGGCCATCATCTCCGCGCTGCTCGCCTGGAGTGCGACGCGCCGCCTGGCCGAGCAGCTGGATCGACTCGCCGATGCGGCGCGGTCGGCATCGAGCGCGCGCGACGATGGGACGCGCCGCGAGCACGCCGCGGAGGCCAAGGCGGGCGAGGCGATGGAGCTGCTCCGGAGCGCCGTACAGACGATCGGGGCGCAGCTGAAGGACGTGCAGCTCCCCCTGCACATTCTGCTCGCCAGCCCGTTCGGCGATCTCAACGAGAACCAGGAGGAGATCCTCGCCGCCGCGCGTGGCGCGACCGATGAGGCGGACATCCAGCTGCGGCAGCTCGCGAAGCTCGTCGAACTGGAGCGCGGGGATGTTGTCATCGTGCCGCAGCCGATGAATCTTGCGGAGCTTCTACGCCCCGCGCTCAGCATCGCGGAAGCGCGCGCCGAGAAGGCCGGCGTGCACTTCCGCGCGCACATCTCGCCGACCGCGCCGCGGGTCATCGTCGATCCGGTGCACGCGCAGGAAGCGCTCAGTGCGCTGCTCACCGAAGCAGTGGCGGACACATCGCCCGACGGCGAGGTGAAGGTCGATGCGGCCGACGACGAGTCGCTCCGCATCCGGATCGTGGTCACGCACGATGTCGCACCGGCCACCCCATCGCTCGGATCGCGCCTCGCCCGGCGATTGATCGAAGCACAGCACGGCCAGGTGCACGAGGCAACGGGGCAGACGATCATCGAGCTGCCACACGAGCAGCTCGCTGCGGTCGCGCGCTGAAACGCGCTCGTGAGGCTGAGCGTAGAGCTTCCTGTCGTCCCGAGCGTCAGCGAGGGATCTCTGTGGTGGCCCGAGATCCCTCGCTGACGCTCGGGATGACAAGGCAGACAAACCCCACGCCGGGTCGCGCTGTCCAACTCGCCATCCAGCCCCCCACCCGAGGTCCGCCCGATGCGCGATCTTCGCTACGCGCTCCGCACGCTCATCCTATCGCCGCTCTTCGCGATCGTCGCGATCCTCACGCTCGCGCTCGGGATCGGCGCCGCGACCGCGATCTTCACAGTCGTCGATGGCGTGCTCCTCCGACCGCTCCCCTATCCGCACCCGGACCGGATCGTACGCGCATGGGAGCTGAATTCGCGTGGGCGGGAGATCAACTTCTCCGATCCCGACTTCGAGGACCTGCGCGATCAGTCGCGGAGCTTCGCGGCACTCGCCGAAGTGCAAGGGCTGCAGGTCGCCCCGGTTGCCGGGCCCAGCGAGCCCGTGCGGGCGAACTGGACGGCGGTCTCCCGCGACTTCTTCACGGTGATGGGTGTCGAGCCCATTCGCGGCCGCCTCTTCGTGCCCGAGGAGCAGCGTGAGGGTGGACGGCCCGCTGCCGTGGTGAGCGAGGGCTTCTGGCGGCGCACGCTCGGCGGCCAGCCGCTCGGCGCCAACACGACGCTCACCATCGACAATCAGGTGTACACGGTCGTCGGCGTCATGCCGGCCACGCTCGACTACCCGGTCGGCGCCGACATCTGGACCCCGCGCGAGCTCGAGGAGCGCAACCCGCACCGCACGGCGCACAACTTCGGCGTCGTCGGCAGACTCCGCTCGGGCACCTCGCTCACGCGGGCCCGCGCCGATGCCCGCACCGTGGCGCACCGGCTCAAGCAGCAGTACGGCGAGGACAGCGACATGTTCGATGCGTCGCTCGTCCCGCTGCGCGATCAGCTCGTGGGCGACGCGAAGACGCCGCTCCTCATGCTCCTCGGTGCATCGGGCGTGCTGCTGCTCATCGCGTGCGCGAACGTCGTGAACCTCATGATGGCGCGCATGGCATCGCGCGAGGGAGAGCTGGCGCTCCGGCTCGCGCTCGGCGCCACGCGCGTGCGGCTCGTGCGGCAGTTCGTCGCCGAAGCGCTGGTGCTCGCGGTGGGCGGCGGCGCGCTCGGCCTCGTGGTCGCGGCGATCGGGGTGCCTGCGCTGCTCGCGCTGCAGCCCGGCAACCTCCCGCGCATGGGCGATGTGCACATGAGCTGGGCGGTGCTGCTCTTCGCGATCGGCATCGCGGTGCTCGCCGCCATTGCGATGGGGTTGCTCACGGCCTGGCGCGCCGGCCGCGGCAATCTGCGCGACGCGCTCGCCGAATCGCAGCGCACGCAGGCGGGCGCGGGCGGCAGCAACCGTCTCCGCCGCGCGCTGGTGGTCGCGCAGATGGCGGCCGCACTGGTGCTGCTCGTGGGCGCCGGCCTCCTCGGCCGCAGCTTCATCAAGCTGCTGTCGGTGGACCCCGGCTTCCGCACGCAGGACGCGCTGGTGCTCGACCTCTCGCTCCCCTACCCCGCCGACCAGGCGGCGCAACGCCGGACGATTCAGTTCTACGATGACCTGATCGCCCGACTGCACAGCATCCCCGGCGTGACCAACGCGGGAGCGGTGAACGCGCTCCCGCTCGGCGACGACAACTCAGGAGACGGAACGTTCCTCATTCTGTCCAGCCGCGACGAGTCGCTGACCATGGACAAGCTGTCCGCGATGTTCCACGACCGCTCGCGCACGGGGCACGCCGAATATCGTCTGGCGAGCACCGGGTACTTCCGCGCCATGAACATCCCGCTCGTCCGCGGCCGGCTCTTCACCGATGGCGATGGCCCCGATGCGCCACCGGTCGCCGTGATCAGCCAGTCGCTGGCCGACACACGGTGGCCACACGAGGATCCGATCGGCAAGGTGATCGAATTCGGCAACATGGACGGCGATCTGCGCCCGTTCACCATCGTCGGCATCGTCGGCGACGTTCGCGAAACGAGTCTGGCCGACGCGCCCTCGCCGACGTTCTACGGCTCGTACCAGCAGCGTCCGAGTCGAGGCACACTGGACATCGTCGTGCAGGGCGCCAACGTCGAGACCGCATCCACCATCGCCACCGTGCGCCGCATCGCGCACGAGATGCGCCCCGATGCGCCTCCTCGTTTGCGCACCATCGAGAGCGTCGTCTCGCATTCGGTGGCCGACAAGCGATTCACGCTGCTCCTCATCGGCGTGTTCGGCGTCTCCGCGCTGCTGCTCGCCGCGCTCGGCGTCTACGGCGTGATCTCGTATCTCGTGACGCAGCGCCGGCGGGAGATCAGCGTGCGCATCGCGCTCGGCGCACAGACGCGCGATGTGATGCGGCTCGTGCTCCGCGAGGGCGCGATGCTTGCGATCGTCGGCGTGGTCGTTGGTGGCATCGGAGCGTTCGCGCTCACGCGACTCATCGCGGGGCTGCTCTACGGCGTGAGCCCCACCGATCCCATCTCATTCGCCGCGGTGTCGGCGGCCCTGATCGGGATCGTGCTGCTCGCGAGCTTCATCCCCGCGCGGCGCGCCACGCACATCGATCCCATGAACGTTCTGCGCGGCGGCTGAGGTTCGATACGCGTTCCCCTCACGGTTTGCCGCGCCATGTCGTACATTGGCGGCAAACCGCGAGGGGCCCATGAGCGAATCCACAACCGACGTTCTGGTGGTCGGCGCTGGACCCACGGGGCTGATGGCCGCCAACGAGCTCGCCCGCCACGGTGTCGCCTGCCGCATCATCGACACGGCGCCCGTACCACCGACACAATCCCGAGCGCTCGCCGTGCACGCACGGACCATGGAGACGCTCGATCTCCTCGGCGTCGCCGACGCCGTGCTCGAGCGCGGTCTTCGCGTGCCGGGGATCGGCGTCCGCCTGGACGGCGCGCCGAGCCTGCACCTCGACCTGTTGTCGCTGCCGACACGCTTTCCGTTCGTCGTCATCCTGCCGCAGACCGAGACGATGGCGGTCCTCGAATCGCGCCTGACGGCGTCCGGCGTCTCCGTCGAGCGCGGCGTCGAGTGGCTGGACTTCGTGGAGCAGCACGGATGGGTCACCTCGCGCGTGCGCTCGGCCGGCGGCGCGCTGTCGGTCATTCACTCGCGCTACCTCATCGCCGCCGATGGCGCGCACAGTCCGGTGCGTCACGCGCTCGGGCTCCCCTTCGTAGGCGCGGCGGACGATCTCGTCGCGCATCTGGCCGACGTCACGATCGACGGCGATGTGGACCGGAACCGGCTGCACATCTACAGCGGTGCGCGCGGATTCGCGCTGCTCGTCCCGTTTCGCGACGGCACCATGCGCGTGGTCGCCATCGATTTCGCGGACCAGCGCGCGGTGCACACCGTCGAGCTCGGCCCGTCCGACACCGGCGCGCTCGAGCTCGACGAGCTGCAGGCGACCATCGACGCGATCGTCCCGATGCGGCTCACGCTCCGCGAGCCGCGATGGATCACGCGCTTCGGGGCGCATCACCGGCAGGTGCGCTCGTATCGCGCGGGGCGCGTCTTCCTCGCGGGCGATGCCGCGCACGTCCACAACCCCGCCGGCGGCCAGGGGATGAACACGGGGCTGCAGGACGCCTGCAATCTCGCGTGGAAGCTCGCGTTCGTGCTGCGGGGCCGGGCGCCGCATGCACTGCTCGACACGTACCAGTCGGAGCGGCGCCCCGTCGGCGCGCATGTGCTGCGCCTCACCGAGCGGATGCTCCGCGTGATGCTCGTGCGCGGCCGAGTGATGCGGACCGTGCGCGATCTCATCGTGCGCGCGGCGTTTCCGCTCGGCTCGGTGCGCCGCGCCATGCGATACACGCTCTCCGGCCTCGACATCGACTATCGCGACACGGTGCGTGCGCGGCGCGACCGGACGCGCGGGCTCGGCGCGCACGCGGTGCAGGCAGGCGATCGCCTGCCCGATGTGCGACTGGAGAATGCGCGGCGCGACGCGATCCGGCTGTACGAGGTGCTGCGCGCGCCAGCCTACACGATGTGCATCGTCGCATCGCTCGCGAAGCTCGTCCGCGACCGGCGCGGCCTGCTCGAGCTGGTGCGCACCGTGAATCAGCGGTGCGGCGATGCGGTACAGATCTTCGTCGTTCTGGACACCGGCATCCCGGACAGCATGAGCGTCGGCGCGCCGCCGCTCGTGGATGTCCAGCGCGAATTCCGCACGGTACTCGGTGCGGACCACGGGAGTGTGCTGCTTCTGCGGCCGGATGGGTACGTCGCGTTCCATCGACGCGGCTTCGAGCCGAAGCCCATCATGGCCGCGCTCGCGTCGTGGGTCAGCCCGCCGGTGGCGGCGAATGGCTCCGTGTCTCGCGACGCGCTTACGCGAGAACCTGCAGGAGCTGCTCGAGAATCCGCTCGGTGAGCCCCCAGATGATGTAGCCGCCGTGCTGGAAGCTCTTCACGGTGCGCGGGGCATCTTCGAGCTGGAGCACGACGTCGCGCACGGCATCGGGTGCCTGGAACACCGCCAGCGGGACCCAGAACGCTTCCGCCACTTCCTCGCTCAGCACGAGCGGCACATCGCGCGCGAGCAGCGCGACGAATGGGCTGATCACGATCGACGGGATCCGCACCGTCCTGGGACGCACATCGTCCAGCGAGCCGATGATGCATCCGTCCCGCGCGAGGTCGATGCCGATCTCCTCACGCGTCTCGCGGACCGCGGTGGCTTCGAGCGATGGATCGTCCGGCTCCTGCCGCCCGCCGGGGAGCGCGATGTGTCCGCTCCACGGATCGCCCTCGTAGGTGGCGCGCTTGATGAGCAGCAGCTCCAGCTCCCCGCCCTGTCCTCCACGCAGCGTGAGCACGACGGCCGCGCGGCGGAACTCGCCCTCGACGTCCAGCCGCTGCCCCGGACGCCCACGCAGCGCGCGCTCGAGCTGCTCGACGGTCGGATGCGAGCGGAGCGCATCGAGCGGATTCACATCACTCCTCCACCACGCCGCCCGCGGTGACCCACCCCATGATCCCCTGCGCCATGGAGACGACGTTGGTGTATCCAAGCTTCTGCATGGCGTCGGTGGCCAGCGCCGAGCGGCCGCCGCGTGCGCAGTAGAGCACCACCTGGCGGTCGCGCGCCACTTGCGCCGGCGCGACCTCGGCGATCTTCGCGAGCGGGACGTGCACCGCGCCCGGGATGCGGAAGAGATTCCACTCCTGCGGCTCGCGCACATCGACGTAGACCACGTCGCCGCGCTCGCGGAGGGCGATGGCTTCCTGCGGGGTGATCTCGCGGATGCGGGACTTCGCGTCGGCGACCATCTGGTCGAAGGATTGCTCGCTCATCGGGGAACGGGAAGCGGGGATCAATGGGGTCAGGTTCGATTGATCAGGCCGATCAATCTAACCTGACCCCATTGATCCTGACGACCGGTTTTTCGCAACGTAGAATCACACGGCGCGACGGTCAACGGGATACCCGGCGGGTCCGCGCGTCCCTAGCTTTCGCGGGTGAGCCTCTGGCCCGTCCTCGCCGCCCTCCCCTGGATCGCGCAGCCGCTCGCGATGCTCTGGCGCGTGCGCGGCTCCCGCACGCTCGACGCCGAGTCGGATATCGCGCCGCCCGATGCACCGCTCGTCTCCGTCATCATCCCCGCGCGGAACGAGGCGCACAACATCGAGGCGTGTGTGCGCAGCATCCTCTCGTCCACGTACCCCGCGCTCGAGGTCATCGTCGTCGACGATCGCTCCGAGGACGCGACCGGCGAGCTGGCGCGAGCGATCGCGGCGCGCGACGGCCGGGTTCGCGTCATTGAGTCGCGGCCGCTCGACGCGGGATGGCTCGGCAAGCAATGGGCGTGCGCGCAGGGCGCGGCCGCCGCCCGCGGGGAGATGCTCTGCTTCACCGATGCCGACACGCGCCATGCGCCCGATCTCCTCGTCCGCTCCGTGAACGCGATGCGCGCGCGCCGCGCCGAGCTCTTTTCCGTCATCGGGCAACAGGCGCTCGGCACCTTCTGGGAGCGCGCCGTGCAGCCGCAGGTGTTCTCGATGCTGCTCGCACGCTACGGCGGGCCCGAGGTCGTGAACCGCTCGCCGCGCGCGGTGGACAAGATCGCGAATGGGCAGTGTCTCTTCGTGCGACGCGACGCGTACGATGCGCTGGGCGGACACGGCGCGGTGCGCGGCAAGGTGGCCGAGGATCTCGCGCTCGCGCAGCTGTTCTTCGCGCGCGGGAAAAGGACGGAGCTGATCGCCGGACTGAACCAGCTCTCCACGCGCATGTACACCTCGCTCGGAGAGCTCGTGCACGGGTGGATGAAGAACGTCTACGCGGGCGGCGTCGACGCGACGCCGGGCGGTCGTGTCGGGCGCGCGCTCCTCCCGCTGCTGCTCGTCGCCGCACCGGTGATAATGCTGGCGCCGCCGCTCGCGCTCATCGCGGCGGCACTCGGTCTCGTCGGGAGCGGTGTCGCGCTCTGGGCCGCGATCGCGACCGCCGCGATGCTCGCGTGGTGGGTGCTCGTGTACGCCGGCGTGCTCCGCCTCTCGCCGGCGTACGCGCTCGCGTTCCCGCTCGGCGCGGCGGTCCTGCTCTACATCATCGTGCGAGCCGTTGCGCGCGGGCGCCGCGTGGAGTGGAAGGGACGCGAGTATCGCATCGGAAGCCGTATGACACCATCCGCGTAACGACGATGACGGGGAGTGCGCCGACGGTTTGTAACGTCGGCGCGTGCTCTCGCTCAAGACCGCAGCCACGCTGCTCGCGCACGCCACCGGCGTCGATGCGCTCGCGCCGCTCGCCGCCGCGCTGGGCTTCGGCGACACACCCCTCCCGCTCGACCGCGAGGTGCGCGACGGCCTCGGCATCCATGCGCTCGTGCACGACGCGCGCATCGTCCGCGGCGACGGCACGCTCCGCGCGCTGCTCTGCGCGTGTCCGGGCACATCCGCGCTGCGCGATACGATCGCCGCCATTGCCGCGCGACTCACGTCGCACGCCCCGCACCTGTGCTGGCTCGTCATCGCCACGCAGCCGGACGGTGACGGGCTCGCCATCGCGAGCTGGATGCCCGATCGCAACCGGCCGCGCATCGCCGCGCTCATGGTGGACCGCGCGCGTGTCGTGGCGAGCGATGCGGAAACCGTGTGCGCGCTCGCATCGGCGGGAAGCACGTCGGATGTCCTCACGCACGCGCAATGGCTCGAGATCCTGGGGCGCGAGGCACTCACGCGCCGCTTCTATCGCACGCTCGAGCGCGTGGTCGGCGAGCTGGCGGATGAAGCATCCGCGCGTGCGCCCCGCGACGACTGCCAGGAGCTCGCCCTGCTGCACGTCTCGCGTCTGCTCTTTCTCTCGTTTCTCGAGAGCAAGGGGTGGCTGGATGGCAATCGCCGCTTTCTGGAGCACGGCTTCGAGGAGTGCATGGCGGTGGGCGGCGGCTATCATCGCCGAGTGCTGCTGCCGCTCTGCTTCGGGACGTTGAACACGCCGCCGAGCGCGCGCGCGGCCGCGGCGCGGGCGTTCGGGCGCGTGCCCTTTCTCAACGGCGGACTCTTCGCGCGCAGCGCGCTGGAGACGCGTGTGCGCGCCGTCCGATTCTCCGATGATGCGTTCGGTCTCGTGTTCGGCGAGCTGCTCACGCGCTTCCGCTTCACCGCGCGCGAGGACAGCACCACGTGGTCGGAGGCGGCGATCGATCCGGAGATGCTCGGGCGGGCATTCGAATCGTTGATGGCGGCCCGTGAGCGCCGCATCAGCGGTGCGTTCTACACGCCGCAGACGCTGGTGGCGAGCGTGGCGCGCGCCGCGCTCCGCGATGCACTCACCGGGACCGGCGTGGACGCGGGTCAGGTAGAAGCCGCACTGCGTGGCGAACGCATCGACGGACCGGTCGCGCGACTTCTGCACGCGCGCATCGCCGGCCTTCGCGTGCTCGACCCCGCCTGCGGCTCCGGCGCCTTTCTCGTCCACACGCTCGAGGAGCTCGCGTCGCTCGCCGCGCGGCTCGGCGACGCGCGCCCCATCGCCGCGATTCGTCGCGAACTGCTCACGCGCTCCATTTTCGGTGTGGACATCAATCGCACTGCGGTGTGGCTGTGCGAGCTGCGGCTCTGGCTCTCTGTCGTGATCGAGAGCGACGAGCGCGATCCGCTCGCGGTGGTGCCGCTTCCCAACCTCGACCGGCACATTCGCGTGGGCGATTCGCTCGCGGGCGCCGCCTTCGGCGACGGGCTCCCGCCCCGGGGCAGCGCCCGGCTCGCCCAGCTCCGCGCACGCTATGCCCGCGCGAGCGGTGCGCGCAAGCGGACGCTGGAACGTGCGCTGGACCGCGAGGAGCGCGCGCTCGCACTCGCGCATCTCGACACCGAGCTCGAGCGGAACGCCGCGCGCCGACGCGATCTGCTCGCGGTCCTGCGCGGCCGCGATCTGTTCGGCGAACGCCGGCGCGCGGCGAGCGCCGAACGTGCATTGCTCGACGACGCTCGGCTCCGCGCCCGCGAGCTGCGCGCCGCGCGACGCGCGCTGATCGACGGCGGCGCGCTGCCGTTCGCGTTCGTCACGCATTTCCCCGATGCCGCGGCGGCCGCCGGCTTCGACGTCGTCATTGGCAATCCGCCGTGGGTGCGCTTGCATCGGATTCCCGGTCCGCTCCGCGCCCGGCTGCGCGCGCGCTACGCCGTGTTTTCCGGAGCGGCATGGCAGCGCGGCGCGGCGGCGGCGCAGGCCGGAGCGGGGTTCGCGGCGCAGGTGGATCTCGCCTCGCTCTTCGTGGAGCGGTCGCTCGCGCTGCTCCGTCCCGGGGGGACGCTCGCGCTCCTCCTTCCCGCCAAACTGTGGCGCTCGCTCGCGGGCGGCGGCGTGCGTCGACTGCTGCACGAGCGCGCGCATGTGACGGCGCTCGAGGACTGGTCGGATGCGCCGCCTGCGTTCGATGCAGCCGTGTATCCGTCGCTCCTCGTGGCGCAGCGTGCGGACGGTGATCAGCGAACGGCCCGCACGAACGGCGCGTCTCCGACGATCGCGGTCACGCTGCACCGAAAGGACCACGCCCTGCACTGGCGGATCGAACCAGATGCCCTCGCGCTCGACGCCGATGCCGCGAGCCCCTGGCTCGCCGCGCCCGCCGAAGTCCGCGCGGCGTTCGACCGGCTCGTGCGCGCCGGGACTCCACTGTCCGAGAGCGCGCTCGGTCGCCCGTGCCTCGGCATCAAGTGCGGATGCAACGAAGCGTTCGCAGTGCGTGTCATCGACCGCCCGGATGTCGGAGGTGCGGACATCGGGAGCGCGACCGACGGCATGCGCGCCGACGCGAGCATCGTGGTGCACGCGCACGCTCCCGTCATCGCCGAGCACGGGCTCGCGACCATCCAGAGCGGCCCTCGCATCGGGTGCATCGAGCATGCGCTGCTGCGCCCGCTGCTGCGCGGCGAGCACATCGCGCGCTGGACGCGTGCGCCGAGTGACGAATGTCTGATCTGGACGCACGGCGACGACGGCGCGCCCATCCCACAGCTTCCCACGCACGCCGAGCGATGGCTCACACACTGGCAGCGCGTGCTCGCGGCCCGCTCGGACGCGCACGGCCGCGCGCCATGGTGGGCACTCTTTCGCACGGCGACCGCGTCATCGAGCGCACCGCGCGTCGTGTGGGCCGACTTCGGACGCGCCCCTCGTGCGCTCGTGCTCCCCGCCGGCGATTCCACCATTGCCCTCAACAGCTGCTACGTGCTCCCCTGCCGCGACCTCACGGACGCATCGGCGTTCGCCGCGCTGCTCAACTCCCCGCTCGCGGCCGCATGGCTGCACATGCTCGCCGAGCCCGCGCGTGGCGGCTACAAGCGTTACCTCGCGTGGACCGTCGCCCTGCTCCCCGTGCCGCGCCACTGGTCCGTCGCGCGTCGCCTCCTCGCTCCGCTCGCGGAGCGCGCGAGGCGCGGCGATGAGGTGAGCGATACGGAGCTGCTCGACGCTGCGCTCCACGCGTATCGCGTGCGGCCCACGGACGTCGCACCGCTGATCGCATGGAGCAATCAATAGTCTGGTCGAGCGCGGCGGACGTGCGCCGCATGATTGCTCGCGCAGTGCTCGACGGGGATGCATCGGATGGCGACGGACGCGCTGCCGGCACGCCCGGCCGCGTGGGATCGAGTTCGTCGATGACCGTCGGCACGGTGACGCTGCGCCCACATCAGCGCGTTGCCGTCGCGCGCCTTCGCACGGTCATGCAGGAATTCGGCGGCGCCCTCCTGGCCGATGACGCCGGGCTCGGGAAGACGTACGTCGCAGCGGCGCTCGCACGCGACGCAACGCGCCCGCTCATCGTCGCGCCCGCATCACTCCGCTCCATGTGGGTCGACGCGCTGCGCGCAACCGCGGTCCGCGCCGAGCTCACGTCGTACTCGATGCTCAGCCGCGGCCACGCCCCGGACGGTCACTTCGATTTCCTCGTGCTCGACGAAGCGCATCACGCCCGCACGTCGAGCACGCGCCGCTATGCGCGGCTGGCCGAGCTCGCGCGCCCGGCGCGTGTGCTCCTTCTTTCAGCAACGCCCATCCACAACACACGCCGCGATCTCTGCGCGCTCTTCGCACTCTTCCTTGGCGCGCACGCGTGGACGATGGACGACGCCTACCTCGCGCGCTGCATCGTCCGACGCGAGCGGCACGACGTGCGCGACTCGGCGTCGCTTCCCACGGCGACGCCGCCGCGACGCCTCGAGATCGGGAACGACGATGCGCTCCTCGAGGCGATCTTCGCGCTCCCGCCTCCGATCCCGTCGAGCGACGGCGGTGATGGTGGCGCGCTCCTCGTCTGGTCGCTGATGCGACAGTGGGCATCCAGCCAGGGCGCGCTCGCCGCCGCGCTCCGGCGACGCCTGGCCCGCGCCGCAGCACTTGGCGCCGCGCTCGAGAGCGGTCGGTACCCGTCGCGTTCCGAGCTCGCCAGCTGGGCCTTCACGGGCGATGCGGTGCAGCTCGCGTTCCCGGAGCTCATCGCCCTGAACGAGCACGCGCGCGCGTCGGATCTGCTCGCAGCGGTGCGCGCGCACGAGCACGCGGTACGAGCACTGCTCGCCATGCTTCGACGCTCGCCCGATCTCGATGCGGTGCGTGCTGAACGACTCACGGCCATCCGCGCCGCACATCCCGGCGAGAAGGTCGTCGCCTTCACGCAATACGCCGAGACCGTGCGCGCGCTGTTCGAGCGGCTCCGCCGTGCGCCAGGGGTTGCCGCGCTCACGGCATCCGGCGCGCGCGTTGCGGGCGGGACGCTCTCGCGTCGCGAGGCCATCGCGCGATTCGCGCCCCACGCGTCGCACGCGCCGGTGCCGCGCGTCGCCGAGCGCATCGAGCTCCTGCTCGCCACCGATGTGTTGAGCGAAGGACTGAATCTGCAGGACGCCTCGGTGGTCGTGCACCTCGATCTACCGTGGACGCCAGCGCGTCTCGAGCAGCGAGTTGGGCGCTCGCGCCGGATCGGCGCTCGCCATGCACGCACGGCGGTGTATGTCTTCGCGCCACCGGTCGCAACCGAATCGCTGATGCACGTGGAGGCGCGATTGCGTGCGAAGCTGCGCGTCGCCGGGCGCGTGATCGGCATGCCGCACACGCTCCTGCCGAGCACGAGCGATCTCGTGGCAGCGACCATACGCGGCGGAGACGACGGCGAGGAGCGGCCCCCTGACGATCCGAGTGCCGCACGAACGATCGAGCTGCTGTACCAGGCGCTGGCTGGCTGGGCGGACACGGACGGTCGAGTAGACGGTCAAGCGGCCACGCACGGGCAAGCGGCCGCGCGCGGACAGCCGGATGTGTATGGACAGCCGAAGTATGTCCGTGCAGACACGCCGCTCCATGCCGCCGCGGTTCGCTCCGAGCATCGCGGCGTCCTCGCCCTGCTGCGCCACCGCGGAGCGCCGGTCCTCGTGGCCGCACTCGACGGCGACCGCGTGACCCGCGCGCCATCGACGGTGCTCGCGGCGGTGCGCGCCGGACACGGCGACGACGTATCGTCGGATGCCAGGCCCGCGCCGGACGAGGCGTGCACCCGCGCGCTCGCGATGATCGAGCGATGGTGCATACACGCAGCCGCGGCAGCCGCGGCCGGGCGCGACACGCCGCTCGGCGCACGCGCTCGCCACGCGGCCATGCGACGGATCGCCGCCATTTCCGCCCGGGCGCCGCATCACCGCCGTGCGATGCTCGCTCCGCTCGTCTCGCGAGCGCAGCGCGTCGTCACGTCCCGCTACGGCATCGGCGCCGAGCGGATGCTCGAGGAGCTCGTGCGCTCGGATCTGGACGACGACGCATGGCTGCGCGCCGTCGATACGTTCGGCGCGCAGATCGTCGCGGACACCGGGTCCGAGCTCCGGACGTCCCGTTCCGTCGTCATGGCGATCCTCCTCCTGCACGACGGTTCCTGAGCCACGCCTTGCGCCCGATGCACGGGGACGACTACATCATCCGCACTCGAATACGGAGAGCATCGTGGCCGCACCCCGTCGCTCGCAGCGCGCGCTCCACATCCTCCTCCTCGGCGCCCTCGCCGTCTCGCTCGGCTCGTGCGGAAGCCCGACGGACGCGAGGTCCAGGCTGCTGCGGAAGAACGGGCAGATCTTGTTCGGACGCTGGACGGGCACCACCCGGCAACTGTACACCGTGAATGCCGACGGAACGAATCTCTCGGCCATTCCCGCCCCGCCAATCCGCCCGAGTGACTATGCTGGGGTCTGGTCGCGGGATGGCGCCTGGATCGCGATGAGCGCGGCGACGCCGGACGATTATCAAGTGGACGTGATCGACCGGCACGGCTCGAACCTGAACACGATCGCGACCGGGCTCGCGTTCGGCCCCGCCTGGTCACCAGATGGATCACGGATGGCGTTCACGCAATATCAGGTAACGGGCACGGCGTTCGGAGTAAAGATCGCGACCGTGATCAGCGTCGTGAGCACAGCCGGCGGAGCGATCACGCAGCTCACCCCGAGCGGAGCGACGAACTATCAGCCCACCTGGTCCCCCGACGGTCGCCGGATCGCCTTCACGAACGATTCATCAGGCATGGGGTCCATCGGTGTCGTGGATGCCACCGGCGCCAACCTCCGGTTGCTCACGCACAGCGCCTACGGAGACGTGGCCCCCGCGTGGTCGCCCACCGCCGACGAGATCGCGTTCAACAGGCAGATGCCCAGCGGCGGCTACGAGCTCCACGTGATGCGGGGGGATGGCACCGGTGATCGGACGGTGGCAGACAACGTGTCGAGTCCGTATCCGCCATACTGGTCGCCCGACGGCACCCGCCTGGCGTTCCACACGCAGGTGTCCGGCGTCACGCAGATCGCGGTGGTCAATGTGGACGGTACCGGCTACGCGCAGCTCACATCGCTCGCCGCAGGCGCCGGTCTGCCGACGTGGTCGCCCGATGGAACCAGAATCGCGTTCATCAGCGCCGACGACATCTTCGTGATGAACGCGGACGGCACGCAGCCGACCAACATCACGCAGACGCCAGACATAGCCGAGAACTTCCCTGACTGGGGAGCGCTCCCCCCTTCGTGAGCGTCGGGGCCGAGTCCAATGCTCGCGCCGAATCCGCCTACTCGGTCTGTGAATCCGGCAGCTGGCGCTCCGCACGAGTCGGCGGAAACACTTCCTGCGTCGGATCGAGCGTCGCACGGTAGGAGTGAGTGGCGGTGAACCGCCCCGGCCACCGCCCGGTGAGCTTGTGATAGAGCATCACCCCCGCGCCGACGACCGCGCCCGCTGCGGCCAGCCCCGCGAGCAGCAACAGCCCGAACGCGAGCAGCGCCCCGCCGAGCGCCACCGCCATGGCGGCCAGCGCGATCGCACCCGCGCGATTGCGGACGTTGAGTGTGATCACCTTGTGTGTCATGCGGAATTATACCCCGCAGCGCTCCAGACGTCTCACCGTGACGTCGCGCTCGCGTCCGGTCGCTCCGTGGGGCTGTGCTCGCCCGGTCCAGGCAGCGGTGGGAACACGCCCCCCGCCGCTTCACCCTCGAGGAGCGCCGTCACGTTCGGGTAGCGATAGATCACCGGCGCATGGTGCTGAAAGAGTCCGCCCGTGTCCGCCGTCGGCCCGTACGTGGAATAGAGATCGACGCCGAACAGCCGTAGATACGTCGTGAGCTGCCCGCGATGATGCGCCGAGTGCGTCATGCGCCGCGTAAGCACCCACGCGCGCGAGCGCTCGGCATCGAAGAACGTCGTCGATGCCTCGAACCACTCGTCCGGCATCTGCTCGAGGAGCGCGAGCCGGCGCGCCGACGCGTCGGCGTAGTGGCGGAGAAAGTCGAGTCGCGTCTCGCGGCCGGGGAGCGGCGCGAGGCCGGTGTCGATGCCCAGCATCGTGCGCATCCACGTGTCCTCGCTCACGCACTGATGCACCATGTGCTCGTGCGGCGTCCGCGCGCGCGGCTCGGGGCGGAACTCCATCTGCGTCTCGGGCACGAGCGACCAGACGCTCAACGTCTTCAAGCGCTCCGTGCGATAGCTCTCCACCAGGAATGCGTACCGTTGCATCACGTCTCCTCGACGAAGTGGCTCACAGCGTCCAGCTCCCGACCACGAGTCCAACACCGGCGAGGAACGTTCCGATCCCGGCGAGCGTGCCGATCACCACGGCCCCGCGCTTCACACCGCGCAGCAGCGCGATCCTCATGTGACGCTCCGCACTCGTGCCCCACTCGGCCGCGCGCTCCGCGACGATGCGGTCCGCGATCCCCCAGATGCCGAACGCGCTGAACGCGAGGCACGGGAGGATGAGGAGCCACCACGCCGGATGCATGATCAGCACGACGCCGATGCCGAGGATCCCGGCGCCGGCGTAGGCAACCAGGCGGCCGTCCGTCGCGAGACGCGCGCGGTCGGCGAGCACGGTGAAGATCGTCGTGTTGCGGAATGACGTGGCTGGGAGATCGTCGAAGGGCATGACGTCATCCTCCGGAAGGTATGACCGACGGACGAGCGAGATGCGGCCGTTCCGTCGTACGATGCCGATCCTCCGCGCGGCGCGCCAGGCTGCAGGCATCCGTACTCGCGCCTCCACCCCGGGCAAGGTTCCTGCTGCAATGGTCCCGGATGCGCATCTCCTTTTCATCCATCGAGAGGACCGTATGGCTGCGACCGCAACTCAACCGACCGTCACCAAGGACCAGCTCATCCAGGGGCTGCAAGAGGATCTCGCCCGCGAGTACCGGGCCATCATCCAGTACGTGATCTTCAGCCAGAAGCTCGACACCGCGCGCTACATGAACATCGCCGACCAGCTGCAGGAGCACGCCCACCAGGAGCTGGATCACGCGCTGGCCGTCTCGCGGCAGCTCGACTATTTCGGCGCCTACCCTGTGCACGAGCCCGAGGCGGTGCAGGTCTCCGAGGACAACGAGGAGATGTTGTGGATCGACCTGCGCGCGGAGGACGCGACCATCCATAACTATCGCGAGCGGATCCGGCAGGCCGAAGAGCTGGGCGAGTTCGCGCTCGCGGAAGTGTTGCAGGAGATCGTGCGACAGGAGCAGGATCACCAGATCGATCTCGCGACGGCGCTCGGCGTCGTGCCGGACGATGAACAGCGCGAGCGTCAGGGGCGAAAGACGTCGCGTAAATCCTGATCGGCCGGTTGGAAGCGGCCGGTTACTACCGGTTGGTCGCGGCCGGTTGAGTTGGTAGCGGCCGGCCGGCAGCAGCCGGAGCGACCATCGATTGCTCCCGTGGATTGCTCCCGTCGATTGCTCCGTCAGTCGCTCCGGTCCACCGCCCCCGCTCGCCCGCCAGTGCGGACTGGCCCGCCGCGTGCCGCCATCGCACATTGTCGTTGAGACCCGTTGCGCCAGTCATGCACCTCGGAGGGAGCGTATGACGATGAACCTTCGGCGTCCCCGGCGCGCACGTTTCGCATCCGCCGCCACGTGTGTCGTGTGCGCAGGGCTGATCGCGCCCGGCCTCGCACCGATCACGTCCCGCATCCCGACGATCGCCGAGCGTGACACCGTCCGCTCGGCGCCCGCGCTCAGCGTCGTCGAATATCCGATCCCGCGCCCCAGCGCTTTCCCGCACGATCCCGCCGTCGGCGCGGACGGCACCGTCTGGTACACCGATCAGGCGAACAGCTACATCGGCCGCCTCGATCCGAAGAGCGGGAAGATCATCGATTATCCGACGCCCACACCCGGCTCCGGCCCGCACGGCATCGTCGTCGCGCCCGATGGCATGGTATGGTACACGGCGAACGTGAACGGCCGCATCGGCCGACTCGATCCGCGCACGGGGAAGATCAAGGAATACGTGCTGCCGAGCGAGGCGCAGGATCCGCACACGCCACTCGTGCACGACGGGAAGATCTGGTTCACCGCGCAGCGGTCCAACCTCATCGGCGAGCTCGATCCCGCCACGGGCAACGTGAAGATCTTCCCCGTCGCCACGCCGCGCGCGCACCCGTACGGTCTCGTCAACGCGCCGGATGGCGGCATCTGGGCGGCGCTCTTCGGTACGAACAAGCTCGCCCACGTCGTCGCGGCCACCGGCGCGATCCACGAGATCCCGCTCCCCGAGAGCGGCGCGCGCCCTCGTCGCCTCGTCGTCGATCAGGACGGCCGCGTGTGGTACACCGACTACGCGCGCGGCAAGCTCGGCATGCTCGACCCAAAGACGCACGCCATGCGCGAGTGGGCGACGCCGAGCGAGAACAGCCGGCCCTATGGCATCGCGATCGGATCGGATGGGCGCATCTGGCTCAACGAGTCGCGCACGGGGATGATGGTGGCGTTCGATCCGAAGACAGCGCAGATGCAGACGGTCGAGATTCCCACGAAGGGTTCCGTCGTGCGGAACATCGCGAGCGACATGCCGCGGCATCGCTTGTGGCTCGCGGAGAGCGGCGTGGGGCGGATCGGGATGATCGATCTGTCGGGGGTCACGTCGGCATCGACGCGGTAGTCGCTGCCCGATGTGTCATCCCGAGCGCAGCGGTTGTCATCCCGAGCGCAGCGGCTGTCATCCCGAGCGCAGCGGCTGTCATCCCGAGCGCAGCGAGGGATCTCGTTCTATCGGCAAGATTCCTCGCTGCGCTCGGAACGACATTCTGCGTCGCTCAGATCCGTACGTCGTAGCACACCTTGTTGAGCGCGGGAGACCCAGCGGCGGATCTCCCGCGCTTTCGACATCATGAGTGGCTGGCGCCACTACACGCCGCGCTCGAGCCCGGCGCTGCATGGCTCTCGCACCCGAACGCCGCCGCGAGATCCGTCCCCGCATCCGGCTTCGAGCCCCAGCCAGCCTGGGTCAGCTCGCGCAGCGTGCCGAACCGGTCCACCATCGGCTTCCGATACATGGCTACTTCCTCCTCGGGAAAATCTCCCGGGCTGATCGTCGCCCGGAAACGGCGCAGCCACCACGGCCGCGCACACGTGCGGGTCCTGCTAATTCGTGGTCGATAGCTGCACCGCAACCGGAGTCGGTGCGGACCGCGTCGCACGCCCGGCGAACGCGTGTGCGCGCACCCACTGCTCCACCTCGAGGGTGACCAGCAGCGCGATGGTGAGCCGTGAGCTTCGCGACCGCAGGCACTCGGCCCACGCGCGCTCCACTGCGGCGGGATCGACGATGCCTATCTCCGCGAGCAACGGCGTGCGCAACTGCTCGCGCGGCGTGCGCGCGGCCAGCGCGTGCACCGCACTCGTCAGATACTGGCTCGGCACCCCCGTGCGATGCGCGCGCGGCGCGAGTACATCGGCCGGGAGCAGTCCGGTCATCGCGCGGCGCAGCAGCCGCTTCGTCTCGCGCGCCGATCGGCGGTCGGACACGGGACGCGTCGCCGCGAAGCGCACCAGCCGCGCATCGCACAACGGCGAACGGAGCTCGACGCCCGCCTCCAGCGCGAACGCACTGAAGTACGATGCCATGCGACCAAGCACCGGCCGCGTGAGCTCCCACGCCGTCTCCCGCGCCGCGAGACTCCGCCCCGGATAGCGCGGTACGTGCTGCCGCTCACGCTCGAGAATGTCGTGTGTCTTCAGAAAGTCCGTGCGGAGCCACACCGGAGGCACGCGCTCGAAGCCGGTGGGCTGGAACGTCGCATCTCGACGGGCCGCGGCCATCACCCGACGCAACCCTCCTGGGAGCGCGGGCAGCATCACCTCGCTGGCGAGTGCGCGCACGCCACCACCGCCCTGCGCGCGCCATGCCTTCGTGAGCGCCATCCACCGTCCACTGCGGAACAGGTCGAGCAGATAGATGCTCGAGACGGCGAAGAGCAGATCGCCTCCGTTCCCGTCGAGCATCACGCGCGCGCCACGAGCACGCGCGGCCGCGGCCATCGCGCGGTTCATCATCTCGAACGGATGCGGGAACGGCTCGTCGCGCTCCGCCGCGCGCTCGGCCAGGCGATCGAGCGGCGGAATGTCGTCGGAGCGGATCCACGCCGGCTCCGCGTTCCAGTGGCCGAGGATCCGCTCGATCAATTCGTCTTCGCGCCCCGGATCGCCGGGCGGGAAGCTCACCGACACGGCATCGAGCGAGCATTCATCGCGCACATCACGCATCGCATCTCTGCCCGCGGCGTACACGGCGGGTGAATCCCACCCGCCGCTCAGGCACACCACCGTGCGGCCGCTCGGACTGAATCGCTCGCGCACCGCGTCGCCGAGCCGCGCGCGCAGCTCTTCGGCGGCCGCATCGAACGGCTCGCCCCCGCGATCCCGGAACACCGGCGGCGTCCAGTGCGCCGTCGTGCGCACCGCCCCCCCCACGCGCCACGTCAGCGAGTGGCCGGGTGCCAGACGCCGCACCGCGCGCCAGCAGGTCTCGTCGCGCGAGCCCGTGAGCACCGCCGCCTCCTCGGCGATCACGGCGACATTCAGGTCGCGTGAGCACTCGGGATGCGCGAGGATGCCCGCGATCTCGGACGCGATGACGAGCGAGCCGCCGATGCGCGCGTGAAAGAGTGGACGCTTCCCGGCGAAGTCGCGCGCCGCGAACACGGTGTGCGTGCGCGCATCCCACAGCACGAACGCGAAGTCGCCCTCCAGGTATCGCGGGCACTCGGTGCCCCATGCGCGATAGGCGGCGAGGATCAGATCACCCGGAGTCTCGCCGCACACGCGAACACCGCGCGCGCGGAGTCGGCGCTTCAGGGCGTGCCGGTAGTAGAGCGTCGCATCGGCCGCAACCACGAGCGCGTCGTCGCGGGCGATCAGCGCAGGGCCGGCGAACCCTGGATCCAGCTCCCACGCGAAGCGCGACGCACCGAGCAGTGCCGAGCCATCACAGTGGATGCACCGCGACTCCGCGCCACGCCGCGCCATGGCGGCGAGCATCGACGCCGCGCGCCGAGGCGGCGTCAAGCCGGCAACGGTATCGAACACGCCGAGGACCGCGCTCATGCACCTGTCCTTCGGTTACCGTGTTCATGACCACAATAGCTCTCGGTGGCCGCGGAGCAGACGGCTCCGCCGCCGAACACACCCAAACCACCTGCACCCACACCACCCGTTTTGACCAAATGGCCCTCGGGTATCGTTGACTCGCCACATCGCGAGTGTCACTCGTGACCCGAGCACGGAGACGGCCGCCAGTGAGACCACGATCGAGATCGTGCTCCATCGGCCGTCGCCCCATCCGTGCTCCCTCGCATCGGTCGCACGGAGTTGCATTCACCAAATGTGCCACTGATCAGGGAGGGGGGACGTGAGGCCGACGCGCGGAGGCCACGCCGTTGCACCCGCGCGGGCGCCCCTGGTGCTCCAGGCGAGCCCTGCGCGCGCTCCATGTTGCACGCGGCCGACACCTCGTAGCGACACCCCACGCGATGGCGCCATTTCCGACCATCACACGGCGCCCATCGACACGACGTGGACTGACGCCGTACGCGTCCCGCTCACGCCTTCCGCTTCAGGATGATCTCGGCGCGCGCGTCGAAGCCGATATCGGCCACCGCGACGACCTCCCACCCCTCCGCGCCGAGCGCGTTCAGGATGGCGGGCAGATGATGACCGACGGACTGCCGCATGTCGCTCGCCAGATACCAGTCCACGCCGCCGGCGGCTTCCGGCTCGTTCTTCCCGATCAGGATCTCGTATTCGAACGCGGCCACGCGCATCTCCTCCAGGTTGGTTGATGGTGCACCGTGTCCCAGAGTGCCGGGATGCGGGCACGAACGCACCTCTCGTTCAGAGACGATCCAGAGCGCGAGATCAGCACGTCCGGGCTCAGCACGCCGCGACGCAATCGAGCATGGATCAGCCGGGCCGTTTCTCCCGCGTCGGATTCTGGTTGTACTCCTCCGACTTCCCCTTGGGGATGCTGATCCAGCGCCAGTCGTCGCTGGCCAGCATACGGGACAACAGCACGATCTGACCGACGTGATACGCGGTATGCGCCACCGACCGGCTGAGCGCCTGGTGCACCGTCAGCGGCTGGCCGCGGATGCGCACCGTCGATGACAGATCCGCGTCCGTGAGACGTCCCACTTCGTGTTCCACCACCTCCCAGCCGGCGCTCCACATCGCCTCGACCTCGCCGCGCGTGAAGACGCGCTCCTCGAACTCGCTGTCCCGATGCCGCGACGGCTTCTCCCCGTCCGCATGCAGAAAATCCGTGAAGCGCGAGATGAGGTTGCCGCTGATGTGATGCACGAGCATCGCGATCGAGTTACCGTCGGGCGCCACCACCTGATTGAGTGCCTCATCGGGCACCTGCGCCATGGCGCGCTCGCCGATCTGCCGGTACCGCGCGTACTCGTCCACGAAATCCTTACTGACCATGATGTCTCCTCTTCGCCCAAGCACTGTAAGGGAACCAGCTTCGCTATCGTGAGATCAAAGGGGTCAGGTTCATTGATCCGTGTGCGGATCAATGAACCTGACCCCTTTGATCGACCTGTCATCCCGCGTGTCATCCCGAGCGCAGGCTTGTCATCCCGAGCGGAGCGAGGGATCTCGGGCTGCTGTCATTCCGAGCGAAAGCGAGGAATCTGGACTGTCACGAGGAGATCTCTCGCTCCACTCGGGATGACACGGATGCGAGCGTTTACCGCCCCCCGTCCGCCGTCGTGCGCGCCGCCTGCACGCCTGACGTGCTGTCGATGAACGCCGCGATGTTCTGCTTGAGCTTCGCGAGCGACGCCGGGTGCACGTACATCATGTGCCCCGCATCGTACTCGGCCTCGATGATGTGGCTCCGCAGCTCCTTCGGCAGCCCCAGGTGATCCATCGTCCACTCCGCCGCGAAGTACGGCGTCGCGAGATCGAAGAGCCCGCTGTTGAGCAGCACGTGCAGCCGCGTGTTGTACTGCACCGCCTCCGCGAGATCCACGGCCACGTTCGTATGCCCCGGCCAGCCGCGGGTCTGTCCGTGCTTCCAATCCCACGGCTGCACGCGCCCGCTGATGGCGTACTGCATGTCCTTCCCGAAGTGCAGCTCGTCGTGCAGGTAGTGATTGAACAGCGACGTGTACGCCGAGCTGATGTCGGCCGACTGCGGATCATACCCCGCGCGCTCGGCGAGCAGATCGCCCGAGGGACCGGTGAAGCGCGCATCCAGGCGGCCCACCACTTCGCCGTGCTCGCGCAGCAGCTCCTTCTCGAACTCGCTCGCATCCACCCGCAGATCGGCCTTGTCCAGGTAGTCCGTGCTGAGCCCCGTGTACTGGTGCAGCTTCGCGAGCACGCTCTGCCGCTCGGTCGGCGAGATCGTCGAGCCCTGCATCAGCGCGTGCGCATACTCGCCGATCGCGAACTGCTCCACTTCCTTGAGGAAGGGTCGCAGCTCCGCCGGCTGCTGCGGCAGCGCGTGATGGTACCACGCCACCGCCGCGTACGACGGCAGGTACATGATGTACGGCTCGTCGTTCCCCGGATCGAACGTGATGGTCTGGAAGTCCAGCACGGCCGACATGAGGATCACGCCGTTGAAGTCCATGTTGTCGCGCGTCTGCAGGTAGTTGACGAGCGCCGCCGAGCGCGTGGTGCCGTAGCTCTCGCCCAGGAGATAGCGCGGCGAGTTCCACCGCCCGTTCTCGCTCAGGTAGCGGCTCACGAACTGCGCGAGCGATGCCGCGTCCTGGTCCACCCCCCAGAAGTCCTTCCCCTTCCCCTTCCCGATCGGCTTGCTGAACCCCGTGCCCACCGGATCGATGAAGACGAGGTCCGTCTTGTCGAGCAGGCTGTACTGGTTGTCGACCAGGTGGTAGGGCGGCGGCGGCGCGTGCGCGGTGTCGGGGATGTCCACGCGGCGCGGACCGAACGCGCCCATGTGCACCCACACGGACGACGATCCGGGGCCGCCGTTGTAGGCGAAGGTGATGGGTCGATGCGTGGTGTCGCGAACATCACGCCGCGTGTACGCGGTGTAGAAGATGCTCGCGATGGGCTGATCGGCGGTGTCGCGGAGGATGATGTTGCCGACGGTCGCGTCGTAGTCGATGCGCTGGCCGCCGATGGTCGCGGTGTGGTGCGTGACCACGCGCTGCTGCGTAGTGGACGCCGGTGCGGTCGCCGCGCCGGCGACGGCGGTCGTGTCGCGGGCGCTGTCCCGCTGCGGATTCCGCTGCGCGGCGCGCTGTGCGGTGGCGGCCACCGGGAGGGCGGCAGCGACTGCGAGGAGGAGAGTGGCTCTGGCCGTATGCATGAGAGTGTGAGGGGTGCGGAGTCGATGCCGATCGGTCAGAGAGAACTATGGATGTGCGGCGCGACGCTGTCCACGGGACCGCCGGTCCGGCGCTGTGCGCGGTCTGGTCCGTACGACGCGGTCCATGGGAGGGGCCCGCCCCAACGGATGGCTCGCCCCGGGTATCGAAATAAGGCACCAACGGTGTATATTTCAGAGTCCGCATGGAGCTGCGGAGCACCCGGTTCGTCCGCGGTGATCGCTCGCGATCGCCTGCTGGTCCGGTCGATGCCCCGCGCTCGTCGTGCGGATCGGGTCCCGTGGGATGGTCCCTCGGATGCCCGTGACGTGAGCCATGTGTGCTCCGTCTTCAAGCAAACACTTACACAGTTCAGCAGAACGTCGTTTGTCTCGATTGTCACACGATTCGCCGTACCGCGACGCACCGACCCGCGCCGCGCCAACACACGCTTCACCTCCCGCCGCACGTCGCAACGTGCACGAGCGGACGCCGCGCCCTCAGCGCAACACGCATGAGTCGCCCGGCGAGGTGCAGCACACGAAAACCAGTCGACCGCGGGGCTCTCGGCGCCGGTCGCGCCGTGGAGGGTACGCTCCGCCGCCGCAGCTGACCTCGCACCCGACCGGCCGCGCCGCATACGTCGAGACGCGGAGCTGGTTGCTCGAGCAGCACGGTCCCGTCTGCGCCTACTGCGGCCGCCGATTCACCGAGTCGGTGATGACGCTCGACCACGTGGCGCCGCGCCGCGGCCAGACCGCCTACGACCGGCGCGACAACCTGGTCCTCGCCTGCCCTGGCTGCAACGCAGCCAAGCGCGATCTCGCACCGGCGGCATTCCTCCTCGGTCGACGCAGCTGCGCCGCGAACCTGCTCCGCTACGGAGCCCACCTGAGCCCGATGCTCGTCGATCTCGCCCGCTCCCTCGCGCCCGCTGACGCGGTCACGGCCGCAGACGCCGGCGGCGATGCGTGGGACGACCTCGACGACGAGTCGCCGTACCGCGACTGAGCCTCACGGCAGTGCGCATCGCCCGAAGCGTGATGCGCATTGCCGTTCCGCGCGACGCCCGCGCGTGTCGCGTGATGCGCCGTCGTCTCGGACGATGCGCCGCCGTTAGATGCGGCGCCCCCGCGTCCCCTGTCGCCTCCCCGATGTCGACGCCCGTGCCGCGCGCGCGTGCTGCTTGGGCAGCGAGCTCTCGACGAGCCGGCCGCGCGCGTCCACTCGGCAGCGCACGAGCCGGACTCCGTTCCCCAGCTGCTCCTTGATCGCCGCCGCGGCAGCCCGTCGCTTGAACAGCGTCGCGCGAGTCGCGTCGTTCAGCGTGTAGCTGTCCTCGCTCACGCTGTAGTAGAGCGCGAACATCGGCGCCAACACGATCGCGAGCAGGTAGCGGGTCGGGTTGTCGGCGTCCTTGATCCGTCGCTCGAGCTCGCGGAGCTGCGCGTGCGTGAGTGGCACCGCTTCCTCGACATTGGATTCGACATCGGCGCCGCGACGTCGCGTGCGGCCGCGACGCTGACGCTGACGCTGAGCGGATGCAGCGCGGGAGATGCCGGATTCATTCCTCATGCGGAAGCGCTCCGTGCAAGCGTGCCTGTCGAGAGCCGGACGGCGTGGCGACGCCCGCCACGCCGTACGATGGCCATTGTGTGCCGGAGCCGCTAGTGCGATGGCCGTGGGTGAGAGATCGCCACGGATGAGAGTGCGAGCGAGCGCGATGACTCGTCAGACGTCCGACGCCGGCGTCTCCCCGAGCGGGAGTATCCAGATGGACAGCTCACCGCCTCCTACGCTGGACTCCCGGCCCCAAGTCTCATCGTCCACGCGACGAAAACCGAGCCGAGCGGGCACCGCAGCGCTCCGCGCGTTCCGCACGTCACAGCGAATCTCGATGTGTGAGAACCGTCCGACGCAGGTTGCAGCATCGATCACCGCCTGCACCGCTTCGGTGACGAAGCCGTTCCCTGTGCGATCGCTGCGCAGCCAGTACCCCACCTCCGCCCGATCCGCCTCCGCGAGCGGCACACGTCCGGTGGCGTTGCGGGGGAAGAGATCGATCTCGCCCAGCAGCTCGTTCGACGCGACGTCGAGGAGCGCGAACCGCCAGGAGCGCGCAGCCGCGAAGTCCGCCGCGAACGCCGACAATCGCTCGGCGAGCTGCGGGCCACTCGCCGGCGTCGCGACGGCTGCAGGGATCCACGGCGCCAGGTGATCGTTGTCGCGGACCAGAATCGGCGCGAGCTGTTCGGCGTCTTCCGGGCGCCAGGGTCGAAGGAGCAGGCGAGGCGTACGGAGCTCGGACGGAATCGACATGGGGTGCGCGGTCAGGAGGCAGGACCATCGAGCGCCATGCCGGTCACCTGGTACCCCGCGGCCGCGAGGGCGGCGATGGCACGCGCCAACATCTCCTCGCGGACGAGCAGGTAATCGGTGTCGTACGTCGCGATCGGGAAGATGGGCACGCCGGCCGCGGCCAACGGGCTCGCTAGTGCAGCGACCACGCCCACCAGTTCCAACGGCAACGGCCCCTCGACGCGCAGCGCCCGGTAGCCGCGCTCCCCGCTCACGCCCGGCGGGACCGCCGCTTCGTCGCTGACGATCGACAGCTCCGTCGGCGTGCGACTGATCGTCAGGAACGCCCGCGCCTCGACTGTCCACTCGGGCACGGCGTCGTCCGCTGAAAAGCGGCAGAGCGCGAGACGCTCCGGCAGCACCGTGAGCGCGAGCGCACGAGGTTCACCCGCTGGTCGTGGCGGCAATCAAGTCTCTCCTCGAGAGCTCTTCGTGATCTTCCGGCTCGTAATCCCGGATCATGGACACATCGCTTGGTGCGCTACGCCGAGCGGCGCCGCGGTCGCGGCACGCGCTCCCCGCCGCAGTTTCGATGTCCCGCCGCGCTCAGTCGGAATCGCGATGGACCGTATCGGGCGAGAAGGCCGGGGTGCACACCGCAACGTACTCGGCCCCGCCGGGCTCGGGCGTGCTGTAGCGCACCCACTCGCCGGGACGCGCCACCACGCCCTGGCCCGCCCGGACCTCGAGCACGCCGCCTTCGTACTCCACGCGCACCATCCCGCGCAGCACGACCGTGACCTCCTCGAACTCCGGCCGCTGCCCCGGCTCGCGCCACCCTTCCGGCGAGACCATGCGCGCAACGCTGACTCCGGCATGCCGCGTGTTCGCGCGCCCGACGTATTCCTCGATGTGCTTCGGTTTGTTCCCAGCGGCCTGGATGACCATCGGCTGGGGGATCAATGTCGGCATCTGCGCTCCATGGGCTCAGCTCTGTCCTGCGCCCTCACGCACGTCGAGCAGATAGTCGATGAACAGCTCGTGCAGCCCCTCGTCGAACTTCTTCCCCTTGTCGTCCACGATCCGGATCCGCGCGTGCTCCGCGAGCTGTGTGCCGCCGTCGAAGGTGACCAGCATCGAGTGATAGGCAGTCACCAGCACCTCGTCGAGCGCGCGCCGCAGGGCGTCGGCGAGCTCGGGCGTCGAGAGCTTCGACTGGAGGAGCCGGAAGGCGTCGGCGTCGGTTCGCGCAATGAGATCCGCGGAGGGATCGGTCATGTCGCGGACCGCCCGATCGCGGATCCACTCCAGCTGCACCTTCAGGTCCTCGAAGAACAGGGCCTGCGTGCGCTTGGCGTTGCTGCTGCGGGGCATGCGGTGTCCGGAGTTGCAGTGGTGGGTGAGGAGCGGAGGGGCGCCGAAAGATCCGCGCGGCGCCCGGAGCTCATCCCGCTCCGCCTCGGGCCTCGTCAGGATGCAGGCGCGAACAACGGCGCGAGGTCGACGTAGATCCGGCACTCCTCGGCGACCGGGCGCACTCCCTCCGGGCACGCCTGCCCCGTCAAGCGGAAGATGGTCACGGCGTGCACCGAGACCTGGCGCTGGTCGTGTCGCGTATACGTGACGACGGCCTCGAGGAACAGCGTGTCGCCGTCCAGCCATGCGCCCCGCGATTCGTGCCGCAGCGCGACGAACGCGGTGAAGAACTGCGCGATGGCGGTCCGGATGGCGTCACGGCCGAGCACCGGCTCCGCGTTGCCGAAGCGCAGCCAGGCGTCCGGCGCGAAGGCGGCGGCGAAGCCGTCGGCGTCCTTGTGGTCGACGGCGTTGGCGTAGAGCTCGCGCGCCCAGGCGAATACCGCGTCGCGCGAGAGGTGAGTGTTCCGCGTCTCAGTTCCGTGTGTCATTTCGATCGTGTGAATGGCCCGGCCCAACGCTGCAGTTCAGCGGCAAGCGGTTACGCATCCGAGCGCGACCGTGCCGACGCATAGAGTGGTCGATCAGGCAGTCAACCGCAATGCCTCGCCGCGCTCGTCCGGTGCAACGCTTCGTTAGCCAACTCGCGCGGCGATGCTGATCACGAGCATCCCTCGACCCAGTCGACATACGGCCGCAGGCCGGCACGATACGCCGTCACGCGGTGCCCATCGGTCTCGAACACGACGCGGTGCAACGTATCGTCGCCCGCTGTAACGATCAGGTAGTGACCGTCCGGGCCAGTGTACTTGTGCGGCTCGACGCGCACGTGCCCCGCATGGCGGGCGATGACGGCGCCCTCGCTATCGCCGACGCGATCGCCCCACACCGTGGCGACCGGGAGTGAATCCACATCGACGCGCACGACCGTGTCGTCGACCACCATGAACCGGACCGCACGCGCCAGCGGGCTGTCCGGGATCCCCATATACTCGCAGGCGTCCTGCGGAGCCCCCTGGCCACGTACGGGTGGCGCGCCAAGTACGGCAAGGACGGCCGCGCGCGCACTCCCCATCCGGATCGGGCCGTAGGCCGAGGCACTCACAGTCCACGGGACGGTATCGCGTACGGCGAGACGGGCACCGCGATCCGCTTCGGTGCGCGGCCCCGAGTGATGCTCGCCGCAGGCAACGAGCAGGAGTGCGCCAAGGAGCAGCGTTAGTCTACGCACGAAGAACCCCAGTGGTCGTAGCTGGCGAACGCTGAATTCACCGGCGAGTGGACGCCAGAAGAGTGAGCGCGAAGCGCCCGCCATCTCAACTTCCGATGATGCGCGCGTCCGGGGTACAACCTCAACCGCGGCGCGCCGCCTCGATCGCGGCGATGTCGATCTTCGTCATCTGCATCATCGCATCGAACGCGCGCTTGGCGGCAGCCGGATCGGGATCCGTGATCGCCTGCGTCAAGGCGATCGGCGTAATCTGCCAGGACAATCCCCATCTATCCTTACACCAGCCACACGCGCTCTCCTCACCACCGTTGCCGAGGATCGCGTTCCAGTAGCGGTCCGTCTCGGCCTGGTCGGCGGTCGCCACCTGAAACGAGAACGCTTCGTTGTGCATGAACGCAGGTCCACCATTCAGCCCGAGGCACGGGATCCCCATCACCGTGAACTCGACGGTCAACACATCACCCTTCTTCCCCGACGGAAAGTCCCCCGGTGCCCGATGGACCGCGCGGACGAATGAATCGGGGAAGGTGTTGGCGTAGAATCGAGCCGCGTCCTCGGCATCTCGATCGTACCAGAGGCAAATCGTGTTCTTTGCTGGATTCACTATCTCAGATCTCCGTTGAGACAACGTGCTATGTGAGAAGCGATGTCGATTGTGGGGAGCGAACAATGCGGCCGTCCGAGCCGCCTTTCAAGCTTGGCGACCCGAGCGTGGCTCCCGTTATGAATATGGTCCGGCTGCCCCCAGGTGGTGCCTGAAGCACGGCGCCCGCGCAATGTCGCCGGCGTGCGGTCAGGCGGCAGGCGTCAACGAAGGCTGGACCGCCAACGCGCGCACGGCCCGCGTTACGGGCTCGTCAGACCGGCAATGCGCGCTCGTAAATCCCGCCTCCTGATTCATGCTTTGCAATGCAAAGGACTTGACGCTAGATTGCGGGGAGCGGGTGGCGGTACGAACTGTTGGGGTCGGAGGCGATCATGCGGAAGTGGCTGCGACGCGTTCGCGGGGCAATCGGGATGGGCTTCACGTGGGCAGCAGCGTGGTCCGCTGCGGGCCTCATTCCGCGTTGGGTGTTTGGCTTCAATGCCGATGCCCCGTTCCCGCTCGTCTTCGGTGTACTCGGTTTCATTGCCGGAGGCATATTCTCCGCGCTCCTCGCGCTGACCGAGGGGCGTCGCAGCTTTGATCAGATGTCGCTGCCGCGCTTTGCGGGATGGGGGGCCATGGGCGGTCTCCTGCTTTCGGCCCTCTTCGCCACGGCCGCGTCCCTGGACTGGGGTGAGGTGATCGCGATCGCTCCCACGTTCGCCCTTGCCAGCGCAGTCTGCGCCTCTGGTTCGCTCGCCGTGGCCCGGCGAGCGGAGCGACGAGAATTGTCCGACGGCCGTGGGGATACCGCCGAGGCGGGCCTCACCGACCAACATCGGCACTTCGCTCGAGTCCGCGGCAGTGAGGACGTTGCTCATCCAGACGTGAGCGGTGCGTGTCGCGACGGCTGACATCGAGCTAACCCGCGAGCGGACACAACGAGAGCGACGGCACAGCGGCCACCGTCAACAGGCGCCTGTCGGGTGCGACGATTCGTCAGGCCGAGCGGGGCGCGACGCTGCCGCTACGTGCGGGCGACTCACCACAGTTCCTGGTCTTGGATGCCGGCCCACTCGAGCGCTTGCCCTCGTTCACCGAAGGAGCGGTACTCGGTGATCTTGCCGTTGCGGAACACAAAGCCATCGGCAAACCGACCGCCCGTCCACTCGGTGGCGTCTTTCAGGCGCACCCACGCGTGGAGGTAGACGACGACCTTCTCGCCCCTGATCAAGAACTGCTCGGGCTCGCAGCTCCCTTCGGCCCACGTACCGCGCCCCGTCCGGACATGCTCTTGCACTGCCGCGATGCCACGATAGGTGCCAGCGGTTGGAAACCCCTCGGGTTCGATGCGCACAATCTGTGGATCGAAGTCCCTGGTGATGGCCTGCATGTCGTTGCGATTGATCGCAGCGAAGAACTGCTTCAGCGCGTCGACTTCGGGGTTCATGCGCTCGCCCTGAGGTGATGGTGGTTGCGCGGTCTAATGTCCAGTTCACCCGCAAGCACCGACTCGCCAGGCGCGATGATGGTTGCTGACCGACGTTCTCGCTGGGCTCTCACATGGACGTCTTACCGCGCTCGTCCGGTGCAACCCTTCGTTCGGGAGCGGCCACTCAGTAGCTGACCGACGGGCGTACGCCAGATGTATCCTCCGGCGTCACCGAGTCCACTCGGGCGACGAGCGGCGATCGACGAATGAGCGCCACCAGGCTGTCTCTTTGCCGCTTGCTCGTACTCTTCCAAAAGCTGACCGTCAGCACCGCGCTCTCCCCCTCATAGCCGCTGGCGGACACGGATGAGATGCCGGGCAACAGGTCGTGCGCACCGGACGGGCCGGTCGGCCGACCGAGGACCTCGGTCCAGACCCGTTGTACCTCCGCAGCCGTCGCCCCCGGCGTTACGATCACCCGCATCCGCGGCTGCGGCGCACGGGCGTGAGCATTGAGCTGACCCAGGGCTAGCGCGATGGTCGCGCCGAGCACCAGCGCGGCCGGCCAGCTGCGTGGCCGACCGCTCCACGCGGCGACGACCCCGCCGAGCAAGCCGCCAGCTACCCAGCAGAAAAGGACCGGGAAACTGAACGCTCCAATCCAACCCCCGAGCACGAGCGCGACGATAACCGTCCAGAGGTAGCCGAGCACGCCGGCAAGTGGCACGAGTGCACCATAGCGCCACAGCGTCGCCGCAGCCGCGAGTCGTCGTGACAGCGGACCGATAACGATCGCGAGGAGCACGCCGAAGGGCACCGACCAGAACAGCATCGCCCACAGATCGCCGGCCCCGAACCACGCGTTGTCGGCGAGGTACAGGGCGGCTGCGCCGGTGGCGCCAAACACAGCAACAAGCCCTGCGACCCAAGAGCGGCCTCGACTCACATCGACTCTCCATAGGAAGGGCGTCGTCGCTGCGTAACGCCGCGTTCACCGGCGAGCGGACAAAAACGCCGAGTTCACCGGCGAGCGGACAAAGTAAGATGCGGCGGCGGAGCCGCCGCAATCCATAGCTGCGCTTGTCGGGTGCAACGCTTCGTTAGATCGCTGGGACGAGCGGCCGGGCCATCTGCACGAGGGGCACCATCACGCCGCCCGGCAACGCCGCCTCCACCCGCTTGACCGCCGCGAAGCCGAGCGCGCGGTAGAGGGGCTCGCCGGGGAGCGTCGCCATGAGCTCGAACGCGCCGAACCCCGCCGCCCGCGCCGCATCGGCGCACGCCGCGAACAGCTTGCTCCCGAGCCCGCGCCGCGCCCACCTCGGATGGACAAAGAACGCGCGGATACGCGCCGGCTCGGACGCGGGGTCGAGCCGCGCGTCGCCTGCGGCCCCCGCCTTCATCTGGTCGCCGCCGTAGAGCGTCCGGCGTCCACTCCACCCCCCAGCCGCGGCCGTCGCCCCGCCTGGCGCGTCGATGACGTAGTACGTCCGATCTGTGATGAGCTGCGTGTCCACGCCGAAGACGTGCGTGATCAACGCCTGGACTTGCGCGGGGGTGTAGAACTCCGCGCTCAGCCCGCGCGCGGATGTCGTGATCAGCGCATTCAGGGCCGGGACGTCGGTCATTGTCGCGAGCCGCAGTGCCATGGAACCCTCCCCAGTCGCCATGCGTGTGGCGGGCGAACGCCAAGTTCACCGGTGGGCGCCGGTTCACCAGGCGCGAAGATCATCGAACTGCGATGCGCTTGCCGGGCTCTCACACGGCAGCCCCATCGCGCTCGTCCGGTGCAACGCTTCGTTAGGCGCGCGGCGCACCGGGATCGGCCTTGTAGCGCCGCGCATGGTATCGGAGTCGGCACCACCCGCCGAGCACCACCGTCGGGGCGAAGAGGACCACCGCGCTCAGCTGCGTCCAGATTGCCCCCGCCCCCGGGCGCGCCACGAGCGACACGAAGGCCACGAGGGCCAGGATCCCCGCGACCATCCCTGCGGCGCGCAGGTCCCGCCGAGCGACGACGAGGGTGGCGAGATACCCCGCGGCTCCGGCGAACAGGATGCCATAGGCGATCGTGAAGGACTCGAACGCGAATGATGCGGAGACGTGCGGATCGTGCCCTGATAGCCGGAACAGGGCAACGGCCGAGACAGCAAAGAGCGCATAGCCGAGGACGACTCCGAGCACGGTCCGCATGATCGCTCCATTCGAGTAGGGCGGGGGTGTTTCGTGAGCTCGCGCTCAGTCAGACTCTGGCGCGCCAAACGCCGAGTTCACCGGTGGGCGCTTGCTCACCAAGCGCGAAGATGCTTGCTTGAAGACGCGCTCGCCAGGTTCGCACATGGTCGCCTGTTCGCGCTCGCCCGGTGCAACGCCTCGTTAGGCGGACGGCTTCACACGACTCGCCCGGCGCGCCAGCCAGAATGCAAGGCCAGCTGCGAGCACCGCCACGAGCGCCGGGATGACCACCGACGCGTGCACCCGCCCGACCTGGTGCCAATGGTCATAGGTGACGAACACGTGGAGTGCCGAGAACAGCCCGAGCCCGACCGCGGCACTCCATAGCAGAATCTTCATCGGCTCCCTCCTCAGGTCGCTCTCACACGAGCGCTCGTGTTCCGCCTTGTATCTAGCGGTTGATCCAAGTTTGTCGTCATTCTGATCGGGGCGCCAGCTCGATTCGGTCTGGGTGGGGAACACCGTGCGTTAGCCGGAGCGGCGTCTCGATCGTTCGTCGCGCGAGCCCGAACAGTTGCGGGGG
>DASVCF010000081.1:0-13131 GCA_036381735.1 Gemmatimonadaceae bacterium | reverse complement strand
GCTCGCATCCGCGATCGGCGATCCCGCGCTGGAGGATGCCGTCGAACAGGCGTCGCGTCTCATTGCCGAGCTGCAGGACGAGATCATGCAGAGCCGCATGGTGCCGGTGGCGCAGGTGTTCGACCGGTTTCCGCGGCTCGTGCGCGATGCGGCGCGCGCGCTCGGGAAGCAGATCGAATTCACCATCGAGGGGCAGGAGATCGAGCTCGACCGCTCGATGCTCGACGAGATCGGCGAGCCCGTGATGCACCTGCTGCGAAACGCGGTCGACCACGGAATCGAGCCGCCGGAACTGCGCACGGCGAGTGGGAAGCCGCCGTGGGGACAGCTCACGCTGAGCGTCGCGCGCGAGCGGTCGTCCGTCACGATCCGCGTGCGCGACGACGGCAAGGGGATCGATCGCGCGCGCGTGCTGCGGCGGGCGAAGGCCGACGGGCTGGTCGAGCCGGCGAGGACCGAGCTGAGCGATGACGAGCTGGTGCGACTCATCGCGCGCCCGGGCTTCACGACCGCGGAGCGCGTGACCGACCTCTCGGGGCGCGGCGTGGGGATCGATGCGGTGATCACGCGGGTGCGCGCGCTGGGCGGCGCCGTCGAGATCCGCTCCACGCCGGGACACGGGACGACGGTCACCGCGCGCATGCCGGTGACGCTCGCCATCGTGCGCGCGCTGCTCGCCGGCGTGGACGACGAGACGTACGCCGTCCCGATGGCCTACGTCACCGAGACGGTGGAGCTCGATCCCTCCGCGGTGCGACGGGTGAAAGGGCGCGAGGTGATGATGATGCGCGACGACGTGCTGCCGCTGGTGCGCTTCCGGGAGCTGGTGCGGCTCCCCGCGGTGGACCGACCGTACGCGCAGGTGGTCGTGTTGGAGTCGGGCGACCGGCGCACGGGGCTCGTCGTCGATGCGTTGACGGGACAGCAGGACATCGTGGTGAAGCAGTTCGACGCGGTGCGCGAGAGCGTGCCGCTCTTCAGTGGCGCCACCATCCTCTCGGATGGCGCGCCGGCGTTGATTGTCGACGTGGGCACTGTCCTCTAGCGGAGCGGCAATGACGGACGATTTACGGGAACTCAAGACCATGCAGCTCGACGCGCTGCGCGAAACCGCGAACATTGGCGCGGGGCACGCGGCCACGGCGTTGTCGCAGATGACCGGCAGCAAGATCATGATCAGCGTGCCGACCATCACGATCGCGTCGCTCGAGGACATCCCCGCGCAGATCGAGGACGGTGAAGAGCCGATCGCCGCGGTGATGATGCACATGCTCGGCGATCTCACCGGGCGCACGCTGCTCGTCTTTTCGCGTCCCACGGCGATTCGTCTGGCGGAGATGATGCTGCGGCGACAGAAGGGCTCGCACGCCGAGCTCGGGGATCTGGAGCAGTCGGCGATCCGCGAGGCCGGGAACATTCTCAGCGGCGCCTACATGAACGCGCTCAGCGATTTCATGGGGCTCATGCTCCTCCCGTCGCCGCCGAGCCTGGTGGTCGACATGTCCGCGGCGGTGCTGACGACGGCGCACATGCAGTTCGGCACCGAGCGCGATTTCGTGTTCGCCGTCGAGACGCAGTTCTACCTCGAAGACATGCAGGAGCACCTGCGCGGATTCTTCCTGCTGCTGCCGGATGTGGCGTCGTTGCACGCCATCCTGCGGGCGGTCCGTGTCGCCTGAGCATGCCATCTACTCTCGCATCGGAGCGTGACCGCGAGATTCTGCGGTCGTTCGCCCGGCGGATCGATCCGTCGGATGCGGGGGCGCATAACAACCTCGGCGTCCTCTACTACAACAAGGGGATGTACGAGGAGGCGGTGGCGGCGTTCACGCAGGCGCTGGAGCTGGATCCGAAGATGCAGGTCGCGCAACGCAACCTCGAGGTGGCGTACTTCAGCACGGGCTACTACGACCGTCGCGTCACGGAGCTGCGCGAGCGTCTGCGGCAGCAGCCGGCCGACCGCGATGCGCGCTGGGAGCTCGGGCGGGCGTATGCCGCGCTGGGCGATGCGCGCGAAGCGGTGGCCGAGTTCACCGCGCTGCTGGAGTATCACCCGAACGACGTGGGCGCGATCGTACAGCTCGGGCTGGCCGAGAAGGCCGGCGGCGATCTCGCCAAGGCGCAGGAGTGGTTCGAGCGCGCGCTCGCGCTCGATCCCAACAGTCCGCTCGTCAACTTCTCGATCGGCGAAGTGCTGTACAACCGCGGCCTGAACGAGGAAGCGTTGACGGCGCTGCGCCATGCCATCGAGCTGAGCCCCGACAATCCCGACGCGCACTACCTACTCGGCTTCGTGCTCGGCGATCTCGGGAAGCACGAGGAGGCGCGGCAGGCGACGAAGCGCGCCATCCAGCTCAACCCCTCGCTGTCGCGGGCGCAGGCGAATCTCTCGCTCGACCGCTACAACACGGCGAAGTACGAGGAGATGCTGCCGCAGCGTCAGGAGCGCCGCGAGCAGAAGCTCATGGAGGTGGAGGGCGAGGGACATCTCGCGCACCTCAACCTCGGACTCGCCTATCGGCAGAAGGGCTACTACGCGGAAGCGCTGCGCGAGTACGGGATGGCGCTGGAGCGAGGGGCGGACCGCGCCCTCGCGATGCAGGCGATGGCGGAAGTCCACCTGTTGACGAAGAATCCCGCCGCGGCGCTGGAGCTGTACGAGCAGGTGCTCGCGATCCAGCCGGAGAGCCCGAAGCTGTGGAGCGAGCGCGGCGTCGCGCTGCATCAGAACGGACGCTACGCGGACGCGTCGGCGAGCTACGCGCGCGCACTCGCGCTCGATCCGCAGTACGCGATCGCGCACAACAATGCCGGCGTCGCGCACTTTCACGCCGGCGAGACGGCGCCGGCGATCAAGGCGTTCCGCGCCGCGTTGCGTGTGCGGCCGGACTTCGTGAAGGCGTGGCTCAACCTCGCGCTCCTACTGCTCAAGGCGAAGCGGCATACGTTGAGTCTCGAGGCGTATCGGCAGGTGTTGACGCTCGAGCCGGAGCAGCCGGTGGCGTGGAACGGTGTGGGGCTCGTGTCCGCGGAGCTCAAGCAGTTCGAGGAGGCGCGCAACGCGTTCGGGCGCGCGATCCAGGCGCGGCCGGACTACGCGGAGGCGCACTACAACCTGAGCTTCACGCTCTCGAATCTCGGCGACTTCGAGGGTGCGCTGCGCGCGACGAAGCGTGCGCTCGAGCTCGATGCGTTCTACGTGCCGCAGAAGTTCGAGCTGGCGATCGACGTCGAGTACGAGGATCCCGATCTCTCGGTCGCGCCGGATCTGGGGAAGGAGCAGCGCGTGGACGGCGCCGTGGAGGACTTCTCGTTCGATCCGCGGTTGCTCGACTCGATCTTCACTGGGCTGGCGCGGGAGCCTGTGGCGCCGGAGCCGAGTGCGGTGCCCGAGCGGCCGTACGCGATGGCGGCCGACTATCTGTCGAAGGGGCTCCTGGATCGCGCGGCGGCGGAGATCAGCCGTGTGCTGGCGCGCGGCGCCGACATGGCGGAGGGGCTGACGCTCCTCGGCGATGTGTACGCACGACAGGGACTGTACGGCGAGGCGCTCGAGCGCTACCGCGCCGCGCGCGAGTCGAACGGGAGCGCGCCGCCGCCGCATGCCCTCGCGGGCGAGACGCGCGCGCTCCTCGTGCTCGGCCGCGCGGACGAAGCGCGGCCGGCGGCCGAGGCGCTGCTCGCGGCCGACGACTCGAACGTGGAGTGGCTGCTGCTCGTGGCGACGGCACGCGCGGATTCCGGTGATGCCGCCGCCGCGCGGGACGTGCTCGATCGGGCGCGGACGCTGGCGCCCGAGCGCGCGGATGTGTTGAAGCAGTTCGGTGATGTCGCACGCGCGACGGGCGATGTGGATGGAGCGATCGCCGCGTATCGTGGCGCGCTGGCGCTGGACGGCCAGTTCGCGGTGGTGCACTACGAGCTCGCGCGGCTGCTGGCCGAGCGGGGTGAGCTGCAAGATGCCGAAGGCGAGTTGCTCGCCGCGCTCGACGCGGTCCCCACGTACGTGGAGGCGACGCTCGAGCTGGCATCGGTGCGGCGGCGCGCGGGGAGCGCGCGCGAGGCGCTGCCGCCGCTCGTCGATCTCCTGCGGCACGACCCGTACAACATCGACGCGCTGTTCGTGCTGGCGGAGACACTGCTGCAGCTCGAGCGGTACCCCGACGCGGCGATCGCGCTCGATCGTATCCTGCGCTTCGATCCGGAGCACGCGGGCGCCATGTACCTGCAGGGCTCGCTGCTCGCGAGTCAGCATCGCTATCGCGATGCGATCACGCGGTGGCGACGCGTGGTGGAGCTGGATCCGGAGGGGCCGTACGCGCTGCTCGCGCAGCGGGAAGCGCGCACGGCGGCGGACCTGCTCGGCATCTTCCGTGTGCGGGAGGCGGTGTAGCGATGGCGATCGAAGGTCCGCTTCGCGAGCTCGGCATCCACGACGTCTTCCAGCTCCTCGACCTGAGCCGGAAGACGGGCGCTCTCACGGTGACATCGGCGCTCCGCGACAATCGGGGCACGGTGTACTTCGACAACGGCGCCGTCATCTACGCGGCCATCCGCAGCAACCCGCATCCGCTGGGCGAGCTGCTGGTGCGCTCGGGGAAGGTGTCGGAGGGCGACCTCGCGCGCGCGCGGCACCTGCAACAGTCGGGGCGCGACCAACGGCGGCTCGGCGAGATCCTCGTGGCGATGGGCGCGATCAGTCAGAAGGAGCTCGAGCGGCAGGTGCGCTTCCAGGTGGAAGAGGTGGTATTCGAGCTCACCTCGTGGCGCGAGGGCTACTTCTCGTTCGAGGAGGGCGAGGCGCCCGAGGTGCGACCCGAGGCGCCGGTGCGCATCTCGACCGAGTCGCTGCTCATGGAAGGCGCGCGCCGCATCGACGAGTGGTCGCGCATCGAGGGGAAGGTCGCGCATCCCGGTGTGGTGCCCGCGCTCGCGGTGGTGGCGGGTGATCACGCGGCGCTGCTCGATCTGCTCCCGAACGAGTGGGAAGTGCTCGCGGAGATCGATGGAGGGAAGGACGTGCGCGCGATCGCGGCGGGGCTCGGGCGCAGCGAGTTCGAGGTGGCGAAGATCGTGTACGGGCTCGTGACGACGGGCGTGGTGGAGATCCGCGATCCGGCAGCGGTGCGGCGCGCAAACGAGGGCGGCGGCGCGGACGAGGCGATGCACTTCGTGCAGCAGGCGAAAGCGGCGCTGCAGTCGGGCGCGCTCGAGCCGGCGCTGTCCGCGGCGCGGCGCGCGGTCGCGGCGGATCCCAAGAGTGCCGATGCGCGCCTGGTGCTCGGGCGCGCGCTCGCGCGACTCAGCCGGCACGAGGAAGCGTGCGACGAGCTGCGCCGCGCGCTCCGCCTGGATGCGCTGAACGCCGACATCCATCGCGAGCTCGGCTACTGCGCGGCGCGACGCGGCGAGCACGCGGAGGCGGCGGGGAGCTGGGAGCGGTATCTGCGCCTCGTGCCGACGGCGCCCGATGCGACACAGGTCCGCGCGGCTGCCGAGACGGCGAGTCGATTGGGCACGCTGCTGCAGGAGTACGACCATGTCGGATGACATCCGCCGTCTGAGCGATGAGCTCGCGCGCGATCCATCGAGTCTCGTCTTCCTGCAGCTCGGCGAGGCGCTGCGTCAGCGCGGCCAGCTGGATGTGGCGCGCAAGGTGGCGCTCCGCGGACTGGAGCGGCACGCGCACAACGCGGACGCGCACGATCTGCTCGCGCGCATCTGCGTGGATGCGGACGAGCTCGAGCGCGCGTTCGATGAGTGGGACATCGTGCTCCGGCTCGCACCCGACCACGTGGGCGCGCACAAGGGGATGGGGTACGTGCTCTTCAAGCAGGGGAAGCTCGAGGAGGCCGAGCGGCATCTGAGCGCCGCGGCATCGCGCGATGCGGAGGACGCGAGCATCGCGACCGCGCTGCACATGGTGCGGCGCATGATGCAGTACACCGACGGCGCGACGAACGGGAACGGCACCGCGCCGGCGACGGCGCTGGCCGCCGCGCAGCGACGCGTGGAGGAGGAAGCGCGTCTGCTGTTCGCGGAGCTGCTCGGCGAGGGAGAGCACACGGCCATCCTGCTCGACGGCGATGGGCTCGTCACCGCGGGCGTCTACCTGACGGCCGACGGGCACGACGTGGCGCAGGAGATCGGCGCGGAATTGAGCGGCGTGCGCGACGAAGCACAGCGCGCCATCCGGCACCTCCAGCTCGGCGAGTGGCGCTCCGTCACGTTCGAGACGGACGTCGCCACGGTCGCGATGGCGCCGGTCGCGCGCGATTCGCTCGTGCTGCTGGCGGCGGCCGCGACGATGCCGCTCGGCTTCGTGCGGCGCATGCTCGACCGGTGCACGCAGCTGGCCACGGAATGGCTCGGGGAAGGCGCATGAGCTCACCCTTCGCGCAGCAGCTCGACACGCTCATCCGCCAGCGCGGCGTACTCGGATGTCTCATCGTCGGCGAGCGCGATGGGATCATCGTCGATGCGAATCTGCAGGTGGGCGTGGATGGGCGGGCGGTCGCGGCGCTGGCCGCGTCGCTGTATCGCCGCGCGCGGCTCTCCGCGGATGCGGCGGGGCTCGGTGCGGTGCGGTTCCTACAGCTCGAGGCGGAGCACGGCCACATCTGGGCAGCCGGACGCGACGAGCTGGTGTTGGTGACCATCGCGGAATCGCGCGCGCACGCCGGCCGCATCCGCGCGACGATGTTGCAACTGGCGGAGGCACTCACATGACGTTGGCGATCGCGGAAGCGTGGGTCGAGAAGCCGCTGCGGCGGTTCGTGGATGATGCGCGCGTGCTGTTCGCGCTGCTGCTGCATCCGAACGGCCAGGTGCTCGGCCAGCATGGCTTCACGCGCGCCGTGGATGTGATGGGCGCCTGTGCGCTCGCCGCCGCGATTCATGCGTCGGCCGACCTGCTCGGACGCGAAGTGGAGGGGAAGCCGTTCAGCGAGCTGTATCACGCGGGGCGCGAGCGGCAGATCTTCCTCGCCCCGACCACCACGCCGGCGGGCCGGCTCATCGTGCTCGCCGTCTTCGATGGTGACAGCTCCCTGGGACTCGTTCGTCTGTACTTCGACGAGCTGTGCCAGGGGCTGCGCGCCGCCGCACCGACGCCCAAGCCCACGGGTCCCGTCATCCAGGAGAACTTCGAGCACGAGCTGAACCGCAATCTCGCCATTCTGTTCGGACGCGCGCCCGCCGATCCCGCGCGCCCCGATCCGCGCCACCCCATCGCCTGATCGTTCCGTGCCCCTGGTCAACTACTCCACCCGCGAGATCACGTGCAAGATCGTCTACTACGGCCCTGGGCGGTCGGGGAAGACGTCGAACTTGCATTACGTGTACGAGCAGGTGCCAGATGACCGGCGCGGGAAGATGGTGTCGCTCGCGACGCAGACCGACCGCACCCTGTTCTTCGACTTTCTGCCGCTCGACCTCGGATCGATCTCCGGCTTCACGACGAAATTCCAGCTCTACACGGTGCCCGGGCAGGTCTATTACCAGGCCACGCGGAAGCTCGTGCTCCAGGGCGCGGACGGCGTCGTGTTCGTGGCCGACAGCCAGTCGCGGCAACTCGACGAAAACGTGGAGAGCATGCAGGACCTGCATGCCAATCTCGCCGAGCACGGCCTGGACGCGCGCGCGATGCCGATGGTGATCCAGTACAACAAGCAGGATCTGCCGCGCGACCTCATTCTCGATCTGCCGACGCTCGAGGATGCGCTGAACTTCCGGAGCGTGCCATCGTTCCCGGCGGACGCGCTCCGCGGGACGGGGGTGTTCGAGACGCTGCGCGCGATCTCGGAGCTGGTGCTGCAGCGACTCAGCGCATCGAACGGGAGCGACGAATGCTGACGGCGGGCTCCCACGGCACGTACCGCTTCGAGAACTTCATCGTCGGCTCGGCGAATCACCTGGCCGTCGCCGCGGCGCGCGCGGTCGCGCAATCGCCGGGCTCCGCGTACAACCCGCTATTCATCTACAGCGGATCGGGACTCGGCAAGACGCATCTGCTGCTCGCCATCGCGAGCCTGGCCACGCAGCTGCAGCCGGGGCTCGCCGTGCTCTACACGACGCTCGACGAATTCGTGGACGAACTGCATGCGGCGGTCGAAGACGGCTCGATGGATGCGTTCAAGGAGCGCTATCAGAGCGTGTCGATGCTGCTCGTGGACGACGTGCAGTTCCTCGCCGACCGGCACGAGACGGAAGGGGAGATGCTGCGGTTGTTCAACGCGCTGCAGCAGGCGGGCAAGCAGATCGTCCTGGCGAGCGACCGGCCGCCGGCGGAGATCGCCGATCTCGACGAGCGGCTCATCACGCGATTCTCCGGCGGGCTGATGGTCGACATGGGGTCCCCCGACTTCGAGACCCGTGTGGCGATTCTACGGAGCAAGGCGGAGGAGCGCGGCGTGCAGTTCGACGCGGCGGTGATGGCGGAGGTCGCGCGGCTCGAGTTCACGAACGTGCGCGAGCTGCAGGGCGCGCTGAACCGGCTCATCGCCTATCAGACGCTCGGGCAGACGCCGGTCACGGCGCACAATGTCCGCTCGCTCCTCGGCGAGCTGCCCATGACGACACCCACGCGCGCCGTCGCCGCGATGCACACGCCGCCGGCCGCGCCGGCGGATGAGTTCGTGAGCTTCCTCCGGGATGTGAGCGCGGCGGTGGCCGAGCACATCGAGCCGTGGCGCGTGCGCGTGGGCGAGGCGGCGGCGCACTGGCGCGAGCACGGGTACGCGGTGGCGACGCTCGAGCGACTGCTCGACGCGAAGGACGCGCCCGACGTCGAGGGCGAGATCGCGCGGTACGAGCAGACCGTCGCCCGGCTCGAGGAGCTGGCGCGCGAGGCGGCCAAGCTCGATCCCGACTCCGCGTCGGCGGAGGTGTTCCGCGACCCCGAGCGGCTCGCTGACGCGGAGCTCGTCGTCGCGCGGCTGCTCGGCAGCGATGATCCGCCGCCCGGTCCGACGCCCGAGCTCGCGCGCGCGGACTTCGAGGTGGGCGCCTCCAACCAGCTCGCCGCGCACTCGGCCGACACGATCATCGAGGAGCCCGGGCGCACGTACAATCCGCTGTTCATCCACGGACCCCCGGGCGTGGGGAAGACGCACCTGCTGCACGCGATCGGCAACGAGCTCGTGGCGATGCGCGGCGGTGCCATGCGCGTCGCGTGCGTGAGCGCGGCGGCGTTCGTCGATGAGCTCATCGCGGCGCTGCAGGACGGGACGGTGGAGCGGTGGCGCGCGCGCTATCGCTTCGTCGATGCGCTGCTCGTGGATGACGTGCAGCTCCTGGCCGACAAGGAGCGCACGCAGGAGGAGATCTTCCACGTCTTCAACGCGCTGCACGCCGATGGACGGCAGATCGTGCTCGTGGCGGATCGCGCACCGAAGCTGCTCGAGGGGATCGAGGAGCGGCTGCGCTCGCGCTTCGAGGGTGGGCTCGTCGTCGAGATCGGCCCACCGGATACGGCGCTGCGCGAGAAGCTGTACGCGCGTCAGCTCACCGCGGCGGGCGTCGATCCCGAGCGCACGCTGGTGGAATATCTGGCGGCGCGTCCCGTGGAGAGCGCGTGCGAGATCATCGCGATGGTGGGCCGGCTCGTGCAGGCGGCCGGCGTGGTGGGCGTGCCGCTCACGCGCGCGTTCGCGCGTATGGAGATCGAGGGCGGCAGCGGCTCGTTCCCCGTCGTGCAGCCGGCGCGTGAGACGCCGGGTGATCCGTTCTTCCTCGACGACGAGAAGGTCGTCTGGGATTGGCCGGAGATCACGGGCCGCGCCGTCGAGGAGCTGCGCTGATGGCGATCAAAGGCAGCCTGCGCGAAGCCAGCCTTCCCGACGTGTTGCAGCTCCTGGCCATGGGCCAGAAGACGGGTGCGCTGAGCATCACGGACCGCAACAACTTCGGCTACATCTACTTCGACAAAGGGCGCATCTGCTACGCGTCCATCGTGAATCGACGCGACCGGCTGGGCGACATCCTCGTGAAGGAAGGGGTGATCACGCAGCAGGAGCTGAACGCGGCGATCGAGCTGCAGGGCCGGCATCGCGACAAGCGCGTGGGCGAGATCCTCATCGAGCAGGGCGTGCTCACGCGCGAGGAGGTCCACCGGTACATCCGCATGCAGATCGAGGAGGCGGTGTACTATCTGTTCGCGTGGACGCAGGGGACGTTCAGCTTCGAGGCGGGGATCCGTCCCGATGCGCGTGATGTGCTGGTGTCGATCAACCCCGAGTCGCTCCTGCTCGAGGGCGCGCGGCGGGTGGACGAATGGGGGCTGATCGAGAAGAAGGTGCCGAGCTTCGACATCATCTTCGACATCGAGCGCGGCCGGCTCGCGGCGAGCGATGCGCAGCTCACCCCCGAGCAGCAGCAGCTCGTGCCGCTCATCGATGGCCATCGTGATGTCAACGAGCTCATCGACGCGTCCGGGCTCGGCGAGTTCGACGTGGGGAAGGCGCTCTACGGACTCGCGACGGCGGGGTTCATCCATCGCGTCGGCAAGTCGCGTCCGGTGGATGAGGTGGCGCGCGAGGCGCGCGTCGAGGAGCATCGCAACCTCGGCGTCGCGTTCTACAAGACCGGGATGTACGAGGAGGCGACGCGCGAGTTCCGCCGCGTGGTGGAGCTGCAGCCGCACGATCGACACGCGCGCTTCTATCTCGGGCTCGTCGCGATGCGTGAGGCACGGTGGAGCGAGGCGGCGCAGATGTTCCGCGAAGTGGCGGCGCAACCGCACGCGAAGCCCGCCGTCTTTCACAACCTGGCGTACGCGCTCGAGCGCATGGGCGATCCCGATGCGGCGCAGCAGGCGCTCGACGAGGCGGTGCAGCGCGGCGGCGAGGACGATCCGCGCATCCGGCTGTCGCTCGGGGTGCTGGCGCTCCGCGGCGGGCACGTCGAGCGCGCCGATGCCGAGCTGGCGGCGGCGCGCCCGCTCTGGGGGAAGCGCCCGCCGTCGGCGGCCTGGTTCCACTACGCCGCGCTCGCCGCGGCGCTGGGCGGCGATCTCGACCGTGCGGCCGCGCTGAGCGCCGAAGCGATCGAGACGCATCCGCACGCCGCCGTGCTCTACAACACGCGCGCCGTGATTCTCGAGCGGCGCGGCGATCTCACCGGCGCCTCTCGCGCGGCGGAGCACGGGTTGCATGAGGATGGGATGCTCCCTCAACTTCATAAGAACCTGGGCGATTGCCTGTATCGCGCCGGGCGCTACGACGAGGCGCTCGAGGCGTACCAGCGGGCGATCAAGCTCAACCCGGCGCTCGGCGACGACGTCTACTTCAAGCTCGGCAACATCCGCTTCAAGCGGCAGGAGCGAGATCAGGCGGTCGCCTGCTGGGAGCGGGCACTCGCCCTCAACCCCGAGAACGAGCTCATTCGCACGAATCTCGATCTGGTCCGATCCTTGACCGCATGACTGCAGTGGAATCCGACAGCGCAACCGCTCCCGACCTCGCCTTCATGGCCCTCATGCAGAAGATCACGCGTGAGCGCGGCTTCGAGTGCGCGAGCTACAAGGAGAAGTGTCTGCGCCGCCGGATCGCCGTCCGGATGCGCTCCCGCGGCGTGCACACCTACGCCGATTATGCGGACGTGCTCGATGCGGATCCGCAGGAATACGATCTGCTGATCGACGCGCTCACCATCAACGTCACCAAGCTGTTCCGCAACTTGGAGGTGTTCGCGGCCATCGAGCGCCACGTGGTCCCCATGCTCTGGTCGCTGCCCGATCCCACGATCGGCGTCTGGAGCGCCGGATGCGCGTCGGGCGAGGAGCCGTACTCCCTCGCCATCCTGTTTCACCGGTACGCCGCGGCGTGCGGCGAGCTCCATCGTCTGTCGCGCGTTTCCGTGCTCGGCACGGACATCGACCGGGCGAGTCTCGCGGCGGCCACGCGGGCGCACTTCGCCGAGCCTGCGTTCGCGGACACGCCGGCCGAGATCCGCCGCGACTACTTCTCCACGGAGCCACCGTTCATCCCGCGCGCCGATGTGCGCTCGATCGTGCGCTTCGCGCGACGGGACCTCCTCGTCGAGCCGCCGCCCGGCCAGGGGCTGCACCTCATCACGTGCCGCAACGTGATCATCTACTTCGATCGCCAGACGCAGGAGATGCTCTTCCAGCGATTTCAGGAAGCGCTCGCGCCCGGCGGCTTTCTCGTGCTGGGCAAGGTGGAAACGTTGCTCGGCGCATCCCGGTCCGGCTTCATCGCGGTCGATCCGCGCGAGCGCATCTTCCGCCGCCTGTGACCGAGATTCTCGTGCGGGTCGCCGACGCGGCGACGGGGCAGGGAGCCGCGGTGCTACGCACCGTGGGCCTCGGATCGTGCGTGGCCATCGTGCTGCACGATGCGGACGCCGGCGTGGGCGGGCTCGCGCACATCCTGCTGCCGAGCCAGAGCCTGTCGCGTGATCGGGAGAACCGCGCGAAGTTCCCCGGCACCGCGGTGCCGCTGCTTCTCGAGCAGATGCACGCGCTCGGCGCGCGCGCGGAGCGCGTGGTGGCGAAGATCGCGGGCGGGGCGAGCATGTTCGGCACGCTGCTCCCATCGAGCACGCTGCAGATGGGGGAGCGCAACGTGATCGCCACGCGCGAGGCGCTCGAGCGCGCGAAGATTCCGATCGTCGCGCAGGACGTGGGCGGCGACCACGGGCGCAGCGTCTACTTCCACGTGAGCAGTGGCACGGTCGAGGTGCGATCCCTGAGCAAAGGTGATGTCATCCTCTAGCGCGCGCACGGTGCTCGTCGTCGACGACAGCGCCTTCATGCGACAGCTCCTCACCGAGCTGGTGGACGAATCCGGCGAGTTCCGCGTGATCGGGACCGCGCGCAACGGCAACGACGCGCTCCGAAAGATCCAGGCGCTCGATCCGGACCTCGTCACGCTCGACGTCGAGATGCCGGAGCGCAATGGGCTCGACACGCTGGACGTGATCATGCGCGAGATGCCGCGCCCGGTGGTCATTCTGAGCGGTGCGGCGGGCGGGCGCGCGGGCGATCTCACCATTCGCGCGCTGGAGCTGGGCGCGGTGGAGTTCGTGCGGAAACCCGCGGATGCGGCGAGCGCCGGGTTGAGCACGGCGCGGGAGCAGCTGCTCTCGGCGCTCCGCGCGGCCTCGGCGGTC
>DASVCF010000080.1:0-2062 GCA_036381735.1 Gemmatimonadaceae bacterium | reverse complement strand
CTACGTGCGACACGAGGCCGAGGGACGCGCGTACCGCTACTTCCCCACGGTCGAAGCCGAGCGCGCCGGCGGGAGCGCGCTCTCGCGCATCCGCGACGCGATCTTCCAGGGCTCCGCCGAGCGCATGTTCGCGCAGCTCGTGAGCGACCGGAAGCTCAAGCGCGAGGAGCTGGAGCGCATGCGTCGCCTGCTCGCCGAGCGATTAAAGGAGGAGAAATGATCGCGGCATGGATGACCTACGCGCTCGTGATCGGCGCGTTGCTCGCCGTCGCGGCGCTCGCGATCGAGCACATGTGTCGGCTCGCCGCACGGCCGACACGGTGGGTGTGGGCCGGCGCACTCGGTGCGACGCTCGCATTCACGGTGGTCGCGCCGTACCTGTCGATGGTGCGTGGGTCGGCGCGCGCTGGGCTCGACGGTCTGCCGTCCGTCGCGGTCGCGCCGGTCGCGGGACAGGAAGTCGCGTCCACGAGTGGTGTGGTCGCGATGCTGACCGAGGCGCGCCGAGTGGTGGTGACGCCGCTACGCGATGCGCTCATCGCCATCGGCCATGGCGTGCCGGCGCGTGCCGGCGTGGGTGTCGGCATCACGTGGCTCGCGCTCACCGCGCTGCTGCTGATGATGATCGCCGTCGTCTATCTGCGATTCCGCCGCACGCGCGGGATGTGGCCCGTGGCCGAGGTGCACGGATTCCGCGTGCGCATCGCGCCGGACGCGGGGCCCGCGGTGATGGGGCTCGTGCGGCCGGAGATCGTCGTGCCCCGATGGCTCCTGGCGCGAAGTAATGAAGAGCAGCGGCTCACGGTCGTGCACGAGGGCGAGCACGTGCGGGCACACGATCACGTACTGCTGGCCGTCGGATGCGTGGCGGCCGCGCTGCTCCCGTGGCATCCCGCCGTGTGGTGGATGCTCTCCCGACTTCGGTTGTCGATCGAGCTGGACTGCGATGCGCGCGTGCTGCGTCAGGGCGCCGCGCCGCGGTTGTACGGCACGTTGCTCATCGAGCTCGCCGGCCGATGCGCGGGATTGCGCGTGGCCGCGCCCGCGCTGGCTGATTCCGCATCACATCTTGAACGGAGGTTGGTCGCCATGAAGCCGCAGCGTCATCGATTCGTTCGTGCCCGGAGTGGTGTGCTGGCTCTGTTCGCTGGACTCGCGGTCGTCGTGGCGTGCGAGACGCAGCTGCCGACATCGGCGGAAGTGGAGAAGATGGATGTGGCGAGCGCGGAGAAACTCGCGCACAAAGTGACCTTTGTCTCCGACAGCACAGCCACGTACTGGATCGATGGGGTCCGCGCCAGCGCCGAACAGGCGCGAGCCCTGGGCGCGGATCAAATCGCACAAATCGAATTCACGAAGGCTGGGATGATGATGGACTACGACAAGACGACGCTCAACGCCGAAGGGGGCGCGCAGATCTACATCACGACGAAGAACGCGGCTGGCGCCCCTCCGCATTTCGTGCGTGTGAAGGCCGAGCCCCAGAACGTCTCACCGCTGGCCGCTGCGCACGACTCGGGAACTGCGGAGCATGGAATCCGGAGCAGTGCCGACACACTCCGCATCACCGGCAGCAAGACCTTCGACGGTCTCCTCGTCATCGACGGCGTCGTATCGAACATCGCCGCCCTGCAATCACTCACGCCCGACAAGATCCAGAGTATCGAAGTCATCAAGGGCCCGGCCGCGACCAAGCTGTACTCCGACCCGAAGGCCGCGAACGGCGTCATCCGGGTGACGACGAAGAGCGGCGCGACGAAGAAGTAGCCCCCCCCGCCCCACAGCAGAAAGGCGCGCGGCGCACAGCATCCCTGTGCGCCGCGCGCTCTCGTTCCTCCCGCCTCGGCGCCTCGCCGCCGGCCTCGCCCCTCAGCCGCCCCCTCCTCCGTGACTCCCCACGACGCGGCGCGTCAACACAGTGCCCGGGCGCCGATCCAGCACCCGACGCATCGACCCGCCCTCTCGACGCATGCCTTCGTCCCTGAACTGCCCCAGCTGCGGCGCCCCCACCGGGAGCGACGCGACGACGTGCGCCTACTGCGGCTCGCGCCTCGCGACCATC
>DASVCF010000079.1:0-4192 GCA_036381735.1 Gemmatimonadaceae bacterium | reverse complement strand
TTATATAGTGTGTATCAATGGGGTCAGGTTCGTTTGATCGGACCGATCAAACGAACCTGACCCCATTGATCCACAAAGCTCACAGCCCACAGCTTCCTCTCCTCTGACACCGAGCCTCGATCATGAGCACTGATGTGAAAGCTACGTGGTACCGCTGGGATGACATGCCGAAGGAGCGCGTCACCGACACACTCGACCGCCGATTGATCACGGGCGACCGCATGATGCTGGCGCACGTCTACCTCAAGAAGGGGTGCATCGTCCCCAAGCACTCGCACGAAAACGAGCAGCTCACCTACATCCTCGAGGGCGCACTCAAGTTCTGGCTCGGCGAGAACGGTGAGGACGAAGTCGTCGTGGAGGCCGGCGAGGTGTTGCACATCCCGTCGAACCTGCCGCACAAGGCCGAGGCGCTCGCGGACACGCTCGACGTCGACATCTTCTCGCCGCCGCGCGAAGACTGGCTGAACAAGACGGACGCCTATCTGCGCGGCGCCGCGGGCGCGAAGCAGAAGTAGCGATGGATCTCGGACTCCGGGGGAAGACCGCGCTCGTGGCCGCATCGAGCCGCGGTCTGGGTCGCGCGATCGCCGCCGAGTTTGCGGCCGAGGGCGCGCGGCTCATCCTGTGCGCGCGCACCGAAGAGGCGGTGCAGAGCGCCGCGCAGGAGATCGCTGAGACGACGGGCGCCGAGGTGGTCGCCATGCAGGCCGACCTCACGCGACGCGATCACATCTACCGCCTCGTGAAGGATGCGCTCGCCCGCTTCGACCACATCGACATCCTCGTGACGAACGCCGGCGGCCCGCCCTCGGGGCGGTTCGAGGCGCTCGACGCGGGGATGTGGGACGCGGCGTACCGTCTCACCCTGCAGAGCGCGGTGGAGCTCACGCGGTGCGTGCTCCCCGAGATGAAGCGGCGGCGGTGGGGGCGCATCATCAACGTCACCTCGATCACGGTGAAGCAGCCCGTCGAGAATCTGATGCTCTCGAACAGTCTGCGTGCGGCGGTGACGGGGTTCGCGCGCACGCTCGCCACCGAGGTGGCATCGTTCGGGATCACGGTGAACAACATCCTCCCCGGCTACACCCGCACCGATCGCGTGGTGGAGCTGGCTGAAGCGACGAGCCGGCAGGAGGGGATCACGCCGGAGGCGGTGATGGCGCGTTTCGAGTCGCAGATCCCGATGGGGCGGCTGGGGGAGCCGGAGGAGTTCGCGGCGCTGGCGGCGTTCCTGGCGTCGGAGCGCGCGAGCTACATCACGGGGCAGAGCATCGCGGTGGATGGGGGGTGGATTCGGGGGTTGTACTGACGCTGGTGGCATCGAAGACGCCATACCCCTTCGATCGTATATAGCTCGGCATGCCGGCACTCATCCACCATCTGCTCGTCGCCTTCCTGGTGCTCATCGTCCCCGTCTGGGGGCGCATCGAGGCGGCCAAGCTCCACCGTACGCGCGATCCCGCGCGCAAGATGCGGAGCTACCGCCGCACGCTCGTCTGGTTGTGGACGGCGACCATCCTGCTGCTCGCCACGACGCCGTTCGCTCGGCTGTGGCGGCCGCCGGGCCTGGGCGTGCTCGATGCGTGGCGCACATCGTCCGCCGGGCCGAGCGTCATGCTGAGCGTGGCGATCGGGGTGGCGATCGGCGTGCTGGCGTTCACCTCGATGTCGATCGTCGCCGCGCGGCGGAACCCGGACGTGCGGCAGCAGATGCGCAAGTCGCTCGAGCAGGTGGAGTTCCTGCTCCCACAGACGCCGCGCGAGCGCGTGTGGTTCACCGCGGTCGCGCTCTCGGCGGGGATCTGCGAGGAGATCATCTTCCGCGGCTTTCTCATCCGGTACGTGCAGGCGCTGCCGATCGGGATCGGCGTCGGCGCGAGCATCGTGATCGCGGCGCTCATCTTCGGGCTCGATCACGGCTACCAGGGCGTGCGCGGATTCATCGTCACGACGGTGGTGGCGCTGGTGCTGAGCGCGCTCTTCTTTCTCGCGGGATCGCTCTGGCTGCCGATCGCGCTGCATGCGGCCATCGATCTGCGGGTGCTGGCGCTGCCCGCTGTCGTCCCGAGCGCAGCGAAGGACGTCGGCCCGGCCACCCGAACGGCGATTCACCACAGAGACACGGAGGCCACAGAGAACAGCGATGGAAAGAGCTCTCTGTAGTTCTCTGTGTCTCTGTGCCTCTGTGGTGGATATTCATTCCCTGGGCCGAGATCCCTCGCTGCGCTCGGGATGACAACCTTCCGCTCGGGATGACAGCGCGCGCTACTCCGGATCCACCACCTTCGGCTCCGTGTAGGTCTGCTCCAGCGCCGACTGATATTCGCCGAACAATGCCTTGATTCCGGCGAACTCGCGCTTCACCGCCGCGCGGTATTCCTGGTGCGTGGCGAAGTCGTACAACAGCGCCGCCATCGCTTCGGCATCGACGGTGAATCCTTGATGCCCGACGTCGGTGAGCGCGTCGGCTTCCATCTGATAGGTGTGGTTCGCCGCCGTCGATGAGTGCGCGGTGAAGCCGATCCCCGGGATCGCGCTCGACACGCTCCCCGTCTCCTCGTACCCCTGCGGCTTTCCGGGCTCGGGCGACACCTCAGTGGCGCCGTACTTCTTCATGTACGCGAACGCGACCTCGGAGAGCGTGGAGACCGAGATCCCGTCGCGCGCCTTGCCGTACAGGTCGATGTTCACCTTGGTGCCCGTGGCGAGCGCCGCACCGCGCGCGGCATCGTCCACCACCTGCTGCACCTGGTCGAGATACACCGCATCCGGATAGCGAATATAGAAGTCCGCGACGGTTTTGTCGGGGACGACGTTCGGCGCCGCGCCGCCCTCGGTGATGATCCCCTGGATGCGCGCCTCCGGACGGAGGTTGCTCCGCATCCCGTCGATGTTGTCGAAGAAGTGGATGACCGCGGTGAGCGCGTTACGGCCGTTCCAGGCCGTGAGCTCGTGCGCGGGCGCGCCGGAGAAGGTGTACTTCACGCCGTTGATGTTCATGCAGCAAGTGCCGAACCCCGGCGCGGGGCGCGACGTGCGCGTGCTCGAGTGGCTGCGCACGATCACATCCATCCCGTTGAACACGCCCGCGTCGAACATCACCGTTTTCGCGGCCGGCGGCATCATCTCCTCGCCCGGCGTTCCGAACACGGTGATGCTCCCCGGCGCGCCGCTCTTCTGCAGCCACTCGGCCATCGCCACCGCGGCGGCGATCCCCACCGGTCCCTGCGCGCTGTGCTGATCGCCGTGGAACGGTCCCTTCGTTCCGCGCAGCGCGTCGTACTCGACGATGACGCCGAGGTTGGGTGCGCCGTGATTTCCCTGGAAGCGCGCGACGAACGCCGTCGGCAACCCGGCGACGCCCACCTGCACGTCGAAGTGGTGCGCCTTCAGGTAGTCGACGAGCTTCGCCACCGACCGCGTCTCGGTGAAGCCGATCTCCGGGTGGCGCGTGATGTCGTCCGCGAGCGCGAGGAGCTCGGTGTCCATCAGCTCTTTGGTGCGCGCGACCACGCGATCGCGCGCGGCGTTCGGGCCGGTGAGCCGCGCGACGAGCTTCGGGACATCGAGCGACCGCTCGAGCGAGTCCATGCTCGCGATGACGTGCGGCGCCGCGGCGCGCTCGGTCGCTGTCTCCTGCGCGAGCACGGGTAGGGCGACGAGGGCGACGGCCAGCGGGGCAATGAGGAACGATGGACGCACGGAGGTCTCCTGGTGAGCGAGCCGGTGGGCAGGTGAGCGGCGGAAGACCAATGCGCGCCGCGCCCGGTCGCTGTCAAGGGGCGTCCAGTTCCATGACGGTCTACTGGCGTGCGCACCGGCGCCCGGTCATCATCACACGGATGACGCTTCGCTCACTCGAGCGGCTCGCCGTGGCCGGACTCCTTGCCGGCATCGCGTGTCTGACGATCGATGCGCTCGCGCATCGTCCGACGCGATTCTATCGCTACGTGCCGCGCTTGCGCCCGGGGCGGCACGTCTGGTCGCACGCCGCCGCTCTGTGGCGTGGCCGGCCCGCGTTCACGCTCGGACTGTTCCTGTTGTGCGTGGCACTCGTGCTCGCGCTCATCGTCATGGTGACCGCGCTCGTGCAGGCGTGGCGTGAACGCACGAACTTCGAATCCGAGGGAAGGAGCTGACGTATGCGTGTGGTCGTGATCGGCGCACGAGCACGAGTGGTGCTCCCGTG
>DASVCF010000078.1:0-20924 GCA_036381735.1 Gemmatimonadaceae bacterium | reverse complement strand
GAGCCAGCACCCGATGCGTGGTTCCCGAATGCGGGAGTCCCGACGTACACCGGCCTCTTCGGCCGCGACGTGCTCACCACCGGGTGGCAGGCCGCACTCCTCGGACCGGAGATGATGCGCGGTGCACTCGCCGCGCTCGCTGCCCGGCAAGCGACGAGCGACTCCGCCTGGCGCGATGCGGAGCCCGGCAAGCTCCTGCACGAAGCGCGGCGCGGCCCGCTCGCGGAGTTGGATCTCATCCCGCAGCGCGCCTATTACGGCGAGCAGACCGCGCAGGCGATGTTCGTCGTCACGTTGAGCGAATACTGGCACTGGACCGGCGACACGATCGCGATCGCGCACTATCGCGATGCGCTGCACCGGATGTTCGAGTGGGCCGTGCGCTACGGCGATCGCGATGGCGACGGGTTGCTCGAGTACGCACGGCGGTCGCCGAAAGGCCTCAAGAATCAGGCGTGGAAGGACTCCGACGAAGCCATCCGCTATCCCGATGGCCGCCTCGTCCCCGATCCGATCGCGACGATCGAGGAGCAAGCCTACCACTACATCGCCCTCCAGCGCATGGCCGAGATCCTGCTGGTGCTCGATGATGAAGAGGGCGCACATCGCTTCCTCTCCGAGGCGCAGCGCGTGTACGAGCAGGTGAACGAGCGCTTCTGGATGGAGGACGAGCAGTATTACGCCGTCGCCCTCGATCCCGAGAAGCGCCCGGTGCGCACGATCACCTCCAACCCGGGGCATGCGCTGGCGGCGGGCATCGTCCCGCTCGATCGCGCGCGTGCGGTCGCCGATCGGCTGCTCGCCGAGGATCTCTTCTCCGGCTGGGGTATGCGCACGCTCTCGACCATGCATCCATCGTACAATCCGTTCGCGTATCATCTGGGCACGGTCTGGCCCGTGGAGAACGCCACCTTCGCGCTCGGCCTCAAGCGCTATGGACTCGACGAGCACGTCGAGCGTCTCGTGAGCGCGATGCTCGATGCCAGCATGCACTTCGAGGCACTGCGTTTGCCCGAAGCGCTCGCCGGCCATGCGCGAAGCGCCGACGAGCCGCCCACGTTCTATCCACAGGCCAACGCGCCGCAAGCATGGAGCGCCAGCGCGATCGTGCAGCTCATTCAGGTCCAGCTCGGGCTCATCCCGTTCGCGGCCGCCAACATGCTCGCGCTCGTCCGGCCTCGGCTCCCGCCCTGGCTCCCCGATGTCGTGCTCCGGCGCGTGCGCGTCGGCGATGCGGTGGTCTCATTGCGGTTCTTACGCAATGCGGATGGGAGCGCGGCACACGAGGTGCTCGATCGTGACGGATCGCTCCATGTGCTCGAAGTGCCTCCGCCTGCCGACCTCGACCGCGGCCGGGAGCATCTCCTCGGTCGCCTCGAGCGATGGCTCGTGGAGCATGCACCGGGAACGACCGCGCGAGCACTTCGTATCGCGATTGGGTTGGCGCAATAGCCGTGCGCTGCCGAGCGACCGCCGCCATGCATCGGCTTCGCCAGGTTATGAACTCGATGCGGGTTCAGGTTATGAGCTCGACACGGGTTGTGGTGCCCTCTTCCCGATCACGAGGATGGCCGCGATCGCGAACACCACCGCACCCGGAAACCACATGATGGCACCGGCCAGCCGCTGATCGGCGAGCGCCGAGGCGGGCGTCGCACCGGGCACGTGCAGGTATGCCGTGTACAGCACCGTCCGATGGAACGTGATCAGCGCGCCCAGCAGGGCCGATTGCACCATCCCCGCGAGCAGATAGAGAGCACGCGCCGTGTTTCCGCGGAGCCAACCGATATCCCACGGTGGCACAATGAGCGGCCACCAGTAGATCACGTAACCCACGAGGAAGCAGAGATGCTCGACGCCGTGCACGATGTCGCTCTCGAGCGCGAACCCGTACGCGGGCGGGGCGTGCCATACCCAGAGCAGCGCGGTGGAGAGGCTCCACGCGACCACCGGATGCGTGAGGATGGCGAGTGCGCGCTGCAACGGGCGTGGAAGCCAATCCGTATCGCGGAGCACCGGCACGCCGCCCAGGAGCAGCAGTGGGGCCGCGATCCAGATGAGGAGATCGTGCGCGACCATGTGTAAGGAGAGGAAGCGCTCGTCGTTGGCGCCGATAGGTGACATGAGGGCGATCACGACGACGCCGAGCCCCAGCGTGAAGGCCACGAGCCGGCCCCAGCCCAGGTGCGCACGCCGAGGCCCGAAGCCGCCGCGCGCCCAGAGCAGCACGTACACCACCTGGGTGACGATGAGCGCAATGCCGAGCGGCGTCGCCCACTCCCACTCCCAGACGAAAGCAACGGGATCGGGCCGCACGCCAGGGGCCGATCAGGATCCGACGACGTGCTGCGTCCCGCGCCACGCCGCGCGGAAGCGGAGCATCAGATCCCAGGCGAGGCCCGCGAGCCCGAGCGCAAGCACCAGGACGAACGGCACGGCGATGCGCGCGTAGATCTGCCACTGGGCCAGATGCACGGCGTAGCGGCGCGGCACGCTATGGGCGCCCGCGACGAAGAACATGAAGATGAACCCCGCGCCCCCGATCCCGTAGAGCCACGGCGCGAGCCGCGTCAGTGTGAGATCGCGCGTGCCGCTCAACTCGGCAACCATGTAGAAGAAATATCCCCAGGCGAAGGCGACCGCCCCGAGGAGGTAGTACGTGTGGAAGTGGGCCGGGACCCACATCGTGTTGTGCATCACCTGGTTCACCGGGATGGTCGAGTCGAGCACCGCACCCAGCCCGCCGAACACCCACCCCCAGATCCCCAGCGCAAGCAGCATCGGCGCAACCGTCCACCGGAGCCCCGAACGATAGATGAGCGCGAGCGCGCCGATGATGGTCACGATGAATGATGGCAAAGCCACCGCGTACGAACCGATCTCCGCCAGTAACTGCAGCCCCACCGGCTGCGCGAAGTCCGCATAGATGTGGTGCGAGAAGTTGGCCAACATCAGGATGATGATGAGATCCCAGGCGATCACCACCGCCCACGTGGTCGGCCACGCGCGCTTGGTGAAGGATGGGAGTGCCGCGTACACGAGCCCCGCCGTCACGTAGATGCTGAGGTTGGCCATCGTGTGGCCGAAGATGTACACGGTGTCCTTCGCGTAGAGCGCATCGACCGTCATCACGCCGGCCGCGTGCAGGAAGATGGGGACCAGATACAGCGTGCCGGCGGTGACGGCCGCGATCGAATCGATCGAGATGACGGCGGCAATGAGCTCGACCGGGCGCGGCAGCGGATCGCGCCGGTCACGACCGAAGGAGAAGAGGTAGCGGAGTGCCAGCGCCTTCCCCAATCCGCCGTACGTTCGCGAGACGGCGACCAGTATGTGCACCGCGTAGAGGAGCAGCCCGAGCGCGACGAACAGGTAGCCGACGTACATGGCGAGCGCGGCAGCGAGCGACCAGACGAGTCCGTGCGTGGGAAGCGGGTAGAGCACCGTCCACCCGGCCGCGAAGCCGCCGAGGAGTGTGGCGAAGATCGTGAAGGTCATCCCGGCCATGTAGATCACGAGCACGATCCAGAGGACTCGTGCGCTCAGCCGCGTGGTCGCGCTCACCGCGGCCGCCAGCCCCCCGAGCCCGGCGAGGAGGATCGACGCGACCATCCCCGCGCCGTGCAGCGTCATGATCCGGTAAAACCACTGGGCGGAGAGCACGAAGATCCCACTCTGATCGAGCCGCATGAAGAAGCCGAGCACGCCCATCAGGAGAAAGCTGCCGAGGCCTGCGACCAGATAGGCCAGCCCCACGCGAAGCACCGCGCCGTTGGCACGATCGGGGGCGAGGAGCGGAGTGATGCCCGGCGCTTCCGCGGTGGCGACGTGAGCGGTGTCCATGATGCCTACTGTCGCGTCACGGTGAGCGCCGCCGTCATCGCGGTATGACCGAGCCCGCAGTATTCCAGGCACCGCACGGTGTACGTCCCCGGAGTCTGAAAGACGTAGATGAGGCGGTTCGTGTAGCCGGGCATGGCCTGCGTCTGTGCGACCACGTGGCCGCGCGGATCGTAGATGGCGAAGTCGTGGTTCACGTCGCGCGAGGTGACGGCAAACTCGACGGGCACGCCCATGGGGATCTGCTTGCGCGACAGTGCCCAGCTCCACTGGGTACCGGTGGCCATCACCGTCACCCGCGGCGCGCCAAGCTCCGCGCGCCGCGCGGCCTCGTAGGGGAGCGCACGCAACGTGAGGAAGAACAGCACGATGGCGACGATGACCATGCCCGCGAGCAGACTGACGCGCACGCGGGTCTCCGAGCCTTCGAGCGTCTCGAACGGCACGGGATGACCGGATCGCGCGATGATCACCGCCCAGCCGACCGTCCAGATGACGCCGAGCGCGATCAGGACGACGAGGATGCCCAGCGGATCGACCATACGCCTACGATCCCGGACGCGGCTGTCGCGAGTCGCGCCTCAACACATCACACATGAGCTCCGCGGTCTTACTTGAGCGCCTTCACCTGCTCGGGTGAGATGTACCAGAGGATGATGTGGTAGTGCGGCTCGCCCATGCCCGGGTGCCCCGGGTTGAACAGGATCGAGACGTGGTTGACGCGTCCCCCCTTCCCCACCTTGAGATCATCCCAGCTCATGTGATTCTGCATGTCCGTGATCGGGACCATGTAGATCTGGTTGACCAAGTGCCCTTTCTTGTCGTAGCCGAGCCATGGACCTTTGGGCATCGTGGAGGGATCGACGTAGAGCGTACCGAGGCTGGGCAGGAAGCACGGCAGCTGAACGAGCTTGCACGCTTCCTTGTACCGGCCACCTGGCGGCGCCTTCGTCTGCGCCGCCGACCGAGCAGGCGTCATCGTGAACAGAGCCGCACCCACGATTAGAGTGAGCGCGTCGAATCCGATGCGCTTCATGACTGCATCCTCACCGCGAGCCCCACGCATCGTATGCGACTGCGGACTCGCCGGACAATCGCATATCATGACACGAAACGGATGGTGCCGCGAGGGAGTTGAGCGCCATCGTCCGTGTCCATCCTAGGTATGGAGCGTGCTGCAAGCTCCGTGCACGATGTGACATGCACGTGTGAATCTTTGCCTCGCTGTGCCGTCGGAATCGGCCGTCGTGTCTCGCAGCATCGATTGGACGGGTACGACCAGAGGCGGCGCGGAAGTCGCGTGCGCGCTGGTGCAGATCCACCTCAGGTCCGCACGGACGAATCGATACTCACATTCACGGAGGAGCGAGATGGAGCAAGAGCGCATCGCCTACAATCACGTGGCGCCGGCCGGCATTCGTGCCATGCTGGGGCTCGAGCAGTACATCAAGCAGAGCGGTCTCGATCCCGGACTACTCGACCTCATCCGCACGCGCGTGTCCGAGATCAACGGCTGCGCGTACTGCATCGACATGCACACCAAGGATGCACGCGCCCGCGGTGAATCGGAGCAGCGGCTCTACGAGCTCCCGGCCTGGCGCGAGACGCCTTTCTACACCGACCGCGAGCGCGCGGCGCTGGCGTGGGCAGAAGCGGTGACGCTGCTGCCGACGAACACGATCCCCGACGACCTCTATCATCAGACGCGTCAGCAGTTCGGTGAGAAGGAGCTCGTGGACCTGACGCTGGCGATCATCGCGATCAACGGCTGGAACCGGCTCGCGGTCCCGTTCCGGACGGTGCCCGGGTCCTACCATGCGGCGAAGCAGCCGGACGAGCACGCCGTGCACGCGTGAAGAAACAGCAGCATCAGCGCGCGCCTCGTGCCGCGTGGGCCGCGTGACCTGCTAGCTTACGAATGCTGCCCCGATCAACGTCGCGACCGACTTCGCACACCACACTGAATTCAGGGCACATCAGGCGAGACGAAACACGTCCCCTAGTCGAGACGAAACACGTCCCGTCGTACGGAGGGATGATGCAGCAACAGACAGCGAGACCGAACGCGCAGATGCCGAGCGGCCTGCCACCGGCCGGGTGCCGGAGTGCGGGGACCGGCGATCTGCTTCCTGATATCACACTGCCAACGCCGAGCGGCGAACATGTCACGCTCGGCCACTACAGCGCACTGCGCAACCTGGTGGTCGTCCTGCTCGGCGCCAATGCGGTGGATGAATCCGTTGCGCATCTGCTCACGACATTGACAGAATCGCGCGCCGCGATGATCGACGAAGAGACCGAAGTGCTCGTGGTGCAATCAGGCGAGCGGGGCGAGTGGCCAGCCGCGTCGCATCCCTTCACCATGGTGGTGGACGAGGATGCGGCATTCCATCGATGCGTAGGTGCCGTCGACGCGGATGGCAAGCCCGCGCCGGCCGTGTTCATCACGGATCGGTTTCGCGAGATCTATCATGTCTTCCGGCCAACCGACACCGACTGGCCGCCGAGTGGGCGCGACATCCTGGAGTGGCTCGTGTTCATGAACATCCAGTGTCCGGAATGCGGCGCGCCGGAGTGGTAGATCGCTATCGAGAAGGTACTTCCGTCGATGCACCGTCAGAGTAGCGCTCCCGCGAATGCGGCGTCCCGCCGACTCGCGCCACGACATCGAATGTTACCATTGGCGTCACCTCTACAGCCTGGCATCACCGTTCGCCACGATGCAAAAACGGCCAACCGCATGCCGTTGGCCGTTTTAGTTGAATAGCAGGGGCGGGACTCGAACCCGCGACCCCGGCATTATGAGTTGAGTTCTTGCCTAGCAATGAGTTACGCCCATAGGCAACACGCGGCGTAGCGAAGCGCAGATTTGAGCAAAACGGCGTAGGTGACGTTACCGTTTCCGTTACCGCACTCGGGGTGCGGGGCGTCGTGTCAATTAGATGAGGCATCGCGCTCACTCGGCTCGTAGGGCCTCCGCGGGACCGACGCGAAGCGCCCGGCGCGTGGGGACGTATGCTGCGAGAAGAGTGATCACGCCGAGAAGCAGCGCCATAGCGACGAACGTAACCGGGTCGACGGGACTCACGCCGTACAGCATGCTCCGCAGCGCCCGTGTCGCGGCGATCGTGCGCCGCCGTCGCCGCGCATCGTTATCGTCGAGTCGAGTTCGCGCTCATGCGGCGCGGGCCTCCGACAGCGCGCGCCTGACGCACGCGCGCGCGAGCCGCTCGCGGTACGCCGAGCTCGCAAACTCGTCGCTCAGCAGTTCGAGGCCGTCGGCCGCGCGGTCGGCCGCGTGCTCGATCGCCTCCGGCGAGAGCCGCTCGCCGCGCAAGGCGTCCTCCACCGCTGTGACGCGAACGGCCCGCGGCCCGGCGCCAGTGATCGCGACGCGGCACGCACCGTCGCCGCTGTCCCCCTCGCGGTCTAGTAGCACCGCCGCACCGACGAGCGTCATCCCCGAGCCCGGGTGCCGCACCTTCCAATACGCCAGCGTGGAGTTGCCGGCCGGTAGGAGGATCGTCACGTGCGTGATCACCTCCGTCGGCGCGAGCGTGGTGGTGAACGCACCGAGCAGGAACTCGCCGATTGGGACGGTCCGGTCGTGCGTCGCGCCCCGCACGCGGAGCCGCGCGTCGAGTACCAACGCGAGCGCCGTCCAGTCCGCGGCCGGGTCGGCAAAGGCGAGCGCACCGACGAACGTCCCGCGGTTGCGGATCACCGGGTCCCCGAGCAGCGGCGCGCCGGCGCGGAGCCGCGGGAACCTCCCCCCAATCGCCGCCGACTCCAGCACTTCGGCCTGCGTGGCGAGCGCACCGATGGTGACCGAGTCGCCGTCGCGCTCGATCCGGCGCAGCTCGTCGAGCCCGCCGATGTCAACCAGGACCTTCGGGGCGATGGCGCGGGCCTTCAGGAGCGGGAGCAAACTCTGGCCGCCGGCCAGCACGCGGGCGTCCGCTCCGTACGAGGCGACGGCGGCGACCGCCGCCTCCACGCTCGACGGCCGCTCGTAGTCGAACTCGGGCGGGATCATCGGGCCGTCCCCGTCTCGACCGGCAGCTCGCCGGCGTAGCGAATGGCGTCAACGATGTGCTCGTAGCCTGTGCAGCGACACAAGTTGCCGTACAGCGCGCGCCGGATCTCGGCCTCGTCGGGATGGGGGCTCCGCTGCAGCAGCGCGCTGGCGAGCATGAGCATCCCCGGCGTGCAGAAGCCGCACTGCACCGCGTGCTTCTCACAGAACGCCCGCTGGATCGGGTGGAGCTCTCCATCGTGCGCCAGCCCCTCGACGGTGGATACGGCGGCGCCGTCGGCCTGGACCGCCAGCAGGTTGCACGACTTGACCGCGCGCCCGTCGAGCAGTACGACGCACGCGCCGCAGTCGGCGGTGTCGCAGCCCACGTGCGTCCCGGTTAGGCCGAGGTCGTACCGCAGGCAGTGCACCAGGAGCCGCCGCGGCTCCACGCGAACGCGGCGAGCGGTGCCGTTGACCGTGAGGCTCACGTCTCGAAGCTCCGTCATGATGCGACCCCCCCGTGCGCCAACGCGCCGGCCCGCTCCCGCAGTGGCTCACTCGCCGCCGCCAGGTCCTGTGATCGGACGGGCAAATCGTTCAGGGTCAGCGCCAGCGGGGTGAGCGCGTCCTCCACGGCGGCGACGATCGCCGCGATGGCGCCTATCGTCCCGTTCTCACCGACTCCCTTGATCCCTGCTGGGTTGTTCCGCGACGGACGCGGGTGGTGCCTCACGGCGACGCGCGGCACGTCGTCGGCCCGTGGGACGACGTAGCGGTGGAAGCTGTCGGTGAGGAGCCGCCCCCGCGCGTCGCAGACGATCATCTCGCCTAGCGCCTCGCCGATGCCGATAGCCACGCCACCGCAGAGTTGCCCCTCGAGCACCGCCGGGTTGATCATCGTGCCCGAGTCGTGGGCGGCGACGTACCGCTCCACCGTCACGACTCCGGTCTCGACGTCCACCCGCACGACGGCCGCGTGGGCGCCTCCGGCGTAGGTCGTCGCCGACTCCGGCGCGAACACGTGCGTCGTCGTGAGGGGCACGCCCGCCTCCCGCGCGCGCCGGGCAACCTCGCCGAGGGTGATTTTCCGATCTGGTTCCGTCCCGACGTGGAAGACGCCGTCGCTGACCTCCAGCGCCTGCGGCGTGACGTCGAGCAGCTCGGACGCCATCGACATGGCGCGCTGCAGCACCTCGCGCGCGGCCAGCGCGGTCGCGTTCCCCGCCATCACCGCGAAGCGGCTGGCGAAGGTGCCCGTGCCAACGCCCATCGCCTGGGTGTCGCCCGAGATGAAGTGGATGCGCTCTGGCCGCACGCTGAGCTCCGCGGCGCAGACCTGCGACATCGTCGTCCTATGACTCTGTCCGGTGTCGGCGGAGCCGACGGCGAGCGTCACCGCGCCGTCGTCCGCCACCTCGACGCGCGCGCCCTCCTTCCCCATCGCCGTGCTCTCCATGAAGAGCGAAACGGCGACGCCGCGGTACACCCCCGCGGCGCGCTCGTCCTCCTGCGCGCGCCGCACCGCCTCGTAGTCGATCGCGTCCACCGCCTGGTCGAGCAGGCCACACGGGTCGCCGCTGTCGTAGACGATGGTCCCCCCATAGCGCTTCGGGTAGCACGTGTCGTGCGGGAACTCCTCGGCACGCAGCGCGTTGCGCCGCCGGAGTTCGACCGGGTCGATCTCGAGCCGACGCGCCAGGTGGTCCATCAGCCGCTCGAGGACGAAGACGCCCTCTTCGCGCCCGCCCCCTCGCACCGGCGAGAGCGCCCCCTTGTTCGTGTAGACGGCGACGGCCTGCACGTCGGCGGCCGGCAGGTGATACGGCCCGACAAGATGCTCCGCCGCGTACTGCGGGACGATGAGCGCGGCGAGCAGGTAGGCGCCGGTGTCTTGGAGAATGTGGGCCCGGAGGCCGAGCAGCGTGCCGTCCGACTGGGCGGCCACCTCGGCGTCGATCTGAAGGCCGTGTCCCCGGTAGCTCGTGAGGAAGTCCTCTCGACGCGTGGCCTCCCATCGGCAGGGCCGTCCGAGGTGGCGCGCGAGCGCGGCGACGGCAATCTCCTCTGGGTAGGGGCGCCCCTTGGGCCCGAAGCCCCCGCCGACGTACGGCGTGACGACGCGGACCTCGTTCGTGCGGAGCCCGAGCGCGCGCGCGACGCTGCGTCGCACCACCTGCGGCGCCTGCGTGGATACCCAGAGCGTCAAGGTGACGCCGTCCTCCCCGCCCGGCCACGCGGCCACGCCCCGCGGCTCGAGCGCGGCGTTGTAGACCTGCGCCGAGGTGAATCGCTCGCTGAGCGTGACGTCGGCGCGCGCGAACGCGGCGTCGACATCGCCCATGGCGAACCGGAAGCGGCCGGCGATGTTGTTCGGCACGTCGGCGTGGACAAGTGGCGCGCCGTCCTGCGATGCCCGGCGTGGATCCATGATGACGGGCAACTCATCGTAGGCGACGTCGACGGCTGCCGCCGCGTCGGCGGCGCGGTACGGATCGTGGGCCACCACCACTGCCACCGCGTCGCCGGCGCAGCGCACCTCGTCGGTGAGCGGGCAGGGGGTGCGCTCCGCGACGTTCGGTTCCTGGTTCATCGGTGGCATCGGCCGCGCCAGCATGGGGAGGTCGCGCGGCCCGAGTGCCGCGACGACGCCCGGCATACCGCGCGCACGATCGAGCGAGAGCGCGCGCACGCGCGCGTGCCCGACAGGGCAGCGCACGAACGCGACAGAGAGCGCGCCAGGCAGCGGCACGTCGCCGACGAACCGTGCGGCACCGCGGACGAGGTCAGGGTCTTCCAGCCGGTTCAGGCGCGCGCCGACGGGCGGCCCCTGGGTACTCGTGTCCATGTACATGCGTCAACTCTGACGACGGCGCTCGTGATGCGAGGGAGGCCCAAGAGCGCCGCATTACTTGGACCCAAAATATTTCGCGTCGTCAACCACGCGGCTTGGTTCTCTGGTGGCATCGCGCGCACCTGGCCCGTCGTGCTGAGAATTCGGGCTCATTCGTGTGGTGGCCCGCGCAATTCCCGTGAAGCGGCGGGAATGTCGAGCCTGCTGCTCGACCCCGCGTGAGCGGGCCCGTCTTCCGTCCCTTCGTGACACCAGCGCGAGGTGCGCTCAAACTCCTGTCCGCACCGGCGTGAGGCCGCGGCGCATGCTGCCCTGCGACGGTCGGAGACGACTCGCGGATCACGACATCGGCGATCCGCGAGCCGCGCGGAGGACGGCACGACGCCGCACCGGCGGGGACCGCCCCCTCGTCGCCCCACACGGGCGCAGTCATTCAGACGGTGGCCAGCAGGGTCGGCTCGACGACCAGATCGTTCTCGACGTCCGTGACGCCCGTTGCGTTGAAGGCGGCCCGCTCCGCATCCCGTTTCTCGGCGTACGAGCGTACGGTCCCGCGGAGGATGGCCGTGTGCCCGTCGAGCTCGACCGTGATGTGGTCCGCATCGAACTCCGCGTTCCGTTCGAGCGTCTCCTTGATCTTCCGCTTGACGTCCGATGCCGTCGGGCGCTCGCGCACCGACACGAGGTTCGTCACCCCGAGGACGCCCGTGAGATTGCGGACGGCGCGCTCCGCTTCCTCGCGTTGAAAGTTCCAGTCTACGTCACCCTCGAGTGTGAGCCACCCGTTCTCGACCTTCACCTTGATGCGGTCGGAGGGCACCAGGATGTTCCACTTGAGCGCATCGACCGCCGCGCGCGCAATATCGGGATCAGGGCGCGACGAGCTTGTCGGGAGTTTGACCTCGAGGTCGTTCGCGATCGCCTTCACCCCCTTGACTCTGCTGGCCACGCGCTCGGCCTTCCACTTGTTGGCGTAGCTGTCGACGAAGCCGGCAAGGGTGACAACGCCGTCGTGGACCGAGACGCCGATGTCCTCGTCCTGCAGGCTGGGCTCCCACTTCAGCTCATCGATGATGTCCTTCTGGATTTGGCTGTCTGTCCGCATGATGTCCTCCCGTGATGTGGGGCCGGGCTCCAGGCGCCCCCGGTGGGGCGTGGGATGCCGCATCATCGATGATCGCGTACCGGCTCCGGATGCGAAATCGGACAACCCGGAAGCATCGCTTCCCGGTGCGCCGACAGCAGACGTCATCCACCGGCCAATGCACGCATTCACACCATGTCGGCCAACCCGGAAGGAGCATGTCGGCATTGCCCGACGGCGCGGGCGTCGCGGGTTGTGTAGTCTTCGCCGTTGGGCGCGGAACATGGATGGACGCGATGCCATCGACGTTGAAGATTCTGCCGGACGATCTCGCCGCGTATTTCGATCGGTTCACCAAGCGATTTCTTCGCGATGGATCGCCCGAAGCGGCCGATCTCGAGCTGGTGGCCCCCGACTGGGGCGACCAGCTCGCCGTGGAGGGTGCCCGCCTGATCGGCATCACCTACGATGCGCGAACGCGAACCCTCGAGCTCGCGCTCGACTCCGGCGATCATCGCGTGCTCGAGCCGCGTGAGGTGTGGGTTGCCGAGGAGCCCGACGGCTTTCCTGGCACGATCGAGATCGTGCGCCCCGATGGCACGCGAGAGGTCGTCACTGTGAAGAGGGTCGGTCTGCGGCGCATTGAGTGACGCGTCGCGTCCAAGCAAACGCATCCATGCTCCGCATCGCTCACTCCCGGGTGCAGACCGCACTACCGGCCGAGAATTCCCGCTTCGATTGCGAAGCGCACGTAGTCGGTGCGGTGCCCGAGACTGATCTTCTCCTGAATGCGATGCTTGTACGCGTTCACAGTCTTCGTGCTGATGCCGAGCTGCCGCGCGATCTCCACGCCGCTATATCCCTGCGCCACCGACTGCACGACGCGCTGCTCGCGCGGGCTGAGCGTTTGGAACCGGCCACGCGCCGTCTCGGTCGCGCACTGTGGGACCACGGCGGTGGCGAGCAGCCGGGCGGCCGTGGGCCGCACGAAGATCTCTCCCGACGCGACGACGCGCACCGCATCCACGAGATCGCGCGACGCCGCCTCTTTGGTGAGATAGCCGCGCGCGCCCGCCTGCAACAGCGGGAGCAGGCGCTCGCGCTCCGCGTACATGGTGAGCACGAGCACACGCACCTGCGGCAGCGTCAGGCCCAGCTCGCGCAGCGCCACGGTTCCATTGCCGCCAGGCATCTCGAGATCGAGGATGACGACATCCGGAGCAAGTCGCCGTGCGAGGGGGAGGAGCGACACGCCGTTCTCCGCCTCACCCACGACCTCGATGTCGGGGACCGCTTGCAGCAGGAGACGCAGCCCCTCGCGCATCAGCCCATGGTCATCGGCGAGGATGACACGAATCTTTTCGTAGTGCGGTAGCGACGGCGGCTGCGTCATGAGGGGGCCGGACATGGCGTTACGCCGCGCATGCAGGTCGCCGTCTGGGGCGGACGGTAACACCGCTCCCGGGACACCGTGAACCAGAACGTGCTGCCGTGCCCGGGGACACTCTCCATATGCAGGTGGCCACCGTGCGCCTCGATCAGCTCCTTCGCAATCGCGAGCCCGAGGCCCGCTCCATCGCGCCTTCGATGCTCGGCCTGCCAGAACCAATCACACACGTGCGGCAGATCCTCCGGCGGAATCCCGGGTCCGGTATCACTCACCGTGAAGCACACCGCCCCGGCATCTCCCGCCGCCTCATCGGCCGCGCGCGCCGACAGCACGACCCGTCCTCCGGCGGGTGTGAACTTCATGGCGTTGCCCAGCAGGTTCGAGAGCACTTGCAGTAGACGATGCGGATCGGCGTCGACCAACGGCAGATCCGTTGCGCTCTCGACGACGAGCTCGAGCGCCCGCTCCCCGGCGACCGACGCGAACATTACGTGCGCTGTGCCCATCACGTCGGCGACGACGGTCGGCTTCCGGTCGAGCACGAGCCGGCCCGCATCGAGACTCGCGTGATCGAGAAGATCCTGGACGATCCGCTGCATCCACGCGGTGGCGCGCAGGATGATCTGCGCCATCTGGCGCGTCCCGCTCATCGACGGCGGCGCCGGATCGAGCAGCGCCGCCGCGCAGATGTGAATGGAGCCCAGCGAGTTGCGCAGGTCGTGCGACACGATGCCGACAGCGCGGTCACGCGCGGCCAGCGCGCGGCGGGCGACGTCGAGCTCCTGCACGAGGTGGTGCCGGTCGCGCGCGCGGCACAGGATGCGACGTAAGGAAGCGCCGTCCGGCGGCTTGCACACACAGTCCCACGGCCCGGCGCGCAACGCATCGACGGCCACCGCCTCGTCGGCCGCCAAGACGATGACAGGGAGCCCGCCGGCAGCCGCATACACCTGATGCAGCCCGGCGAGTGCGCGCGCATCGGAAGTCTGCAGCTCCAATATGATGACATCGACCATCGACCGTCCGAGCATCGCGCGCGCGGCGGCGACGGTGTCCACATGTACGAGGCGCACTGGGCCAGCACCGGACGCCCGCGCCGTGCGCGTCAGTCGCCGCGCGAAGCGCCGGGCATCCGCTGGATCATCCGCGATGAGCAGTGCGATCAGCGGGTCGGCGCGCGCAGCGACGCCCCCACGGCCTCTCTCCGTGTCCGCATTGGACGGTAGATCGGCAATGCCACGCGCTGGCAGATCGGACGCGCCACGCGCTGTCACCGGACGAGACTCGTTGGGATACTCCGAATGTGCCATAACCGAACGGCCGAGCGAGCCCGACGTATCGCGCAGGATCGGCCACGCTCGACTTTCGCCGCATAGCGAATGCCAGGTACGCGATAATCCACCATGCGCGGAGTACGCACCGTCACGCGGCAGCAAGAGGTAGTTGGCGCAGCGCTTGCGGCGCAGATAGATGCGGCTCCGCAGAGCAGATCCGCTTGCATGCATCAGGAGGCGAGCCATGGCCATTGCGATCATCGATGTGGACACGTTGTCCCGGAACTGGTGGGCCGTAGCGCTCCGCGGCGTGGCCGGCGTCCTCTTCGGGATTGCCACCTTCATCGCGCCAGCTCTCTCGCTCGCAGCGCTCGTGCTGCTCTTCGGCGCCTACGCGTTCGTGGACGGCATCTTCGGCATCGTGAGCGCCATCCGGCGACGCGGCGCGAGCGACCGCTGGTGGCTGCTCCTGTTCGAGGGACTCGTCGGTGTGGCCGTGGGTGTGATCACCTTCTTCTGGCCCGGCATCACCGCGCTCGTGTTGCTCTACCTGATCGCCTTCTGGTCCCTGGTCACTGGCGTACTCGAGCTGAGCGCGGCCGTTCGCCTCCGTCAGGTCATCACCAACGAATGGCTGCTCGTGCTTGTCGGCCTCGCTTCCATTGCCCTCGGCGTCCTGCTCCTGCTCTTCCCCGGAGCGGGCGCGCTGGCGGTCGTGTTCTGGATCGGAACCTACGCCTTCGTTGTCGGCATCCTGCTGATCGCCTTCGGCTTCCGGCTGCGCTCGTTGCGGGGACCGACCGCCCCGCGTGCGGCGACAGACATCGCATAGCAGCCGGACGCGGGTTGCTGGTGCGCGGCGTGCGCGCCGCATACTCGGGGGGACATCGGAGATGGAGCACCCACGGTTCATCGAAGGAGAGGTCCGCGTTGTCGGCCCCCGCTGGTCGCGCCGCGTTCATGAACTCAAGACGTTCCTCGCGAGGAGTCGGGTGCCGTTCCTCTGGCTCGACATCGAGCGGGACAACGACGCGCGCGCCCTCGCCGAACGCGCGCGCAGCAACCGCGACGCGGGGGCCGTCGTAGTCTTCCCGGACGGCACCTCTCTGGTAGATCCCGAGATCCGCGCGGTAGCCGAAAAGCTGGGGCTCGGCACCGCACCGCGCGCGCGCACCTACGACTTGATCGTCGTCGGCGGCGGTCCCGCCGGGCTCTCGGCGTCCATCAATAGCGCGTCCGAGGGCTTTCAGACCGCAGTCATCGAACAGGAAGCGCCGGGAGGTCAGGCGAGCTACAGCGCGAGCATCGAGAACTATCCTGGATTCCCGAAAGGGGTGAGCGGCAGCGACCTGGTGCACCGCTTCATCGAGCAGGCGGAGCGCTTCGGCGTCGAGATTCTCGTCACCCGGCCGGCCACGCGCTTGCGTGCGGAGGGTGAGTTGCGACTGCTGACGCTCGATGATGGAACCGAGTTGTCGTCGTACACGGTGCTCCTCAGCACGGGTGTCACGTTCCGGTGGCTCGACGCCCCCGGATGCTCCACGCTCGTCGGCGCTGGCGTCTACTACGGAGCGGCGACCGCGGAGGCCACCGCCTATGCGGGACAGGATGTCTACATTCTGGGCGGCGGCAACTCGGCCGGCCAGGCGGCACTGCTCCTCGCCCGATACGCACGCCGCGTGATCATCCTCACGCTGGAGAGCTCGATCGACGACACCATGTCCATGTACCTGGTGGAGCGCATCCGCCGCACGACGAACATCACGGTGCTCCCGTGTCATACCGTCGTTGGCGCCGAGGGAAGTGGTCACCTCGAGTGGATCACGATCCAGCACGTCACCGGAGGGGACACCGAGCGCGTACCGGCGAACGGGCTCTTCGTGTTCATCGGCGCCACGCCGCGCACCGAGTGGCTCGCGAACGTCGTGGCCCGTGATGGACAGGGTTTCGTGGTGTCCGCCTCCGACCTTCGCGACGATGGCAAGCTGCGACCGAGCTGGCCGCTCGCGCGTGCGCCCTACGGCTTCGAGACCACCATGCCAGGGGTGTTCGTCGCTGGTGATGTGCGCAAGAGTTCCGTCAAGCGACTCGCATCGGCCGTCGGTGAAGGCGCCATGGCCGTGCAGTTCACGCACGAGTACCGCAAACACAGCTAGACGCGATGGATCGAGGCGCGTGTGCACGCGCGCCTCGATCCATGACCACTACGGTCTGCGGCGCTTCTCCTGCGTCGGCTAACCGCGCGCGTCGTCCCGCCCGGCCTGCTCATCAGGGGAACCCTTCGGGAGACCGCGAAGACGCAGCTCCACGGGATCGACCGGTGCGGAGCTGCCGGACTCGTCGTCAGTGGCACCCGATGCGTCGCCTCGCGCATCCGGAGCGCGGCCCTCACCCTCGTGGATGTCGAGCGTGGGCTCGCCGTCAGGACCCGCCGTCGTGCCGCCGAGCACCATCCCGTCACGGTAGACGAGCTCGGAGCCACCCGATTCATTGTAGTCGCCACCTCCCCACGAACCGGCCATCCGGACTTCGGCATCCGGAGGGATGTTGTCCGCAGTGGGTGGGTAGACGCCACTGGTGCCGATCTCATCCCTGCGGCCCTGCCCGCCGCCGGGCTCTCCGGATTCGCGCCGGTCCGGCGCCTCGGTCGGGTTGCCCGCCGATCGTTCCGGGTGCTGTCGCTTCTTATCCATGACTCGCTCCGATTCGAGTGTCGCGTGCCTCGACGAGACGGCGCGCACGGCACGTGCCGCGGCTGATGCGTCGTGTCACTTGCGCGTTGCAGCGCGGCGCAAATGAGGTTCAGCTCACGGCGCTGCGACTCGGCAGCGCTCGCATCGCACGGCGTCAGTCCGATGGGGAACTCGACCGCCGCGTGCCTCTCGAGCGAGCATCCGGCGTGGCGCCGTGATAGCGAATGCGCCGCTGCGGCGCGCGAATGTCGCCGAAGCGCAGGAGGACACCGAGCGCGAGCACGAACGCCGTGAGGGCGAGTAGCTGGAGCGGATCCATCTCGATCGGGTTCAGCAGCAGCACCTCGCGCAGCACACCGACGATCGTCACTTCGATCATGACGTCCACGGACACGTGGTGCTCGCGCAGATAGATGAGCAGCAGCCGCTGCAGCTCGACCAGGACGAGCAGGAACAGCACGCCCGCCACCACCACGCTGAAGCTGAGCTGCGGCGAGATCAGATCCGCACCGAGCATCATGAGGATGCGAATCATCACGCCGAGCAGTACCAGCGCGAGCAGGACGACGAGCGTATCCTGCGCCGGCTCGAGGAAGCGGCGCACCACGCTATGGACGCCGGTGTAGGGGACGCGCGGACGTGTGCCGGACGACGGACTCTCGTCGTGCGGTGCGGTAATACGTGTGGTGGGCCGTGCATCCATCGTGCGCTCCGCCGACGCAGCACTTTCGCATGCAGCAGGCTCCATGCCTCAATGCGCCCGAGCGCCCGCTGTGCGTGTTCACCAGTGCCCGCCCGAATACCCCTTCGTGCACCGACGGTATGCGCGACTACGCGGCCAGTTCCATTCGCGCCCTGGCGGGCGGAAGGATCACTAATCGCGTTGATCGCGGAGGGCGTCACGCCTCAAGTCACGCCTCAAGTGGAAAGCACGACCACGCGGGCCCGCGCTGCCGGATTTCCTCCACACATTTCGAGCCCCTTCCCTTCACGCCCGATGACGCGGCGAGAAGATTCATCCCGCTCGCGTGCCGTATCCTGTTTCCGCTTGCCGCGAGCCAGGCGCAGACGCCCGACACCGTGCGCCTCACCCGCGCCGAGACGCTGCGCGGCTTCGACACGCCGCCGCGCTCGTGGTGGGATGTCGCGTTCTACGACGTGTACGTACGCGTGAAGCCCGCCGACAGCAGCCTCCGCGGCTGGAACGGGATCACGTACCGCGTGCTGCACTCGGCGCCGGAGATGCAGATCGACCTCCAACAGCCGCTCGAGGTCGATAGCAGTGAATATGCGGTGTGCGTCCAGAAGTGGCACCTGATGCCGCATGCGGGACGCGCCGCCGACATCGGGACCGCGACGCCCGGCGGCCAGTAACCTGCCAGAGCCTCCGCGCTGAAGCGACAAGAGCACAGTGCGACGGCCTCATCGTCAGCGCGACTTCGGCCGCAGCGATCATGACCCGCTTCGGGCCCGCAACGCGGACGTTGCTGCCGACCACCCGGCATGTAGCTGCGCCTTACCGCCGATCGCAGCAACGCGAGAACCTCCCAACCGTACTGAGGCAATTCGCGTGAGCACGTGCCGAGAGTCCTGCACGTCCACCGCACCGATCATCCGCGGCGCGGCAGGATGTGTGTTCGTCGTCCGATCCAGTCAGCAACGCAACGACAGATCGAGCGACAGCTTGAACGTCATGCAACCAGTCGTGAACCGCCCCGGGATTGCCGGAGGCTCCAAACGTTGAGCGGTTGGAGCCATGTCCAGGCAACCCAGGTATTCACCAGAAGTCCGGGAACGCGCGGTCCGGCTGGTCCGCGAGCACGCCGCCGAGTATCCCTCGCAATGGGCGGCGATCCGCTCGATCGCTGAGAAGATCGGCTGCACACACGAAACGCTCTGGAGCTTGGTGCGCACGATGAGCGCGATGCGGGCGTGCGGCTGCTGTCCACTACGGTGGAGTCGCGCTGCTCGCTACCGCCATTCCCGCTGTGCGCGCGACGAGCGTCGATCCGGCAGTAACGCTGCGAGCCGCACAGGGATGTCGAGCTCGCCTGTAGCTATCGAGTCCTCGGTAGCGGAGACGGCCAGTCGGGTGACACGAACTGACCGCGAAGGTTCGTGGATCACCGGAGATCTGCGAGCAGATCCCGGATGCGCGCATATTCAGCGTAGCGCGCTGTGCCCTCGAGCGGCCGCCGCTCCATCTCCTGCCCTTGCTGATGCAGCCAGAGCAGGTGCTGCCCATCCCCGATCACCATCCACGTCCGGCTGTGCTGTGCGTCGCGCAACTCGGCGATGAGCGTTGCGCCCTGTGGACGTACCATCGCCGTGAGCGTATCCCAGTGCATGCCGAACGGCCGGAAGACGGCGATCCGCTGCGCCGCGTTACGCGGTAGTTCGCGGAGAAGCGGGATGAGGAGTGCCTCCATCCCGTAGTCGGCCACCGCCCATCGCCGCACCGGTACGTGCAGCACAGTGTCGTGCGTGCCGGTGATCCGGAGCACGGTGCCACGTCGCACGCCCCGGATGTCCAGCGTCGGCTTGCCGGGCGTGGTCCATTCGACTGCGAACGTCGTCGGCTCGCCGATCGCCCACGTGACGGTCGCCGTGCCGAGCATGCGATCGCCACGGAGCAACCCCGCGCGCGCGGTGTCCGTACCGATCGCCGACGTATGAAACAGCACTGGCTGGCTCGTCCACGTCACGAGCGTGTCGCCCACTGGCAATTGACGGGAGGCGAGCTGATGGATGACCCGCACGACGCGGTCGTGAAAGAGCGCGGGATCGCGAAGCGCCGGCTGCTGCGCGTACACCGTTGTCGCGGGCGCGCTGAGGAGGAACGCAGCGAATACGAATCGGCAAGACACGGGAGTCGTTTTCGTCAGTTCGTAGTCGAGGCGCATTACCGGCCCCGTGCGGCCCCAGTATTGTCCAACGGCGCACCGCATCGCGGGCAGAACCTATCGCGCCTGAAAACGAGGCCACGATCGATCAGGCGGGCGCACCGAGCGCAGAAAGTGATCGCGAAGATGTTCCGCGTCGTGATCAGTACGAGTATCACCGTAATGAACACGAGAGGGACCGGCGGAAGCTCCAGGCCAAAGGTGGCCACGCTGAGAAAGAGCACGGCATTGCCCAGCAGGAACCAGGGGAAGGTGTCGCGCTTGGTCGAGGCATTGGTCCCGAGCCAGTAATAGGCGGCGCCCGCCATGCTGACGATGGCGTACACTCCGAACCAGACGAGACTCGCGGTCGGCGGCGGATCAGATTGCATGGGAGAGGAGGATGAAGGGACGACGGCGCTGAGCACGGCATGCGGCATAGATGACACGCGACGCCGGCGCCGCCGTGTAAGTGGAAGAGGGTGGCCGTCTGCGGATGAGGATCAGGCCGAAGATGGCAGCGAGCAGCCGGGACACCAGCTCGTGCCCGAGCGAGTCGTGCGGCATTGTGGCGTCGAAGATGAGACGAGAGTGAACCAGAGGCAGAGCTGCGCCTCGACTCGATTACATGCGGACGTACGCACACCCCGCATTCTGCGCGCGCGCCAAACCGAAGATCCCCGACGGGACCGCGTAGGCGCCTGGGACGAACGCGCTCCGCAATTCCTGATGTACCGCGTCAGCGGACTGCCCCGTACGCGCGGCGAGTCGCTTCGACAGATGCCCGAGCGCGAAGTCGCACACCAGCACGATCGCCCCACGGGACACGAGGTCCTCGATGGTCGGAATCTGCGACACATCGTCGGCAGCGGAGTGGTGCCCCGGTGCACGC
>DASVCF010000077.1:0-26699 GCA_036381735.1 Gemmatimonadaceae bacterium | reverse complement strand
CCCCTCCGACCCCGTTGATCCAGCCCATCACTCACGACTCACAACTCACAGCCCCAACCGTTTCTACCGTCCTCGTCACTACCACCCTCCCTGGCACCACGCGCTCGATGGACGCGACATCCGGAGCGTCCGCGAAGATGCCGTACACGGTGGAGCCGGAGCCGGTCATCTGCGCGATCGACGCGCCGGCGCATCGGAGCGCATCGATGATCGCCCGGATCTCCGGGTGACGCTCGGCGACGACGGGCTCGAAGTCGTTGCCCGCGTGCGCGGCGAGCTCTTTCCAACCGCCGAGCTGCTCGAGGTCGAGCAGCGCTGGCGCAGGAGGCGTTTCGGCGCGTGTGGCCGCGAGCCAGCCGTACGCTGCCGCCGTCGAAATGCCGAAGTGGGGGAGCACGAGCACCACGTGGCGCGTCGGAAGGGGCGGGAGAACGAGCATCCGCTCACCGCGTCCCCACGCGAGTGCCAGCGGCGCAGCGGTGGTGAGATACGGGACGTCGGAGCCCAGCGTGCCCGCGATGCCGAGCAGCTCGTGCTCTGCGCACGGTCGAGGGGCGAGCCCGTTGAGCGCGCGGAGCACCGCGCCGGCATCCGCGCTCCCGCCGCCGAGCCCGCCACCCACCGGGATCACTTTGTCGATCTCGATCGCGAAGCCATCCGGCCAGCCGGTTGCGTTCGCGTATGCGCGCGCGGCGCGGTGGGCGAGATTGTCCGCGGCTGGGCCGACATTCGCGCCGGTGCAGTGAATCGATCGCTCACGCCCGCCCGTGCGTACCGTCACGCGATCGCCGAGCTCGATGCGGACGAAGATCGTTTCGATCGCGTGGTAGCCGCTCGCCTCGCGCGCGAGCACGCGCAGCCCGAGATTGAGCTTGGCTTGCGCCGTGACGCGCGCGACGCTCACCCCGGGTCTCCCGATGAGCCTCTCGCAACCCGGCTCGCATGCGCCGAGTCTGCATCTACCCCGGAGACCTCCTCTTCCTCCTGCCGCAGCTCGCGGAAGTGCAGCCCCAGGCGCACGAAGTAGTACATGCCGATCACGGTGATCGGAATGAACGTCAGGATGTGGAAGCCGAAGGCCCACGATACCGCGAGCGTTGGCGATATGCCGTAGATGTTGAGGCCCGCGGTGCTGAACGCTTCGAAGACGCCGAAAAACCCTGGCGAGCTGGGGAGCGCGACGCCGATCGCGATGATCCCCTGGAGCACGAGGGCGGCGCTGTATGGCGCGTGGATACCCACGGCCTTGAAGCCGAGCCAGAACGCGAACGCATCGAGGAGCCAATGGGCGAGCGTCCACACGAAGACCGCGGCGAAGTGCCGGGGGCTGCGGAGCACGCCGAGTCCGCGGGCGAACGCAACGAGCGCGTCTCGTCCACGTGCCTCGAAGCGCGGCGCCACCCGCCGTGCGAACGCTTCGTACAGCCGGATCAGCGGTTCGGGGAAGAAGACGATGAGGTACAGCACGACGGCCGCTGCCGCGACGGCGATCGCGCCGAGGCTCACGAGACTGCCCACGGACCGGCCGGCGATCAGGCGGCCGTGGGGGAAGCCGGGGCTCAACAGCGCCACGACGACGAGCAGGAGCACGATGAGCGCGTCGAACACGCGGTCCACCGCGAGCGACGCGAACGCCGCCGAGAAGCTCACGCGCGGCGTTTCGCGCGCGAGCGCGTAGGCCCGTGCGATCTCGCCGGCGCGGACGGGAATGACATTGGTGACCATCACGCCGATGGCCGTGGCGCGCCAGAGCTGCCCGAAGGGGAGATCCTCAGCGACCGGCGCGAGGATGTAGCGCCAGCGAATCGCGCGTACGGGGACGATGAGTGTCCCGGCGATGGTGGCCGCCAGGAAGTACCACGCGTTCGAGTGCCGCAGGTTCAGGATGACCTGCGAGACGTTCACGTCGCGCAGCACCCACACGAGGAACGCGGCGCTCAGCAGGATGCCGAGCGCGCTCCGCCATTGCTTTCGTACCACCGGTCAGTCCGCGAGGGCCAGATCGAGGAGATCGAACAACTCGTCCAGCACCTCGGGAGAAGGGGCGGCGCCCCGGAGCTCATCACGCAGCGCGGCCGCACGCTCGAGCGCGGCACGGCCGCGATACAATAGTTGCTCGATCGGTACGACTTCATCGTGCGGTAGCGGCACCGGCTGGCTGAGCGGCTGCTCGCGCAGCTGCTCGATCGTCACGATGCCGTTCTCCAGAAAGTCGCGTAGATCCTTTCCTGTCGGCGTGCGGAGCGGCTCGCGGAGCACTGTCGCTGGAGCTGCTGGCGAGGCCGGCAGTGGCGCGGGCACTGCAGTCGCGGTGGAAGACGCGGGTGCCGGCGACGCGGCGACCGGGCGCGAGGCCGGCGCCTCGACTGCCGGTACGGCGGCGTTCGGCGTCGGCCGGCCGGGCGTGAGCCGGCCCAACTCGCGCACGACGTCGTCCCGCCGCGCCACACGATTGGACAGCAGCGATGCGGCAGACTCGAGGGCCGCGAGCGCGGCCGGATGCGATGCCGAGACGTGCGCATTCCACGTGTCCGTGAAGCGGACGACATGCTCCTCGCCGAAGCTCTCGGCGAGCGCGCGCAGCGCGCGAAGCGCGGCGCGCAGCTCGCGCGTGATGCGCTCCGCGCCGGCAATGTCGGTGCTGGCGCGCGCATCGAACACGAGGCGATGAATGTGCTCGGCCTGACTCACCACCTCGAGGCGGAACCGATCCGCCGGGCGCGTTGGCGGGTTCGCGGCCGCGGAGACGACGTGCGGCCCGCCGTCACCATAGAAGAGCTGCGCGATGGGAACGATGCGGTCGGCATCATTCGTGACACCGGTCTCGTCGAGCGCGGCCAGGGCCGCCGTGAAGCGGAGCGCTTCGGGGCTGTCCACCGATGGGCGGCCGTGCCCGGTCACCTCGTTCGAGATACGGCGCAGCACGGCGGCAGCGGCCGAGAGGACGCCGATCTGTTGTGCGCTCGGCGGTGTGGAGGCGAGCTCGAGCGACTTGCCGACCCGCTCGACCGCGTCCACGACGTCAGCCGTCGGAGGGATGTCTTTAATGGCGGCCACGCCGCGCAGCGTCCGCACGCGTCCCATCATGAGGGTGAAGGCCGCGTGGTCCATCGGGTGGTCGGTGTATCGCTCGAGCGCCTGCGCCAACTCCGCCGTCGTGTTGACGAGGTAGGTGCCGTTGGGACGCACCGGCGTCGCGGCGGGGGAAGCTGAGCGGTCCGGAGCGAGCGTATCGAGCTCCGCCACTCGGCGCTGTACACGTCGATCGTCATCGCCGCTCCAGCTGCGTACGCGTCGGAGCAGATGCCGCAGATCGTCGACGGCCGCGACGAACGCGGCGCGCACGCCCGCGGTCCACGCGAGCCGTCCGTCGCGCCGCGCGTGTACCGCGCGCTCCAGCGCGCCCGCGAGCTCGGCGATCCCGGGCTGCCGCGACATCGTGGCGCTCCCCCGCAGGGCACGCACCGGCCGCTGGAGCGCCTGGGCATCAGGTCCGTCGGCTCCGCCGGCACCGATGAGCGCATCGAGGCGATCGACGTACTCGGTCGCCTCGAGAATGAAAAAGTCCAACACTGTGGCCGACGTGCTCATGCAGACTCCAACGGTGTGCGCCGCGAGAAGGTCGAGAAGGTATCGAGTGGCTGGAACAGGGTCAACGCGCCGCCGCCCGCGCGGCATCCATCGCGCTGCGCATCTCCCGCACGGATTGCACGAGACCGACGAACACCGCGCGGCTCACGATCGAGTGTCCGATGTTGAGCTCCTCGATCTCCGGAATCGCTGCGACCGGTCCGACGTTGCGCACGGTGAGCCCGTGCCCCGCGTGCACCGCCAGGCCGAGGGTCGCGGCGTGCCGTGCGGCGTCACACAGCGCGGTGAGCGTGCGCGCATCATCGGAATGATTGGCGTAGCGTCCGGTGTGCAGCTCGATGGCATCCGCGCCGAGCTCGTGCGCGCGGGTCACGATATCCACGTCCGGATCGATGAACAGACTGGTACGTACCCCGGCGCGTTTCAGCCGCTCGAGCCCCTTGGCGATAGCATCGGGGCGGCGCGTGACATCGAGTCCCCCTTCGGTGGTGACCTCGGCGCGGCGCTCGGGAACGAGCGTCGCCTGATACGGTCGAAGCCGCTCCGCGATCCCCAGCATCTCGTCGGTCATCGCCATCTCGAGGTTGAACACCGTGCGGAGGGTACGCATGAGGCGCTCGACGTCGTCGTCCTGGATGTGGCGGCGGTCCTCGCGCAGGTGCGCGGTGATGCCATCGACGCCCGCTTCCTCGCACAGCACGGCCGCGGCCACCGGATCGGGCTCATCCGTCCGCCGCGCCTGGCGCAACGTGGCCACGTGATCGATGTTGATGTACAGTCGCTGGTGAGTTGCTCGCATCAGAACGGATCGTCCCCGGTGATGGATGGCCGCTCGCGGGTTGCTCGCATCAGCACCCGACGTTAGGTTCGCACCCGATCACCGGTGGGAGAATCGAGTGAAGAAGTATCTCGTCATCATAATGGTGTTGGCGCTGGGCGCGTGCCGCACGGGTACGCCATCCTCCGTCGGGCCGATGGGCCCGAGCGGCAATCTGACCGGCGCATCGACCTCGCGCGCCGCTGTCGAGCTGTTCCTGCAGGCCGCGAAGGCACAGGATCTCCAGACGATGTCGGCGATCTGGGGCGGCACGAACGGCGCGGCGCGCGACATGTTGCCGCGCGACCAGCTCGAGAAGCGCGAGGTCATCATGCAATGCTACCTCGCGCACGACAGTTTCCGCATCGTGTCCGATGCCCATCGGAACGGCAAGGAGCTGTACCAGGTGTCGCTCACCAAGGGGCCCGTCACCCGGCAGACCACGGTCTCCGCGGTGCAGGGACCGTCGAGCCGGTGGTACGTATCCGACGTGGCACTGGAGCCGCTGAGCGACGTGTGCCGGGAGTCGTCGAAGCGCTGAGGCGCGTCGGAACATTTCGTCGTCCACCGCTGTTAATCTTCTGTCAATTCGATGAGCACGCCGCCAGTGGCGCTCGGGTGGAGAAACGCGATGCGCTTTCCCTCGGCGCCGATGCGCGGCGTGTCATCAATGAGACGAACGCCGGCGGTACGGCAGCGCTCGAGCGACGCATCGAGATCGTCGACGACGAAACAGACGTGATGGATGCCGGGCCCGCGCTTCGCGACGAAGTTCGCGATCGGGGAGCCCGGTGCCTCGGCTTCGAGGAGCTCGACCAGCGCGTCGCCGGCGGCAAGTCCGGCGATGCGGGCCCCATCGGCATCGTCGAGCGGGACCTCGGGCATCCCGAGCACATCACGATAGAGCGGTAGGATCTCGTCTAGTGCACGGACGGCGACGCCAATGTGCGCGATCCGCGTGCCGCGGCGAGAATTGGTGGACATTGCGTATGGCTCCCCGGGTGAACGCTTGGGGGATAAACTTAACGGCGGGTGGCATGCAGGGCAGGCCCGCGGTGGAGAAGAGTAGAATGTCGAATGCATTGGCGGTCACGGACGACACCTTCGAGCAGGAAATCGAGAAGCACGATGGTCTTGCCGTGGTGGACTTCTGGGCGACGTGGTGCGGGCCGTGCCGGATGGTGGCACCGATCCTCGATCAGCTCGCCGCCGAGTATCAGGGGAAGGCGAAGGTCGCGAAGCTGGACGTGGACGCGAATCAGAAGACGATGATGCGCTTCAACATCCGCTCGATCCCGGCCATCCTGTTCTTCAAGCAGGGCAAGCTGGTGGACTCGGTGATCGGCGCCGTGCCGAAGGCGAAGCTGGAGTCGAAGTTCCAGGAGCATGTGAACTGACTCGCGAGGCGGGATGCGGGATGCGGGATGCGGAACAGCCTCGGGGGAGAAGGCCTTCTCCCCACGAGCCGGTCGCATCCCGCATCCCGCATCCCGCATCCCGCCTCTACATCGTCTCCACCCCCATCGGCAACCTCGCCGACATCTCCCTCCGGGCGTTGGAGACACTCAAGACCGTTTCGCTGGTGCTGGCTGAGGACACGCGGCACTCGCGCACGCTGCTCGACCGCTACGAGATCACCACGCCGGTCGAGAGCTATCACGAACACAACGAAGCACGCATGACGCCGCGTCTGATCGAGCGGCTGTCGAGTGGCGAGTCGATGGCGCTCATCACCGATGCGGGGACGCCGCTGCTCTCCGATCCCGGAGCGCGGCTCGTCCGCGCCGCCATCGAGGCCGGTGTGGACGTCATCCCTGTACCGGGCGCGTCCGCGTTGCTCGCGGCGCTCGTCGTTTCCGGGCTCCCGGCCGAGCACTTCACCTTCTTCGGCTTCCTCCCGCGGAAGGGGCGCGAGCGGAGCGCGGTGCTCGAGGAGCTGCTCGCACTTCGTCACACGGGCGTGCTGTACGAGGCGCCGTCGCGCGTGGCGGCGACGCTCGGGGAGTTCGCGGCGGGCGGTGGCGGCGCCCGGCAGGTCGTGGTGGCGCGCGAGCTGACCAAGCAGTTCGAGGAAGTCCGGCGGGGAACGGCCGAGGAGCTGGCGCGGTATTATCAGGCGACGCCGCCCAAGGGCGAGGTGGTGATCGTCGTGGAGGGAGCGGCGCCCGCGGTGCTGGACGAAGCAGCCCTTCAGGAGACCGCGCGCGAGCTGCTCGCTTCAGGTCTCACTCCGCGCGATGTGGCGCGAACCTTGATTGCCGAGCATGGAGCGCCGCGAAACATCGCGTACCGGGTGACACAGGGCGCGTAGCGGTTAGTCTTAGAGTTGTAGATCGGCTGGCGATCGCCCATCACGGGACCCTCGATGCTTCGTCTCACCGCTGCACTGTCCGCCCTCCTCGTTCTGCAACCCGTCGCGTCGGGATTCCACCACGCGCCGGCGATGCGCCCGGATACCACGGCCGCTCCGCGTCTCGCCCCCACAGTCGCCCCGCGCCTCACTATCGCGCGGCTGCAATACAGCGGCGGCGGCGACTGGTACACCGATCCGTCGAGTCTCCCCAATCTGCTCGAGGCGATCGCCAAACGCACGTCGCTCAACGTCGAGCGTACCGAAGCGCGCGTGACGGTGATGGATGATCGCTTCTGGGACTACCCGTACCTCTTCGTCACCGGCCACGGGAACATCCACTTCACCGATGAGGAGGTCGCGCGGCTCCGCGAGTACGTGCTGCGCGGCGGCTTCCTGCACATCGACGACAACTACGGGATGGACGAGAGCTTCCGGCGGGAGATCAAGCGCATCTTCCCGGATCGCCCGTTGGTCGATGTGCCGCTCTCGCATCCGATCTATCACATCGTCTACGACATGCCGAAGGGGATCCCGAAGATCATGGAGCACGACGGGAAACCCGCGCAGGGGCTCGGCATCTTCATTGGTGACCGGCTGGCGGTGTACTACAGCTACCAGACCGATCTGAGCGATGGATGGGAAGGGCCGCAGATCGAGGACGAGGTGACACCGGCGATGCACGAAGCGGCGATTCGCATGGGGATCAACCTGTTCGTCTACGCGGTGACGAGCCGCGTGATCTCGTGACGGTCCACCAGCTCGTCTCTCGCGAGCGCACGCGGCTTCGCCTCGCGATGATCGCGCGCGGTCTCGCCATCGCGCTGATGATCGTCGCGGTCATCGCGGCGGCGAGCGCGATCGCGCTCGGCGGGTCGCGGTGGATCGCGTATCCATCCGCGCCGCTCGTCGCGTGGGTCGTAGCCGTGCTCGCGGCGGGTGGCGCGCTGTGGTGGATGGGGCGCGAGCTCCGGCGGCGTGCGAGCCGCGACGCCCTCGCGAGCGCGATCGAACGGGAGCGCGCGCTCCGGGCGGGATCGCTGCGCGGCGCCATGGAAGTCGCGCAATCCGGCGCGCTCGGGCGCCGTGCGGCGGATGACGTCGCCGGCCGCCTCACGGGCCGCGGCGGCGCGCTCGCGCCCGTGCTGCAACGCCGAGCGCGTAGACGCGGCGCGGTGGCGGGGCTCGGCGCGCTCGCGGCCGTCGGCGTACTCGGCGCGGCGCGCCACGCGGTGCCCGATGGATGGCGCGCGCTCAGCCATCCCGTGGGCGCGCTGACTGGCGCGATCCTCCCGCCGCTCGCGATCACGGATGTGCCACACGCGGTGCTTCGCGGCGAACGGCTGCGCGTCCGGGTGCTCGCACCGGAGCGACGCCAGTTGCAGCTGCACCTGCGCACCACCGGCGCGGCGTGGGACACCCAGACGCTCGCAGTGCGCGGCGGCTCGGCGACGACAGTCATCGGTCCGCTCGACGCGGACGTGATGCTCGTCGCCGCTGATGGACGCACGACGAGCGATACGACGATCGTGCACGTGACCGATCGCCCGTTCGTGGGTGATGTGTCGATCCACGCCACGTATCCCGCGTACCTCGGCCGCACGCCTGAGACGATCGCCGCAGGTGAGCCCGTTCGCGTGCCCCGTGGCACATCGCTCACCATTCAGGGGCGCGCGTCCGTCGAGCTCTCGGCCGTCGCGCTCGTGCGCGGCAGCGACACGCTGCGCCTCGTGCCGGACGGACACGTGTTCTCCGGGCGCGTGGAGGCCACCGAGAGCGGACGGTGGATCTGGAACGCCGCGGGGACGAACGGGCCGATCGCCGATCTTCCCACCCCGCTCGAGCTGGATGTGATGCCGGATTCCGCGCCGCGCGTGGACATTGTCGCGCCGGAGGGTGACACGACGGTCGTCGCCGATGCGCACCTCCCGTTGCGCGTCGCGGTCTCGGACGATCACGGGATCCGGTCGGTGTCGCTGCGCAGCTGGCGCACGCTGGCCGATGGGCGCGCGATGCCCGATCTGCTGCAGCCCCTCGCCGCACCGAACGCGCCGCAGTGGACTGGGGACATGAACCTCGATCTCTCGGCGCGCTCGCTGCAGCCGGGCGACGCGCTGCACATGGTCGTGTCGGCGACGGATGATTCGCCGTGGCGGCAGCGCGGATCGAGTCGCGAGATCGTGGTGCGCGTTCCGTCGCTCGGCGAGCAGCGCGCGCTCGCGCGCCGCATGGCCGACTCGGCGGCGGCGCGGGCCGCCGCGGCGGCCAAGTCCGAGCACGAGCTGGCGGAGCGGACGGAGGCCGCCGCGCAGTCGCGCACCGATCGCAACGTGACCACGAGCGGCGGTTCGCGATCCGGCGGATCGCGCGGCGCGCAGCAGTCGTCGATGTCGTACCAGTCCGCTGAACAGGCGAAGGCGCTCGCCCAGCGCCAGCAGGCGCTGCAGCAGCAGGTGCGCGCGCTGCAGGGCGATGCGCAGGCGCTCGAGCGTCAGCTGCGCGCGGCTGGTGCGCTTGACACCACGCTGCAACAACAGCTGCGCGACGTGCAGTCGCTGCTCCAGCAAGCGCTCACGCCCGAGCTGCAGAAGCAGCTCGAGGATGTGCTCAAGGCCACGCAGCAACTTTCCGGGCAGGACGCGCGCAACGCGCTGCAGAACCTGGCGCAGCAGCAGCAGCGCCTGCGCGAGGCGCTGGAGCGGAGCGCGGAGATGCTCAAGCGCGCGGCGCTCGAAGGATCGATGCAGACGCTGCGTGACGACGCGCGCGACATCGCGGCGCGCGAACACCAGGTGGCGGATTCGCTCTCGCGTGGCGACAGCTCGGTGGCGCAGCAGGCCGGCCCACTGAGCGAGCGCTCGCGCGATCTCGCGCAGCAGATTCAACAGCTCGCGCAGCGGCTGCAACAGGAGAAGGCGCAATCCGGTCCCGAGAAGTTGCAGTCCGCCGCGCAGCAGGCGCAGCAGTCGGCCACCTCGATGCAGCAGGCAGCGTCGCCGAAGAGCGATGATCGCACGCAGCAGCAACGGCAGGACGTACAGCCGGCACGGACGCCGCAGCAGGCGCAGGACAAGCAGACGTCGCAACAACAGGCGCAGGAGAAGCAGCCGCCGCAGCAGGGGACGCAGCAGGCGCAAGACGGACAACGGCAGTCGCAGGGGCAACAGCAAGGGCAGTCCGCGCAGCAGCAACAGGGGGCGCGCGGAGCACAGCAGCGTGGCCAGCAGGGGCGACAGCAGCCGGGACAACAGGGGCAACAACAGCAGGGCCAACAGGGTCAGCAAGGCCAACCTCAGCAGGGCAGCTCTGCGCAGGGCGGTGAGTCGCAGCAGGGGCAGCGGCGCTCCGCCGCGACTTCGGCGCGGGAAGCCGCGCAGCAGATGGATCAGGCGGCGCAGCAGTTGAGCGATGCGCGCTCGTCGCAGATCCAGGAATGGAAGAACCAGATGACCGGCCAGCTGGATCGCTCCATTCAGGAAACCATGCAGCTCGCGCGGCAGCAGGAGGCGCTCGCCAAGCGCGCGCGCTCGGGGAAGTCCGATCCATCGCTGAGCGGCGATCAGAGCGCCATCCAGCAGGGGATCGAGAAGGTCGGGCAGCGGTTGGAGCAGGCGGCGCGGCAGTCGTCGAACATCTCCTCGCAGTCGCAGCGCGCGGTGGGCGAGGCTCGGCAGCGCGTGGCGGACGCGACGCAGCAGGCCGCGCAGGCGCAGGGGCGCAGCTCGCCGCAGATGGCGCAGGCGATGGATCAGGCATCGCAGGCGCTCATGCAGGCGGCGTCGGAAATGGTGAAGGACCGCACCCGCGTCGCGAGCGCGCAATCGGCATCGGGGTTCGAGGAGATGCTGCAGCGGATGCGGGATGCGGCGAAGGAGCAGGGATCGCTCAACGCGCAGTCGGCGCAGCTGATGCCGATCCCCGGATCGCAGCCGAACGCGCAGATGATGGCGGAGGCACGCGCGCTCGCGCAGCGGCAGCGCGCACTCGCCGAGAAGCTGGACGACGCGGGGCAGGGTGAGGCCGCCGATCGCGCGGCGGAGCTCTCGAAGGAGATGCGGCAGATCGCGTCGCAGCTGCAGCGCGGGGCCGTGGATCAGTCGCTCCTCGATCGGCAGCAGCGGCTCTTCCACCGGTTGCTCGACGCGGGGCTCTCCATGGAGAAGGACGAGCGCGAGGACACCGGCAAGCGCGACGCCGTCGCGGCCACGGGACGCGAAGGGTTCATCACGCCGGGCACGGACGCGAGCGGCCGATCGGCCGTGCGGTATCGCGAGCCCGACTGGAAGGATCTGCGCGGTCTCAGCGCTGACGAGCGGCGCGCAGTGCTCGAGTATTTCAAGAGGATCAATGCCGAGCGTCCGTGACGTCGCGCTCATTGCCTGTGTGATGCTCACCGGTGCCGCGCTCACGCCGCGCGTCGCTCGTGCGCAGCAGCAATCCTTCGGCGGCCCGGCGTACATGCGCGCGCTCGATCTGGAGCAGCAGAACCACTACGCGGAAGCGGCAGCGGCGTACAAGGAGGTGCTCGCGCACGACGCGACGTCGCTCCCCGCGCTGCTCGGACTCGAGCGCGTGGATGCGCAGCTCGGCCGCTCCGATTCGCTGCTCCCCATCGTGGACGCAGCCATCGCCCGGCAGCCGCACGAGGCCGCGTTTCGCACCATTAAACTGCGCACGCTGCACTCGCTCGGACGCTTCGATGAAGTGCGCGCCGCGTTCGAGCGGTGGCGCGCCGACTGGCCGCATGATGCCGAGCCGTATCGCGCGTACGCGAAGCTCTTGATCCAGGATGGACTCACGGCAGAGGCGGACAGCGTCCTCCATCGTGGCGAAGCGGACCTGGGGAGCGCGCGACAGTTCGCGTACGAGCTGGCGCAGCTTCGTGCGGCGTTGGGGCAGTGGGAGCAATCGGCAGCCGCGTGGCGCGTCGCCGTGGCGGACAAGACGTACCTCGATCAGGCCGCGATCTTCTCGCTCACGCCCGTCTCCGTGGATGTACGCCCGCGCATTCGCGCCGTGCTCATGGCGCCGCCGGCGACGGTCGCCGCGCGCCGCATCCTCGCGGGGCTCGAGCTCAATTGGGGCTCGCCGCGCGATGGCTGGCTCGCGATCAAGGACCTGCCGCCGGACACGGCCGCCGTGGATGCCTGGCTCGACTTCTCGCGCCGCGCCGAGGAGGCGCAGTCGTGGCTGACGGCGCGCGATGCGCTCGTCGCGGTGCTGGCCCGGCAACGGCAGCCCGGACTCGCGGGGCGGGCGGCTACCGACGCGTTGTCGGGGGGCGATGCGCGGTCGGCCGCGCTGCTCGCCGCGCAGGCCGAGTCGCTCATGGATTCGTCAGCGGCGGCGGGTTCGGTGCTCGCCGTGCATCTGCGCGCGCTGAGCATCCTCGGTCGGCCGGAGGAGGGCGAACATCTGCTCGCCGCGTACGCGGGCTACCTCGATGCGGATACGCGCGACCGTCTCACGAAGGATGTCGCGTGGGGGTGGATCCGCATGGGAAACATGGCCAAGGCGAAGGCGCTGCTCGCGTCATCGGGGCTCGATGTGGACGGTGAGGCGGAAGGGTGGATCGCGCTCTACCAGGGCGACCTCGCCACCGCGCGCAAGCGGCTCAAGCCCTCGGACGATGCCGCATCGCCTCCGCTGGTGCTCGCGCTCGCCCTTCTGCAGCGCACGAAGGCGGATTCCGCGCCCGCCGTGGGCCAGGCGTTTCTCGCGCTCGCGCGCGCCGACACCGCGGCGGCGGCCGCGGCGTTCGAGCAGGCCGCCAGCGCCGTTCCCGATGCCGCGACGCTTCTTCTCGCGACCGCGGCGCAACTCGATGCGGACCGGCACGACGCACGCGCCGTCACTCTCTGGCAGCTCATCGTTCAGCAGCACGCCGATGCACCCGAGGCGCCTGAGGCCGAGCTCGAGTGGGCGCGCGCGCTCCGCCGGTCGGGACAGGCCAGCGCCGCGGTCGATCGGCTGGAGCATCTGATCCTCACCTATCCCCAGAGCGCGCTGGTGCCGCTGGCGCGCCGCGAGCTGGACGAGCTTCGCGGCGCGCTCCCGTCCACCTCCTGAGTGGCCGCGACGCGCCCCACGGTTACGTTTCGACATGCTGTTCCGGAACATCATCGCTGCCGCGCTGCTCACGCTTGCGCCCGTGGCCGCGCACGCGCAACACCTGCTCGTCCCCATGGACGACGATCAGGCCGACCACCTGCGCGCGTACGGTCTCACGTACAACGCACTCAAGGACGGCGCGAAGGCGGAGTGGCTGCTCAACTACAGGGGCGGCTCGTTTCTTCTCCCGGATACGCCGGAGATGCGCCGCCGGGCCGGTCTCGCCGGCGTCACCGTCGTTCCGGTGAACGACGCCGCGGTCGCGGGGATCAGGAGCGAGATGGCGAGCGGGAACATGGACGCGATTCCACTCGAGAAGGCGCCCAGGATCGCCGTCTACACGCCGCCCAGTGCGCCGCCGTGGGATGACGCGGTCGTGCTCGCGCTGCGGTATGCCGGGATCCCGTACACGGCCGTATGGGACGAAGAAGTGGAACGCGGCGATCTCTCCAAGTTCGATTGGTTGCATCTGCATCACGAGGATTTCACCGGGCAGCTCAACAAGTTCTACATTACCTACCGCGGCGCGCCCTGGTTCGTCGACATGCAGAACGAGAACCTGGCGATGGCGAAGAAGCTGGGCTTCCCGAACGTTCCCGCGCTCAAGAAGGACGTGGCCGACAAGATCCGGCGGTACGTGATGAACGGCGGCTTCCTCTTCGCCATGTGTGGTGCCACCGAGACGCTCGACCTCGCGCTCGCCGGACACGACGTGGACATCGCCGCAGCCTACGCGGATGGAACGCCGATGGATCCCAACGCCGACGCGAAGATGGACTGGGCGCGGGCGCTCGCCTTCCGCGACGCGCACCTCGAGCAGTCGCCGTACGTGAACGCAATGAGCGACATCGACGGCCATCAGGTGAACGTGCCCGGTCGCCGACAGCCGCTCGGCACGTTCACGCTCTTCCAGTTCAGCGCGAAGCTCGATCCGGTGAACACCATGCTCGTGCAGGACCACCGTACCGTGATCCCCGACTTCTACGGCGTGACGACGAGCTTCATGAAGAACCGGCTCAAGCCGGGTGATGTGGTGCTCGCCGACGAGCCCGGCGCGCCGTGGGTGAAGTACATCCACGGCGACTACGGCAAGGGGAGCTGGACCTTCCTCGGCGGGCACGACCCCGAGGACCCGCAGCACGCAATCGGCAGCCCGCCCACCGATCTCTCGCTGCACAAGAATTCGCCGGGGTACCGGCTCATCCTGAACAACGTGCTCTTCCCGGCGGCGAAGAAGAAGCCGCTCAAGACGTGAGGGGGAGGCGCGGGATGCGGGATGCGGGATGCGGGATGCGCAGGCAGTCCGAGCGCAGCGTGGCGTCGGCGGAAGCCAACGAGATCCCTCGCTCCGCTCGGGATGACACTCGCTCCGCTCAGGATGACACTCGCTCCGCTCGGGATGACACTCGCTCCGCGCTGGATGGCAGATCGGTCGTCCCGCATCCCGCATCCCGCATCCCGAATAGCGCATCCCGCATAGCGCATCCCGCGGCATCCGCCATGCGCGCCGCGATTCGCCTCGCCGGCGGTCGCGAGGTGTGCTTCGTGGCCACGGTGGATGATGACGGCACGGTGCAGACGGCGCGGGTGGTCGCGCGCGGCGATGTGCGCAGCGTGCTTGCACTCCCGGGCGTCGCGAGTCGCGGTGAGATGCTCGTGCACAACCATCCCTCGGGCGCGCTCGAGCCGTCCGACGCGGATCTCGACGTCGCGCTGCGTCTGCACGATGGCGGGATCGGATTCGGCATCATCGACAACGACGCCCGCGAGCTGTACGTGGTGGTCGAGATCCCGCGCGAGCGCGCAGCGAGCGCGATCGACGACGCGGCGGTGGGCGATGCGCTGGGGCCCGACGGTCCGATCGCGGCGCAGCTCGAGCGCTACGAGGACCGGCCGAGTCAGCGTGCGATGGCCGGCGCCATCGCACGGCTCTACAACGGCGGCGGAATCGGTCTCTTCGAGGCGGGCACCGGCGTCGGCAAGTCGCTCGGCTACCTTCTCCCCGCGCTGCGCTGGGCGGCGGCGAACGGCGAGCGCACCATCGTCTCCACGAACACGATCAACCTGCAGGAGCAGCTCGTCGGCAAGGATCTCCCGTTCCTGCAAGGTGCGCTCGACGATCAGCCCGTGCGCTACGCGCTGCTCAAAGGGTGGCGTAACTATCTGTGTCTGCACCGGCTGGAGCAGGCGAGCGCGGGCGCACCGGGACTGTTCGAGGACGATGTCGCGAGCGAGCTCGAGCGCCTGCGTGCGTGGGCCGCGCGCACGCGCGATGGCTCGCTGAGCGATCTCCCCACGCCGCCGCGTCCCGACGTGTGGGATGAAGTCGCAGCCGAGCCGGATCTGTGCGGCCGTCTCAAGTGCGCGCACTTCGACAACTGCTTCCTCTTCGCGGCGCGCCGTCGCGCGGCGCAGGCGGACGTGGTCGTCGTCAACCATCACCTGCTCCTCTCCGATCTCGCCGTGCGCCGCGCGCAGCAGAATTGGGGCGACGCGGCCGTGCTCCCCGCGTACCAGCGGCTGATCGTCGACGAAGGCCATCACCTGGAGGACGCGGCCGCCGCGCACCTGGGGACGACGGTCACGCGGCGCGGCTTGCAGCGACTGCTCGGCCGGCTCGATCGCCGCGGCAAGGGATTGCTCAACGCGCTCGTGCAACGGCTCTCGGCCCAGGACGATCTCATGAGCGCCGCGAGCCTCGAGCTCGTACACGCTCGGCTCGCGCCGTCGGTGCAGGCCGCGCGCGATCGTGGTGCCATTGTCTTCGACCTGCTCGACACGATGCTGCAGGAGTGCGGCGAGATCGTCATGCGCCTCACGCCGCGCTTCGATCAACATCCCATCTGGAAGGCCGGGCTCGATGCGGCGCTCACCGACCTGCTGCGTGAGATCGCGCTGCTGCACGACGGGCTGCGCCTCGTGCGCGAGCGCCTGGAGCTCGATTCCGCACGACGCGACGCCGTCGCCCCGCTGCTCGCCGAGATGCAGGGCGTCGCGCGCCGGCTCGAGGGCGTGGGCGACGGGCTCGCGCGCGCGCTCCGTCCGCGGGTGGACGCGGAGCCGATGGTGCGATGGATCGAGGTGCGCGGGCGCGAGCGCAACATCGCGGCGAGCGCGGTCCCGCTCGACATCGCGCCGATCCTGCGTGAGGATCTCTTCAAGCGCGTGGACACCGCGGTCGTCACGAGCGCGACGCTGGCGAGCAACGAGCGCTTCACCTTCCTCGCCGGGCGGCTCGGCCTCGACGAGCCCGAGGTGGAGCCCGAGACGGCGGTGTTTCCGTCGCCGTTCGCGTACGACGAGCAGGCCATCCTCGCGGTGCCCGTCGATGTGCCCGCGCCGAACGTCGATGCGGCCGGGCACTTTCGCGCGGTGATGCGCGTCGTGCTCGATCTCGCCGACGCGTCGGACGGCGGGCTGTTCGTGCTCTTTACGAGCCATAAGGACGTCCGCGCCGCGGCCGCCGAGCTGAGAGCGCGAGGCGTCGATGGACGGTGGCCGCTGCTCGTGCACGGCGAGGACGGGCGCGACGCGCTGCTTCGACGCTTTCGGGAATCGGGGCGCGCCATGCTGCTCGGTACCGCGTCGTTCTGGGAGGGGGTGGACGTCGCGGGTCGCGCGCTGCGTGGGCTGGTGCTCGCCAAGCTCCCGTTCCGCGTGCCCACGGAGCCGCTCACCGCGGCGCACTGCGAGGCGATCGAAGCGCGCGGCGGAGATGCGTTCGCGGAGTTCATGCTTCCCCACGCCGCGCTCCGACTCAAGCAGGGGTTCGGACGACTGATCCGGAGTGGAACGGACCGCGGCGCCGTCGTATTGTGTGATCCACGCGTGGTGACCAAGCAGTACGGCAGAGAGTTGCTTGCAACGCTCCCCCCGGCTCGGCGCGTAATCGAACGATGGGAGCGCATTCGCGAGCAGCTCCAGAACTTTTATCACGAGGACATGACGGGATGACGCGTCCGGGCAAGATCGTGTGCGTGGGACGGAACTACCGAGAGCACGCCAAGGAGCTGGGAAACGAGGTGCCGAAGCAGCCGCTCATCTTCCTGAAGCCGCCGTCGAGCGTGATCCACGACGGCGATACGATCCTGATGCCGGCGGCATCCAAGCAGGTGGACTACGAGGGGGAAATCGGCGTCGTGGTGGGGCGGACGCTGCGGCGTGCGTCACGCGATGAGGCGCGGGGCGCCATCGGCGCGATCGTCGCGCTCAACGACGTCACCGCGCGCGATCTGCAGAAGAGCGACGGCCAGTGGACGCGCGCCAAGGGGTTCGACACGTTCTGCCCGGTGGGGACGCCAAACACCAGGGTGCCGAGCGATCTCGGCTCGCTCACCGTGATCACGCGCGTGAACGGCGAGGAGCGCCAGCGCGCGACCGCCGCGGAGATGGTGTTCCCGATCCCCGAGCTGCTGTCGTACATCTCGCAGATCATGACGCTCGAACCCGGTGATCTGGTGGCGACGGGAACGCCGTCCGGGGTGGGAGCTCTCAAGGCGGGTGACGTGGTGGAGGTCGAGATCCCCGGCCTGAGCTGCGTGAAGAACCCCGTGGCGGCCGGCGCCTGAGCGTGCCGACCTGGTAGAAGAAGGTTAGCTTTTGACGGTGGGCGGGACGCTCGTCATCCCGAGCGTCACGTGTCATCCCGAGCGAAGCGAGGGATCTCGCTCGTTCGCCCGAGATTCCTCGCTGGCGTTCGGAATGACTCCAGCCCGAGCGATTCCTCGCTGGCGCTCGGAATGACAGGGCTCCGCTCTCATGATCCCTGAGCACGTGCACCTTCCACCCCTCTTCCCGTGCCCAAGCTCGCGTCCCGCATCCTGAATCTTCCCGCGTATCCGCTCGCGTCCGTCCCGCAGAAGAAGCGCGACCTGATCGCGCGCGGCGTCGATGTCATTGACCTCGGCGCGGGCGATGCCGATCTGTCGCCGCCGGATGCGGCGATCGAAGCGCTGGAGCGCGCGGCGCGGACGCCGGCAATGAGCCGCTACGGCTTCGGGCTCGGGCTGCCGGCATTCCGTGAAGCGATCGCCGAATGGATGGGGGAGCGCTTCGGGCTCCAGGTCGATCCGATGCGCGAGGTGGTGCCGCTCATCGGCTCGAAGGAAGGGATCTCGCATCTCGCGCTCGCGTACGTGGGGCGGGACGATGTCGCCATCGTGCCGGAGCCCGGCTACCAGGCGTATCTGGGCGGGACGCTGCTCTCCGACGGCAAGCCGTACGTGTACCAACTGCGTCCGCGCACGAACTTTCTGGTGGATCTGGACGAGATCCCGCGCGATGTCCTCGAGCGGACGAAGCTGCTCTACCTGAACTATCCGAACAACCCGACCGCGGCCGTCGCCTCGCGCGAGTACCTGGAGCGCGTCGTCGCGCGGTGCAGGGAACTCGACATCCTGCTGGTGTATGACAATGCCTACTCGGAGCTGGCGTACGACGGGTATCGGCCGCCCAGCATCTTCGAGATCGAGGGGGCGCAAGAGGTGGCGATCGAGTTCCACTCGCTCTCGAAGACGTACAATATGACGGGGTGGCGGTGCGGCTGGGCGGTAGCACGACCGGAGGTGGCGTCCGTGCTGGCCAAGGTCAAGTCGTTCGTGGACACGGGGACTTTCATGGCCGTCCAGGCGGCCGGCGTGGCCGCGCTCAAGAGCTGGCGCGAGTTCGTCCCGGGGAACGTGGAGACCTTTCGGCAGCGTCGGGACGCGGCGGTGCAGGCGTTCTGCGCCGCTGGATTCCAGGCCACGACGCCTCGCGCCGCGATGTATCTCTGGATTCCCCTCCCGGATGGCCTCCCAAGTGCAGTGTTCGCCGACCGCTTGCTGAACGAGGAGGGCGTCGTGGTCATGCCGGGTTCGGCCTTTGGTGCCGGCGGCGAGGGATTCTTCCGCGTGTCGTTCATCACGTCGCCTGAGCGGCTCGCCGAAGCGGCGCGGCGCGCGGGACGCGTGCTCGCGTCGCTTGGAGCGAGCGTCGGGTGAAGCACAAGCCTTCGGGCTCGCTGGTCATTTCCATCGCACTGCACGTGATGTTCGGTGCGGTGCTCCTCTATGTGTTGTCGCTGCCGTTCCCGTTGCGAGAGTGGCTCGAGCTCACTCCGGGACCGAAGGTCGTGGAGAACGTGCACTACGTCGCGCTCCCGCCGCGTGGAACGAACACGCCCGGGAGGAGCGGTGGGAACGGGAAGCCGGTGACGAACACGCCCGCCGCACCCCCGCCGCACGTGGTCGCACCGAGCAGCGTCCCGATGCGGCTCCCCCCGCCGCCGCCGGTGCCGAAGCAGAAGGGCGGCAGCGGCCCGATCATCGGAGCGGGCGGCGCGACGCAGGGCGTGGTCCCCTCGTTCTCCGATCCGCGCGTGTGGCTGCCGCCAGGCGCGATGGAAGCGCAGACGCCCAAGGGGCTGAAGGAATCGCTCGACAGCGTGCTCGCGACCATCATCCAGGCGCACAACGATTCGCTGGCGATCGTCGCGGGGAACAACAGCCGGAAGCCGGGCGACTGGACGGTCGATCACAATGGCAAGAAGTACGGGATCGACCAGAAGCACATCTACCTCGGCAGCTTCAAGATCCCGACGGCGATCCTCGCGCTGCTCCCGCTGAACGTGCAGGGGAATCCCAGCCAGATTCAGCGCACGCGCGCCTTCCAGTACATGCACGACGACATTCAGTACCAGGCGCAGCAGGCGATGAACGAGGAGGAGTTCCGCGACGCCGTGAAGAAGATCCGCGAGCGCAAGCAGCGCGAGCACGACGAAGAGCTCGCGAAGAAGAAAGCGCAGCAGGCGGCGCAGCGCGCGGACGATCCGTCGATACCGTAACGGCAGAGAGCAGAGAGCAGAAAGTAGAAAGCAGAAAGTCGAGGGCGGAGCGCAGGGCCGTCATCCCTCGCTCCGCTCGGGATGACGAGCTCGCCAGGCGCGCTCCTGCTCTCTGCTTTCTGCTTTCTGCTCTCTGCCGTTACTCGACTTCCTGGAACGGTCGAAACACCCCGCACACCGTGCCCAGCAGCGAGAAGTTCGCGTCGGCGGCAACTTCGATCTCGCGGTCGGCGGGGTTCGCGGGGACGAGGACGACGCGGCCGTCGCGATAGGTGATCGTCTTCACCGTCGCCTCATCACCCAGGCGCGCGGCGACGATCGCGCCGTCGTCGGCGCGCTCGGTCGGGAGCACGAGGATGTAGTCGCCGTCGTGGATCCCGCGGCCGATCATGCTGTCGCCCTTGATGCGCAGGAAGAAGACGTCCTCGCGCGGAAGGAAGCGACGGTCCATAGTAATGGATCCCTGCTGATTCTCGGGGAGGAGCGCCGGCTCGCCCGCCGCGATCTTGCCGTAGTAGGGCACGGGCTGCGTGCGGCGCGAGACCTCGAACCCCTTCAGCCGCACGCCACGCGACCGCGACGCGTCACGCTCGATGTACCCTTTGTTGGCGAGCGACTGGAGGATCTCCGAGACCGTCTTGGTGGACTTGATCTCGAACGTTCGGCCGATTTCGCGAATGCTCGGCTGATACGTGTGCTCGGCGAGGAAATCGAGGAGGAAGTGATAGACCTTCCGCTCGGTGCTGGTGAGTTGCTCGGGCATGACGGCCTCTTGAGAAACGGAACCGGGAGATCCGATGCGGAGCTCCCGGCCACCACCAGGTGATGTCGATACGACGGCGGAGCGCAGACGATCAATCGCCAGCCGGCATCGCCGCGAGATAGCGCAGGGCGGCATCGAGCCGTTGCCTGGCGCGCTCGCGCCCCATCGTCACGAGCACCTCGAAGATGCCTGGACTTACGGTCATCCCGGTGAGCGCGACGCGGAGCGGCTGGAAAACCTTGCCACCTCCTACACCGCGCTCCTCAGCAAGTGCCCGGAGCGATGCTTCGAGCGCCTCGGCTTCCCATCGGTCTACGGCGTCCAGCCGTTGCCGCACCGCGGCGAGGATGTCCGCCGTCGCCTGCTGGTCCTTCCACTGCTTCGCCACCGCGTCCGGCTCGTACACGATCTCGTCACGGAAGTAGGGGACGGCCTGGCGCACGATGTCGTGCACGGTCCGCGCGCGCACCTTGAGCAGGTCGATCAGCGCGAGATACCAATCCCGGCGTCCGCTCAGCTCCTCGGCCGTCGCCAGCCCCTCTGTCACGAGCTCCGGCGTCACCAACGGTTCGAGCTCGGCGGCGGCCATGAGGCTCAGATGCTGCCCGTTGAGCCACTCGAGCTTCTTCGGGTCGAAGATGGCGGGCTTCTTCTGCAGCCCCTCGGTCGAGAAGAGCTCGATCATCTGGTGGATCGTCATGATCTCGATGTCACCGCCAGGTGACCAGCCGAGGAGCGCGAGGAAGTTGACCATCGCGGCCGGGAGAATTCCCTCGTTCGCGTAGTCGGCGACCGCGGTGGCCCCGTGGCGCTTGCTCAGCTTCTTCCCGTCGAGCCCATGGATCATGGGGACGTGCGCGAACTGCGGGACGGCGTGGCCGAGCGCGCGGTACAGGAGGATCTGTTTCGGCGTGTTCGAGATGTGGTCGTCGCCGCGCATGACGAGCGTGATCCCCATGTGGATGTCGTCGGAGACCACGGCCATGTTGTAGATCGGCGTCCCATCGGAGCGGAGGATGACGAAATCCTCGATGTCCTTGTTCGGGAAGCTGATCGCTCCGTGCACGAGATCATCCCACTGGGTCACGCCCTCATCGGGGACGTGGAAACGCACGGCGTACGAAGTGCCGGCTGCGATCCGGCGCTCGATCTCCTCGCGCGAGAGTGCCGCGCACCGCCGGTCGTACTTGAACGCCTCCTTCCGTGCCTCCGCGGCCGCACGCTGCTCGGCCAGCTCGGCCGGCGTGCAGAAGCAGCGATAGGCATGTCCCGTCTCGATCAATCGCTCGACGTCGCGGCGATGCCGCTCGAGTCCCTGCGACTGGTAGACGACCTCCTCATCCCAGTCGAGGCCGAGCCACTCGAGCCCCTGGAAGATGGCGCGCGTGCTCTCTTCGGTGCTGCGCGCCTTGTCGGTGTCCTCGATGCGCAGGAGGAACGCGCCGCCGTATCTGCGGACGTAGAGCCAGTTGAAGAGCGCCGTCCGCGCGCCGCCCACGTGCAAGTAGCCCGTTGGTGAGGGCGCGAATCGGACGCGAGGTGTGGTCGACGAGTCAGGCATCATTCAGGGAAAGAAAACAGGTCCGCCATGACATGGTCGGACCTGCATGGTGCTTCGTTGTCATTCCGAGCCGTTGTCATCCCGAGCGGCAGCGAGGAATCTCGGGCTGGCGAGGCGATCCCTCGCTGCGCTCGGGATGACCCGCTGCGCTCGGGATGACCCGCTGCGCTCGGGGCGACAGGATCAACACGGAGTGGGAGGGATTCGAACCCTCGATAGGGCTTTAAGACCCTATAACGGTTTAGCAAACCGCCGCCTTCAGCCACTCGGCCACCACTCCAGACATCCAGCGCTCAAACATACCAACGCGCGACGAAAGATGGAACCGTGCACGGTGGAGAGCGGAAGGGGTGGGATTCGAACCCACGGATGGTTTCCCATCGCTGGTTTTCAAGACCAGTGCATTAAACCGCTCTGCCACCCTTCCATCGGGAGGTGCCGTCGCGACCGCTGCGCTACCGGACGGATGTGACCCTCCGACACGGCGAAAGATCGCCCGCCGCGTGCGAGATGGCAACGCCGCGCGCGAGCATTGCACCGCGCTCCTTGCACGCTCGCGCAACGCCGCGTGTATGGCACGCTCGCACGACACCGAGCGCCGAACGGCCCGCAGCATGCTTAGCTGAGGAGCGCGGGCAACGCCGCCGCGTCTCGCGGACGCGTCCCCGAATCAGCGAGGCATCATCATGCACACATGGCTTTCCGAGGTGTTCAACTCTCCGGACCTGTTGGGCGTGCTCGGCATCGTGGCGAAGACGACGGCGGTCTACGTCTTCGTGATCGTCGGGTTGCGGGTGCTCGGAACTCGCGAGCTGGGGCAGATGTCGCTCTACGACTTCGTCCTGATCGTGGTGATCGCCAACTCCGTGCAGAACGCGATGGTGGGTGGCAACGACACGCTCGTGGCGGGATTGGTGTCCGCGCTCACGCTCATGTTCTGGAACGGGGTGCTCTCATGGGTGCTCGACCGCTTCCCCAAGCTGCAGCACGCGATGGTCGGCGAGCCCATCGTGCTCCTGAGCGATGGGCTGCCGCGGTGGGACAAGATGCGGAAGACGGGTGTGACGCGCGACGAGCTCATCGCCGGCCTGCGCGAGCACGGTGTGGCGAGCCTCGACGATGTGCGGCTCGCCGTCCTCGAGACGGATGGATCGATCAGTGTGGTGCCCAAGGAGGCGCGGGTGCATCGGGCGCGACGCCGCATCCGCGGTCTGACGACGACATGACGGCCGACACTCTCCCCGTGGGGCCCGGACTGCTGGCGGCCATCGTCGTTCGCACGGCGATCGTGCTCGTGGTGCTCGTCATCGGGCTCCGCGTGCTGGGCAAACGCCGGATCGGGGAGCTCAACCTGTTCGATCTCCTCCTCGTGCTTCTGATCGCCAACGCCGTGCAGAACGCGATGACGAAGTCCAACCAGCACCTCGCGGTGGCACTGGTCTCCGCCGCGACGCTCATGCTTCTCGGGTGGATCTTCGCGAAGGCGATGACCCGGTGGCCCGGAATGGAGCGCCGGCTGCTCGGCACGCCGACCGTCATCGTGCGGGACGGCCAGATGCTGAAGCAGAACATGAAACACGAAGGCGTGACGGAGGACGAGCTGATGTCGGCCGTCCGGGACCAGGGGCTCGCGAACGTTTCGGACGTGCAGCTAGCCGTGATGGAGCTGGATGGATTTCTCAGCGTGGTGCCCAAGCAGCACGACGAGGAGGGGTGAGCGGACGTGCCCATTCAGCTCGTGCTCACCGTGATCTGGCAGACGATCGTGATCTACCTGTTCCTGATCGTCGCGCTCCGCGTGATCGGGCGCGCGATCATGGTGGAGAGCACGCTGCCGCAGTATCTGATCGTCGCGCTCCTGGGGAGCGCCGTTGAGCTGGCGCTCTACGCGGGGAGCTCGCGGCTGATCGCCGGTCTCGTATCGGCCGCGACGCTCCTCGCGATGAATCGCATCTTCACCGTGCTCGTGCACCGCTCCGCGCTCGCCCGTCGTGCGCTCATCGGCACACCGATCGTCCTCGTGCACGATGGGCAGGTCGTGGCCGCGCAGCTCCGTCGTGCCGGGCTCACGCCACGCGACTTGATGACCGCCATCCGCGAGCGCGGCTACGCGAGTCTCGATGACGTGCGCTACGCGGTGATGGAGCCGAACGGCTCCATCGGCGTCGTGCCGCGCTCGGGGCGGAAACGCTCGTGATTCGCCCGGACAGTCGCCGTGCCGTCCGGGGCGTTCACGTCGTCGCCTAGGGCGTTCGCTTCTTCGGCGTGCTCGAGCCCGAGCGCTTCGCCGCGCCGGAGTTGCCCGACTTCGCTGCTCCCGGCGTGGTCGATTGTGCCGCACCGGTCTCCTTCTGTACCGGCGCGGCGCTCGTGTCGCCCAGCGGAACGGCAGAGGCCGGTGCGGGCGTCGTCATGGGTGCGAGGAGCTGCCCGAGCCCGGTCGCATTCGCGATGGCCGTCACCGACGACGCGATGTGCTCCGCTTCCTGCCGATGACCCGTGCGTTCCTCCGCATCGGCGAGCGTCGCCCCGGTGGCAATGTAGAGATAGGGGATGTTGATCGACGCGCGGTCCACCCACCCGTTGCGCCGCGCGATCGACGCCGGCGCCTGGAACACGTGGTCCCACAACGAGTCGGTGGTCGGTATGTCGAGCCAGCCATCACCGGCGACGCGAACCGTGTCCTTGCTCGCGGTGATCGGCTCCGGCATGAGCTTGCGTGCGAGCCCCTGCTGCAGGAGGTAGCCCCCGAAGCCGAGCTGCTCGCCGTACCCCGCCGACGTGCGGCTGAAGTAGACGGGGCGCTCGGGGTACGCGTCGAGGATCATGCGCAGCACGAGCAGACTCGCGCGGTCGAGCACCTGCGGCTGGATCACCGCCTTGATGTCGCCCTTCTGGAAGACTCGCGGCTGCCGGATCTCGATCATCGGCGGCATGCTGTCTGCTTCCGCCATCGTGAGCTTGAGCGGCGGCCCACTCGGCTTCTTCCACGTCTTGCCACGGTAGATGGCCGGGCCCTTCGCCGCGTCGTACGTATAGACGGGGCGACGGATGAGCTGCCGCGTGTACCAGTCGGTGTTGAGGAGCGACGTGTTGGCGACGATGACGTCCTTGCGGATGCCTTCGACTTCCTGCGCGTACCAGAGCGGGAAGGTATCGTTGTCGCCGACGGTGACGAGGATGCCGTACGGCTCCACGGAGTTGAGCAGATCGGCCGCGAAGTCGCGCGTATCAGTCTGGCCGGCGCGCGAGGCGGCCGTCCAGTTGCCGAAGAGCGGGATGAGCGCGATGGCGAGGATGGGCGCGGCGAAGCCCCACGAGCGGCGGGTCGGCATCTCTACCGTTTCACGCCCCAGCTTCACGCGCTCCGCGCCGAAGAGCGCGGCGATCGATTCCCAGATGTAGACGAAGCCCAGCGCGGCCCACACACCCCAGGCGGAGAAGCTCCAGAGGTAGAAGTAGTCTCGGTCGCGCACCTCGCGCGCGACGGTGTCACCGAGTTGCGGCGCCTGCGAGTAGCCGTACTTGAAGTTCAGGTACCAGATGAGGAGCAGCGTGACCGTGAACATCAGCGTCCCGAAGTACCAGAACGACCGGCGGTCGCGCTTCCAGTGGACGTAGCCGCCGACGAGCCCGATGACGAGGTAGAACGCCGCGAGCAGCGACTGCAGCCACGACAAGCTGTTCGTCATGTCGCGCAGCCACTGCCACTTGAAGTACGTCCACCACATCCCGATCTGCCCCCAGAACGGAGCCTGTCGATCGAGAAGCGAGGGCTTCGCGTACTGCTCGCGGTTGAAGTTGTACCAGAACGCCTGCCACGTGGTCGGCTCGCCTTCGTTGATCGCCGGGAAGTGCGCCGCGCGGATGGGCTCGACGAGGAACGGCGTCATGCCGAGCAGGACAGCGCCCACGAGCACGAGCAGGAACTTCCAGCGCAGCACGGTCTGCGGCCGGCGCATGAGCACCGCCACCGCGACGGCCGGCGCCGCGAGGAAGCCGGCCATGTGGTTCGCGTAGCCCAGTCCCAGCAGATACGCGACGAGCACGAGGATGCGGTCCGCCTTGTCGCCCTCGGGATCGTCCGACCAGCGCACCATGAGCCACGAGATGAGCGCGAGCCCGAACAGCGAGACGGTGTAGACCTTCTCGTTGACGACGGACTGATTCCAGACGGTGAACGCCGTCGCCCCGATGAGCGCGCCCAGCACCCCGCCCACGATCCGTTGCCACCGCTGCGGCAGCCACCCCACCAGTACGCGCTCGGTGACCAGGAACCAGAGTCCGGCCGAGGCCGCGCTCGTGATGGCGGCGAGCAGATTGATGCGCTGCGCGACGGTGGGCGCGATGGGCAGGAGCGAGAAGAAGCGCCCGATGATGACGAACAGCGGGTTGCCGGGCGGGTGCGGGAGCCCGAGGACGTACGCGGCCGCGATGTACTCGCTCGTGTCCCACATCGCCGTCGAAGGCGCCAGCGTGACGATGTACAGGATCAACACCGCCAGCGCGGTGAGCGTCGCCGCGAGATACGACGGGCGGTAGTCGAGCAGGTCCACACTGCTTGCGGGCCGCGACACGCGGTACGTGGGAGCAGCGCTACTTGTGAGCCGTGGCATGGGCATTCAGTTGACGAACACGACACGCCCCGCCGGAAACGGGGCATAAACACCAAAAGATGGACCG
>DASVCF010000076.1:0-9366 GCA_036381735.1 Gemmatimonadaceae bacterium | reverse complement strand
ACGATCGCCAGCACGGGGCGCCGGACGAACAGAAAGTCGCGCGTCGCGCTCGGCTGCGGCGGGTTGGGCCTGTCTCGCGTGCCACTCAACGTCCAGTACCCACCGGCCGAGCGCTGTCACCCGTCCCGCGGCCGGGCGCGGTGCTGTCGACGAGCGCGACGGGACGGACGACCATCCCCGGCCCGATCTTCTGCACGCCGTCGACGACCACGCGCTCGCCGGGATGGAGTCCGCTCTGGATGAGCCAATCACTCCCCGCCCACTCGGCCGCCTTCACCGGGCGTGCCGACACCGAATCGCCCGCGCCCACCACATAGACGCTCTGCACGCCGAGCTGCTGCAGCACCGCGCGCTGCGGCACGACGATCGCGCTGTCGTGCACGAGACCGAGCAGCCGCACGCGCACGAACTGCCCGGGGAGCAGGACGTGCTGCGGATTCGCGAACTCCGCGCGATACTCCTGCGTCCCCGTCGCCGGATCGACGACGGGATCGATGTAGCCGATGCGCCCCGTGGTGGGGAACGTCGTGCCGTCGGCAAAGGTCGCCTGGACCTTCACCGATCCACCGGGCTGCAGCGCGCGCCGATCCTCGGGATCGCGCCGCCACGCGAGCTGCTGGTCGGCGGACGGACGGAAGCTCACGTAGATGGGATCGAGCACATCGATCGTGGTGAGCACGTCGGACGGACCGGTGACGCGCGTGCCGACATCGAGCACGGCGCGCCCCACACGTCCGGCGATCTCGGCGCGCACCACCGTCTCGTCGAGCAGCTTCTTCGCGTGATCGACCGCCGCGTGCGCATCTTCGACCGCCGCCTGCGCCTGCTTCACCGCCGTCTCCGCGTTGTCGACCTCCTGCTTGGCCACGGCGTTGTCGGCGAGGAGCGGACCCAGCCGCTTCGCGTTCGTCTCGGCGTTCGCGAGCTGCGCCTCCGCCTCCGCGGCCCGCGCGCGCGCGCTCCGCCAGTCGGCGTCGTACGTGGTGGGATCGATGCGGTAGAGCACATCCCCCGCGTGCACCTCCGATCCTTCGCGGAACGGCCGCTGGACGATCACGCCGGAGACCTGCGCGCGAACCTGGACGGTACGATAGGCCTGCACCTGCCCCACCATCTCCACCTGATCGGCGACCGGCCGCGGCGTGACGGTGACGACGGACACCTCGGGCGGCGGGGGCGACGGCGGTGCCTTCTTTCCTCCGCAGCCGGACAGAACGAACGCCGCCGCGAGCACGGGCGGAAGGGAGCGCATATGAGTCACGATGAACAGATGAGTAGGCAGACGGGTGGGAGGACTCCGACTCGACCGAGCGGCGACTCCGCTCACACGAGAATTATACGGAGCGGTCATCGCACAACGGATCGCCGCCGGGATCGGTTCCATATTTCTCCGCGCCGGCTGCACCGAGCGCCTCGGCGACCACTCTGAATCCCTCGCGCACGCTCCGATACCGCGGCGTCCACCCACACGCGCGCAGCTTCCGGTTCGACATGCGCTGCGATCGCGCGAGCAGCTCGCCCAGAGAACCCATCATCGCCGTCATCCATGCGGGCGTCGGCTTCGGCACGCGCATCCCCACTGCGTCGGCGAGCGCGGTGAAGTATTCGCGGCGCGTGAGTGGCTCGTCGTCGGTCACGTTGTAGATGCCGGCCGGCACGCCGAGCGCGGCGACGGCGGCGCTCGCGGCATCGTCGTGCGAGATGGATGACGCGTACGCGTCCGGGCGTCCGGGGATCGGCGCCATCCCCTTCCGCATCATGTTCAGCATGTCGCGCATGAAGCGGCCGTCCGCGCCGTAGAACCACGCGAACCGGAGTACGATTCCCACGCCACCACTCACGCTGAAGCGTTCGGCCGAGCGCTCGGCATCGAGTACCGTGCGATTGTAGCGCGCCGTACGCACCGGCGCGCACTCGTCGAGCCATCGCGCACCACCGTCGTCGTAGATGGGCGCGAACGATTCCTGGATGAATCGCGTCGCGCCGCCGGCAAGCGCGGCATCCACGAGATTCGCCGAGCCGTCACGACGCACGCGATCGTTCTCGCGAAACGCGCCAGGGAGCATCATGCGCATGGCCGACGCGGGCATGTGCGTCGCGAGGTTGATCACGACGTCGTGCCCGGCCACGGCACGGTGCACCGCGCTCCGGTCGAAGAGGTCGAGCGACACGACGGTGGCGCCGGCGCGCTCGAGCGCGGCGCGCCGCTCGGGGTTGCGGCCGCTCGCCGTCACCTGATGCCCGGCGGCACACAGCGTGGGGACGACGCGATGTCCGATCACACCGGTCGCGCCGGTAACGAAGATGCGCACACGGATCTCCAGCGTTGCAAGTCACTCAGAAAGACGGAAGGGACTCCCCGATTGTGACAGGACGGTGCGCGGCGCACGCGTATACACGCGCACGTGTATTTATATAAAGAGTGGCCGCCTGTCACAGCGCGGCACCTCGGCCGTCTACAACCATACTTATGACGGACATCGACACGCACGACGAGCGCATCGCCGTCTTCGAGCGGCACCGCGTCCGACTGTTCGGCATCGCCTATCGGATGCTCGGCTCCGTGGAGGACGCCGAGGACATCGTCCAGGAGGCGTATCTGCGGTGGCATCAGGCAACGGTCGAGACGGTGCGCTCCGCGGAGGCGTGGCTCGTGGCGGTCGTCACGCGGCTCGCGATCGACCGGCTGCGTCGCTCGGCCACCGAGCGTGAGGCGTACGTGGGGAGCTGGCTCCCCGAGCCGCTCGCGATGCCGTCGGCGCCGCCCCCGCCAGACTCGCGCGCCGAGCTCGCGTCCGATCTCTCGATGGCGTTCCTCGTGTTGCTGGAGCGACTTGCGCCCGAGGAGCGTGCGGCGTTCCTGCTGCGCGAGGTGTTCGGCGCCGACTACGCCGAGATCGCGAGCGTGCTCGAGCGGAGCGAGGCCGCGTGTCGCCAGGTGGTGCATCGAGCGCGCGAGCGCGTGCGCGATGAGAATCGGCGCGTCATAGCAGGTATCGATGCGAAGGAGCACGTGGTCGAGCGCTTCATGGCCGCGCTCGCCGCCGAAGACAAGGAAGCCCTCGTCTCGCTCTTCACCGACGACATCGTGTGGGTGAGCGACGGCGGCGGCAAGGCACCCGCCATCCGCAACGTGATGTCGGGCGCCGACCGCGTGGCCCAGCTCGCGGTCGGGTACCAGCGAAAGGGACGCGGATTGGTGACGCATCGCATCGAGTGGATCAACGGCGAGCCGGCGGTGCTCACGCTCGCCAACGGCAGAACGGTGTTCACCACGTCGTTCGCCATCGAGGGCGATCGCATCGCAGCCGTGTACCGCGTGCTCAACCCCGACAAGCTGCGTCACGTCGGCCCGCCGCCGCATCAATGGTGACGACCGCCCCCGCATCGTGCACCGCCGTACACACGCGAGATCGGGAGAACGCTGACACGCCGCCGCGGCATCGCCGACAGACGCGCGGGGCGGCACCGCCCATCGTGAAGGACCCACGGTCACACGCGCCACAATAGCGGAGGGAGCGACCATGTGGATCCGTCGAATCGCCGGCGGCGTCGCCGCCATCGCCGCACTCACGGGGCTCTCGTATCTCACGTACGTCGCGATCACCTACCGCCGCTACGGTCGCGCCGCGGTCCACACCACCGACGGACAGCACGACACTCTGCTCGACCGCTTCATGCCCGCTCCCGAAGTCGCCGAGCGCCACGAGACGCGCGTGGCGGCGCCGGCGGAGCTGACCTTCGAGGCGGCGCGCGCGCTCGACCTCCAGCGTTCCGCGCTCGTGCGCGCCATCTTCGCGGGGCGCGAGCTGCTCATGCGCGCGCCCCCGGCACCGGCCGCGCGGCCGCGCGCATTCGTGGACGAAGTGCTCGCACTCGGCTGGGGGATCCTCGCCGAAGTGCCGGGACGCGAGATCATCTTCGGCGCGGTCACGCAGCCGTGGAAGGGCGACGTCCACTTCCGCGCGATCCCGCCCGATCGGTTCGCCGCCTTCCACGAGCCGGGCTACGCCAAGATCGTCTGGACGCTGACCGCCGAACCGCTCGGTCCCGACACATCGACCTTCCGCACCGAAACGCGCGTGACGACTACTGATCCCGATTCACGCGAGCGGTTCCGTCGCTACTGGTCGGTGATGTCGCCCGGCATCCTGCTCATTCGCTACGCGACGCTGCCGCAAGTTCGACGCGAGGCCGAGCGGCGCGCACGGGCCAGGGAGCGAGCGGAGGCCAACCAGTGGAGCGGTTCGCCGAATCGCCCATCCGCGGGACGTTGAAGCACGGCGGCACATAACCTGCCGCGCTCTGCCGCTTCCGCCGCGCCGAGGGGTGCCGAACCCGGTCAGGCGAGCCGCTTCAGACGAGGCACATCCATGGTCGCATTCCCTCTCGCCCTCGCGCTCGCCGTGCTCGGACCGGCCATCGGGGCACCTCACGACAGCGTTCCCCTGTACGATGATCTCGGCAACCACCACTACGAGGTCACGACATCCTCCCCGGCCGCACAGGCCTACTTCGACCAGGGACTGCGGCTCTACTACGCATTCAACCACGCCGAGGCGATCCGCGCCTTTCGCGAAGCGCAGCGACTCGACTCCACGTGTGCGATGTGCTTCTGGGGCGAGGCGCTCGCCTGGGGACCGAACATCAATGCCGCGATGGACTCCGCGGCCGCCGTCTCCGCGCACGCGGCAATTCAGCGCGCGCTCGCCGTGCAGGCCCATGCATCCGAGGAGGAGCGCGCACTCATCGCCGCGCTCGCGCATCGATACGCGGCCCCGCCACACCTCCCCGCCAATCGCGCGCCGCTCGACAGCGCGTACGCCCTGGCGATGGCCGACGTGGTGCAACGTCATCCCGCCGACCACGATGCGGCCGTGCTGTACAGCGAGTCGCGGATGGACCTCCGTCCCTGGAACTACTGGAGCCGTGACGACAGACCGCAACCGGGCACGACGATCATCCTGGCGCAGCTCGAGCGCGTGATTGCCGCGAATCCCGATCACCCGGGTGCCTGCCACTTCTACATCCACGCCGTGGAAGCGGCGTATCCCGAACGTGCGGTGCCCTGCGCCGAGCGGCTCGCGAGACTGATGCCTGGCGCTGGCCACATCGTGCACATGCCAGGGCACATCTACATTCGCGTCGGGCGCTACCTGGATGCGGTGAAGGCGAACGAGCACGCCGTGCACGCCGATGAGATGTACATCCGCGATCAGCGCCCGGGCCCAGGGACCTACACGGCGGGCTACTACCCCCACAACTACGACTTCCTGGCGTTCGCCGCCGCCATGGCGGGGCGGAGCACGCAAGCCATCCAGGCAGCGGACAAGGTGGCATCGCTGGTGCCGGCCGAGTTGCTCGGCGCACCCCGCATGGCGTTCCTGCAGCATCACATCACCAGGCCGCTGCAGCTTCGCGTACGCTTCGGTCGCTGGGATGAGATTCTGCGGACGCCCGCACCATCGGAGTCGCTGCTCCACGCCCGCGGTATGTGGCACTACGCGCGCGGCAGAGCGCTCGTCGCACGTGGGAGGTTGCGAGAGGCGGACGCTGAGCTGGCCCGCGTGCACGCTGCGGCTTCCGATCAACGGTTGGCGGGTGTGAGTCTGGAGTTCAACGAATCGCACGCGGTGCTGCGGATTGCCGAGCACGTTCTCGCCGGGAGCATCGCGGGCCGGCGCGGGCGACACACCGAAGCGGTTGCACGACTGCGAGCGGCGGCAGCGCTGGAGGACGCCCTTACCTACGGCGAGCCGCCGGACTGGACCGTGCCCGTGCGGCACGACCTCGGCGCCGAGATGCTCGCGGCCGGTCGCCCCACCGACGCGGAGCGCGTGTATCGGGAAGACCTGAAGCGCTTCCCACGAAACGGCTGGTCGCTGCTGGGACTCTCGCAGGCACTGCACGCACAGCATCGGACCGCCGAGGCAGCGCGTGTCGCGGCTCAGTACCGGTGCGCCTGGGCAGCGGCCGATATCGCGCTCACATCGTCACACTTCTGAGGCGGCGGAGCAGCCAAGCACTGCTCCCGCCACGGGTATGGATCGTGCGGCTGCTGTCCATCCACAGTCGGGTGATGGCGGAGCATGTGCGATGCGGTACGTCACTCCATGCGACCACGCCGACGTGTGCGCGGCACGCGTCGCGCGCCTGCTCGCCACCTCGACTTCACCCCTGCCGCTGGAGCGTGACCATGCCAATGGACAACGACGACGTGATCTCGGTTCTCAACGACCTCATTGAGACGTGCGAGGATGGTGTGAAAGGATTCCGCGCCGCGGTCGATGCGGTGCAGAGCCCCAGGGCGCGGGCGGTCTTCACCACGCGCATCGACTACATCGAGCGCGCGGAGTCCGATCTGCGCGCGGTGGTACGACGGCTGGGCGGCAACCCCGAGCACCACGGGAGCGCGACCGGCGCCATGCACCGCGGCTGGCTGAACCTGAAGGCGGCGGTCACGGGCAAGGATGACGATGCGATCATCGCCGAGTGCGAGCGCGGCGAGAACGCCGCGGTCGAGCGCTATGAAGACGCGCTGAAGAAGGAGCTTCCGCCGGACATCCGGCAGCTCGTGGATCAGCAGTACCGCGGGACGCTCCAGAACCGCGATCGCGTGCGCGAGCTGCGCCAGACCCTGCACGGCGCGCCCGCCTCGGCACCGCTCCGCCCGGACCGCGAGGCGCCACCCCCCGCGTGACGCGTCGTATCGACGGCGGCCGCGGCGGGGCAGCCGCGCGCCGCGGTTGATCCATGCAGGTCTGGCGCGCATACTAGCGGGCGACGCGCAACGTTCGCGGCCAGACCAGCATGGGGGACGTGGGAGGACTGGTGGAGACGGAGCTCGAGGGACTCATCCGGCGCGCCGATCAGGCCGACCAGGACGCCGCCGATCAACTCTTTGCACTTCTCTATCACGAGCTGCACCGGCTCGCCGAGCACAACCTGCGGCGAGCCGGCAGCTCGATGACGCTCGGCGCAACCACGCTGCTGCACGAGGCCTATCTCAACATCGCGGGACGCGATGACGTCTCGTTCTCGACGCATCCACGCTTCCTCGCCTACGCCTCGCGTGCCATGCGCGGCCTCGTCATCGACTACGCGCGCCGGCGCCGCGCGCAGAAACGCGGCCGCCAGCTCGAGATCACGCTCGGCGACGAGCAGGAGGCGTCGAACGACATCGTGCGCCGCGCGGAAGAGCTGGAGCGACTCGGTGACGCGATCGACGAGCTCGCCGCGCTCGAGCCTTCGCTCGCCGAGCTGGTGGACCTGCACTTCTTCTGCGGCTTCTCGTTCACCGAGATCGCCGAGCTGCGCGGCGTGTCGGACCGGACGGTGCAGCGCGACTGGCGCAAGGCACGGATGCTGTTGCAGCGCTCGTTGATGGATGACGAGCCGGATGGGTGACTAATGCAGCGCGGCCACCAGGCGCTCGGCCTCGCGGGTGCGCGGATGCGCATCGCCCGCGCCGTTCCGCAACGCAACGAGCGCGCGCTCGGCGCTCGTGCGCGCACCCACGGCATCGCCGAGCGCGAGCAGCGCCCGCGCCTCGACGAGCCGCGCCACGCCGATGTACGAGCTCCCCGTCTCCGTGAGCGAATCCACCGCAGCCCTCTCACGCACGGCACGCGCGTAGCCAAGGGCTTCCTTCGGACGGTGCAGCGCGAGCGCCGTCTCGCCCGCGAGGATGAGCGCCGAACGGAAGATCGATCGCCGCGTGCCATCGAAGTACCCGTTCGTGCGCAGCACCTGAACCGCCAGATCGTGCGCCGTCGCACTGTCGCCGTCGAACGCCGCGAGCCGCGCATCGAGCAGGCGTGGATCGGTCACCTCGTCGTCGGTACTCGTGATGTGAAGCGTGTCCGTGACCTGACGGAAGCGCGCGACCGTCCGCTGCGCATCGGCCCGACGTCCGAGTTGGAGCTGCGCTTCCGCGAGCCCGAACAGCGCGCGCCCGTCCCAATACGCGTTGTGATCCTCCGCTCCCTCGCGATCCAGTAACGCGAAGTACTTGGCCGCCGAGTCCGCGTGCGCCTGGAACAGCGCCGCGTGCGCGTAGTGAATGAGTGGCTGCTCGGGGAGCCGGCCCGTGGGATCGCTGCGCCCAATGCGCTCCAGCACATCGTGGAACAGACGCTCGGCGACCGCGGTCTGGCCAAGGGTGAGAAGTGACAACGCGTAGTCGTGCTGGAAGACGGCACGGTCCATCGTTTCTCCCCGGCCGGTGCTGTCCATGATCGCCATGATACGACGGTGGGCCGCGAGCGACTCGCGATAGTCGCCATGCTGCTCGAGGGCATAGGCGAGCGTTGAGAACATCCCGATGTACAACATATCCGACGTCTCGCCGAGGCTGTCGAGCAGCGCGATGGCGCGGTGCATTGCCGCAACGGCGTCGAGATCGGGTGTCTGTCCCCGCATCAGCGACCCCGCTTCGAGCTCGAGGTCCGTGAAATCCTGCAGGCAGGTCGCTTCGATGCGAGGGTCCGGCCGCACGCGCATCAGCGCCTGGGTGTCGTGCATCAGGCGGATCGCGTCCTCGTAGCGCCCCTGCGTCCGCAGGTTGTCCACCTTGTCGCAGCGCGCGGCGATGAGCGTTCCGGTATCCCGGGCGGCCACCGCGAGCGACTCGGCACGGGCCAGCAGCACCGTGCGGACATCGCGGTCCCCGAGCTCTGCATAGCGATCCGAGAGCTGGACCAGAATCGAGGCCAGCAGGCGCGGGTCGCCCGCGTACTGGTGCAGCAGGGCCGCGCGCCCGCGATCGAGGATCTCGCGCATGGTGATGGGCTTGTCACCCACCTGCGACATGAGGAGCGACTGGAAGTCGATCTGCGCATCGGCGCGCCGCCGCGCGTACACCGCGGCATCCCGCTCGCGCCGGGCGGCGCGCATCTGCGCGAGCGAGAACACCGTGGCGGTGACGAGCGCCACGACTACGACGGCCGCCGTCGCCACACCGCCGCGGTGCCGGCGCACGAACTTCCGCGTCCGGTAGGCGAACGAATCGCCGCGCGCGCTCACCGGCTCGTGGCGGAGATAGCGCTGCAGATCATCGGCGAACGCGTGAACCGTCTGATAGCGATGCCGCGGGTCCTTGTGCAACGCCTTCGCGAGGATGGTGTCGAGATCGCCGAGGTGCATCCGCGCCGGCTGCACCTCGTACAGCGCACGGATGGCCTCGATCGGCGTGCGGCTCCCGTACGCGGTGGGATGCCGGCCGGCGGCGAGCAGGTACAGCAGCACGCCGCACGCGTAGACATCGGTGGCCGTCGTGATCGTGCCGCCCGAGACCTGCTCGGGCGCGGCGAACTCCGGCGTCATCAGGTGCGCGCTCTCGGCGGTGAGCGCGCTGCGGCCCTCGGC
>DASVCF010000075.1:0-24864 GCA_036381735.1 Gemmatimonadaceae bacterium | reverse complement strand
CGCGGAGCGCGAGCATGCGGACCTGATCGCATTGGGCAGCCACGGGTACGGAATGTGGAAGCGCTTCATGCTCGGCAGCGTGGCGTCCAAGGTACTGCGGTTGGCCACGTGCTCCGTGCTCGTGGTGCGGCCGGCGGGGGTGCCGGCAGGAGTGGCCGTGGCATCGGAGTCGCGTATCGCGGAGCAGACTTCGAACACCGGCGCACGCTGATCGCGCCGCGCCCCGAGCGCGCGCGGCCACACGACACCCCGTGTTGCATGGGGGTGCACCGGCACCATACGGGAGACGCGACCCATGCAACTGCACGCGATGGCGGAGGTGTTCGAGCAGCTCGAGGCCACCAGCGCCCGACGCACGATGGAGGCGCTGGTGGCCGGCCTGCTTCGGAGTGCCGATGAGGACGAGCTTGCGCCGATCGTCTACCTGCTGCAGGGACAGCTGCGTCCTCCCTACGAAGGCGTCGAGATCGGCGTGGGCGAGAAGCTACTGGTGCGCGTACTGGCCGACGCGTACACCACGAGTGATTCGGCGATCTCGCGCCGACTGAAACAGGTTGGCGACCTGGGCCTCGTCGCCGCGTCGCTCGCTCCCACGTCCACTCGACGACGTCTCACCGTTCATCAAGCGTACGAAGCGCTGCTCGACGTGGCGCAGGTATCGGGAGTGGGATCGATGGAGCGCAAGCGCTCGCTCCTCGCCGAGCTCCTCCGCCGAGCCACCGCGGTAGAGGCGAAGTACCTCGTGCGCATTGCGCAGGGAAAGCTGCGGCTCGGCGTCGGCGACCAGACGATTGTCGTTGCCGCCGCACTCGCCGCGCTCGGCGATGCGCACGACAAGCCTGTGCTCGAGCACGCCTACAACGTGCGCTCCGATCTGGGCGGCGTGGTGCGTCTCGCGTTCACCGATGGACGCAAGGCGCTCGACGGCATCGTGCCGGCCATCGGCACGCCGGTTCGCCCGGCGCTCGCCCAGCGACTGCCATCGGCCGACGCCATCATCGAACGATTCGGCACCGTGCAGGCGGAGCCCAAGTACGACGGCTTCCGTCTGCAGCTCCATCGAAACGGCGATCAGGTATGGGCGTTCAGCCGCCGCCTGGAAAATGTGACCGGGATGTTCCCCGAGCTCACCGACGGCCTGCGCCGCCAACTCGGCGCGACCCGCGCGATCATCGAAGGGGAGGCCGTCGTGTACGACCCGCACACGGGACGGTTTCTCCCCTTTCAGGTGACGATGACGCGCAAGCGGAAGACGGAGATCGACGAGCGAGCGAAGCGCTACCCGCTGCGACTCTTCGCCTTCGACCTGCTCTACGCCGGCCGCTGCAACTACATCCCTCGGCCCCAGTGCGAGCGATCCGCGAAGCTCCGTGAGTTGCTCCACGTCGCGCCCGACGATCCCATCGCCGCCACCGAGATGCTGGTCACGGACAGTGCGGAGGAGCTGACGTCGTACTTCGACACGATGCTGCAGCGAGGGTTGGAGGGCGTGGTCGCGAAGCGGCGCGATGCGCCGTACCAGGCCGGCGCGCGCGGCTACGATTGGGTGAAGCTCAAGCGCGCGTATCAGTCGAAGCTGCGCGACACCGTGGACCTCGTGCTCGTTGGCTACCTGCGCGGGCGCGGCAAGCGCGCGGCGCTGGGGATCGGCTCGGTGCTCGCCGCCGTCTACGATCCAGCGCACGACCGCTTCCGGACGGTGGCGAAGATCGGGTCGGGACTCTCGGATGCCGACTGGCGCGCGTTGCGCGCCAAGCTCGACTCGCAGGCGACGTCCACCGTACCGCGCCGCGTCGACTCGCTCATCACACCGGACGTGTGGACGGAGCCCATGTACGTGGTGGAGGTGCTCGCCGACGAGATCACACGGTCACCGTTCCACACCTGCGGGAAGTCGGATGACGAGCCGGGCTACGCGCTCCGCTTCCCGCGCATCATCGACGGCATTCGCACGGACAAGGCGCCCACGGATGCAACGACCGAGCGCGAGATCCTCGACCTGTTCCGGATGCAGCGCTCCGCGGCGAGCGCCAAGCGTAGGCAGCGCTCTCCAGCCAGCAAGAAGAGCGCGGCTAGCAAGAAGAGTGTGGCCAGCAAGAAGAGTGCGGCCAGCCAGAAGAGCACGGCGGGAGAGAAGAGCACGGCAAGCATGAAGAGCACGACGGCGCGACGCAAACACGCTCGACGGTGAACATCCCACCGGCCGCCGAGCGTACTCGTCGCGCCACCGCGGCCGCGGTTCACGCGACGTCCGGCTCGATCTCCTTTGCCGGTGCGCCCCCGGTCAGCTCGACCGTCGTCCCGCGCCGCCGGTAGGCGGGCCGACGCGCATCCATCGGCCCGCCGGGGCCGAGCTGCGCCTGAACGACCGCGGCGAGATGCTCGAGGGGCACGGCCTCGTCGAGGAGCAGGTCGTCCAGCGTCACCATCCCGACGAGGCGTCCGCGTTCGACGATCGGAATGCGACGCACTTTTCGCTGGTACATCAAGCGGATCGCGTCGCCTTGACTGGCGGTCGGCGCGAGCGTAGCGACTTCCGGCGTCATCACGTCGCGCAGCATGGTGGTGTTGGGGTCGAGCCCCTGCCCCACTACCCGGAGTGCCAGATCGCGATCGGTCACGATCCCGACGATGCGCCCGGCGTGCTGCACGACCACGGCTCCGATGTTGTTGCGACCGAACAGTCGTCCCGCGGCGCAGACGAACGTACTCGGCTCGACCGCCACGGTGCCGGGCCGTACGTACCATCGTAACGACATCTCGAAGCTCCTCTCATCACGCCGGCATCGATGCGCCGGGGTCATCACGCCGGCATCGACTCGCCGGCAGGATCCGCCGGCATCGTTGCAAACGTCTCGGCGAACCGCTGCACATCACCCCAGTCGGTCGCCTCGTGGTCGCGCGTCGTGTCGGCCGGTCCGCCCGCTTTCGCGGAGGCGCGTCTGGTGATCCATCGCAGCAGCGGATTGTACTTCGAGTAGGCCATCGCGCCCCCGATCGTCGCGCTGAGCCCCGGGTGCCACGCGGTCTCGCGCAGAAAATCACCGAGGTAGCCGCGCGCGGGCGCGCGCTCCGCCTCCGTGCGACCGCCGGCCGCCCCGCTCACCGAGAAGAATGCGGACGGTATGGTGCTCAAGGCGTCGTGATGCCTGCGCACGAAGCGGCGGAGACGATGCTGGTGGTGACCAAACTCGACGGAGCCGCCCACGATCACGCGGTCGAACTGGCGAAGGTCGAGATGGTGAGGCACATGCCGGATGTCGACGAGCGTCACGGTGTTCCCCGCCGCCGTCAGCCAGTCGCTCATCCGTCGCGCGATCTTGGCGGTTTGACCGTGATGCGTACCGTACACGATCAGAATGCGTTGCGGAGCCATAGGCACCTCTCACGGCGGTGCGCGGCACGATCGATGACGACTCCCGATGTCCGAGCGCGCCGCACCGACACGCACACCGGGCGGCCAATGCGGCCGTCTACAGAGCCACCGTCAACTCGTCGTCCACCCGCGTCACGCCCGGCGCGGACCACGCAGCACGCTCGACTTCGTTGCGTTCCGCCCACGAGCGCACGCGGCCGCGCAACGTCACCCGCCCGTCGCTCGCCTCCACGGTGATCGCGCTCGCCTCGAGATCCGCGCTCCGGTGCAACGCTTCCTTGATCTTTCTGTTGACATCCCGTTCGGCGACTCGCGGCTTGATCTCGATCCGGTTGAGCACCCCCTTCACTCCCGAGAGATAGCGAACGGACCGCTCCGCCGCCGAACGCTGGAAGTGCCACTCGACGGTGCCCTCGAGAGTCACGAATCCGTCGTCGACCAACACTTTGATCTTCTCATCCGGCACTTCGACATCCCACTTGAGGGCGCTGACCGCCGCGTGCGCGATCTCCGAATCGGAGCGCTTCGTTTCACCGGGCAGCTTCACGGTGAGATCGTTGGCGATCGCCTGCACGCCAGCCACACGTTCCACGTCCTGCTCGGCAGCGATGCGTTGCGCGTAGCTGTCCACCTGGCCGCTCAGCGTCACGACGCCGCCGCGAACGGCGACCGCCACATCCTTTTCCTGGATCTGGGGATCCCACTTGAGCTCGGCGAGAATGTCCTGCTGGAGTTGGGAATCGGACTTCATGGCTTGCCTCCTCTCGATCAGGGAACGCGCATCGTCGATAAACGCGCACTGTCGATGGATGAGAATCTGGCGTCCACCGGCTAGCCGCGCTGTCGTCCGAAATGCCGGACCGGTGTCAGGAAGTGCCTCACCGTCGGGAGGCGGCCCGGCATGCCTGGCGGCTCGCTGAGGAGCAGCAGTCCCGCGGCCACCGCGAGCCCCAGGTCCTCCCACACGCCGAGCAGTGCCGCCGCCGACGTCCCGATGAGCGACCACACGACCGGGATGACCCACACGAGGCGCGGCACGGGTGGAGCGGCCCACAGCAGCAGACCGAGTGTGAAGAGCGTGGTGGGACACGGCGCCCCGAACGTCGGAGCGTACGGGTAGTGATGTCCCAGCATCTCACCGAGCAGCGGATACCCCACGAACGCGTAGGTCAGGATCACGCCGCCGGTCACGCCACGGAGTCCCGCTGGCGCGCGGAAGGCAAGCTGCGTGCGCCAGACGCCCTTCCACGCGACGATTCCGGCCTGCACGGTGAACGCCGCCGCGAACAGTCGCGCCGCGGGATTGATCGCGGCAAACGATGCGAGGTGATATTCGACGCCCATCCAGAGCCAGAGCAGCGCGAGAATCCCCGCGATCACTCGACTCCCACGTGGCGTTCCGCGGAGCGTCAGGACGAGCGCCGCAAGGCCGAGCGCGACGAGCACCCACTGCGCCGGCCAGATCGCTTCGTTGTAGCGCCGGAAGACATCGAAGAACTGTTCGCTGGTGAATGGAAGGCGCATAGCGTTCTCCCTCCCTGCGGAACACGAAGGGCGCCGCGCGAGCGCCCTCCCGAAGATTGTCCCTGCTACTGCGGCTTCGTGATCTGGATCCGCCGCCCGCGAACCGTCTTCCCCGCCGTCTTCGGCAGATGCACGGTCAGCACGCCATCCTTGAAGTCGGCGGTGATCTTCTGCTCATCGATGGAGCCGGGGAAGGTGAAGGATCGCTCGAACGCCCCGAACGTCCGCTCGTAGAGATGGTAGCTGCGAGTCTCATCGCCGTCGCGACGCTCCTCCTCCTTCTTCCCTCGCAGCGTCAGCACGCCACCGTCGAATTCCACCGTGATGTCGTCGGGCGACGTCCCCGGCAATTCGGCGGTCAGCGTGAACTCCTCGGGCGACTCGGCGATCTCCACGGTCGGCGTGAAGCCGATCATCGGAGCACCGTGGCCGTTCCCCGACGGCTCACCGAGCATCCGGCGGAAGCGCTCCTGCACGTCCTCCATCTCGCGGATCAGCATCGAGGTGAACGGCAGGTAGAACCCGTCCCAACGGTCGTTCGTGGCGTGCAGCTGCGCTCTCGACATGGCCCCCTCCGCTGTCATGAACTTGGCTGTGTGCATCTCGACTGCTCGCGACACGCCCCGCGCGTACGCGTCGTGATGCAAGATCGCGAGCGGCGTCGTGGTGTCAGTCGGCTGAACGGCCTATGTGTTGTGGGGAAACGCCGGACAGATGGCGACTCGGTTCGCAATGCGGTGCACGTCTCGACGCGATCCGATGGCGGACAGCTCGCACGCCCGACATGCCGCGATGGAGCGGCTCGCACGCCGGGCTTTGCGCGGCGAAGCGCCTCGCGCATCTTTCACGGGGCGTCCGTTCAAGCCCGAGTTGGCGTAGCGGGCACGTCACGCCGGCCCGTGGCGCGCAGCCCATCTCGCAAGTGAGGAGCGTGTGTCCGACACCATCCGTGAAGCCGAAGAGCGAGATCGGGCGACGGATCGCCCGGCGTCCGATGCCACTCCCGGCGCCCGCGTCTCCGACGCGCTGGGGGCCAGCATCATCGCCATCTCGTCGGACGCGATCATTTCCGTCGATGCCTCGCAGCACATCATCCTGTTCAACCACGGCGCCGAGCGGATCTTCGGGTACACGGCGGCCGAGGTCCTGGGCAAGCCGCTCGAGCTCCTGATTCCAGAGCGGGCCCGCGCGGCCCATGGCAAGGATCTCGAGCGGTTCGGCCGTTCCACGGTCGCCGCGCGACGCATGGGTGAGCGTGGGGAGATCGCCGGCCGGCGGAAGAGCGGCGAGATCTTTCCGGCCGATGCGTCCATCTCGAAGGTCGATGTCGATGGGCAACGGGTGTACACGGTCGTGCTGCGTGACATCTCCGAGCGCAAGCACATCGAGGCGGAGCGGGCCGAATTGCTCGAGCGCGAGCGCGCCTCGCGCGCCGCGGCCGAAGCCACCGAGCGGCACGCGACCTTTCTGGCGGATGCCGGTGCGGTGCTCGACAGCTCGCTCGATTACGAGACCACGCTGCAGCAGCTCGCCGATCTCGTGGTGCCGCAGCTGGCCGATGTCTGTCTGATCGATGTGTTGGAGGATGGCGCGGTACGCCGGGTTGCGTCGGCAGCCACGAATTCGACACTGCTCGACGTCGCGCGCTCGCTGCATCAGTTCCCCAGTCGATCGGACGCCCCCTACCTGACGAAGGAGGCGATCCAGTCCGGCCGCGCCGTGCTCGTGCGCGAAGTCACCCGCGACGGCCTCGCCACGGTGACGCAGCATCCGGAGCATCTGCGGCTCCTGCTCGCCCTCGAGCCGCGCTCGTACATGGTCGTGCCACTGCGCGCGCGGGGACACGCGCTCGGCGCCATCGCGCTCATCACCACCAATCACGAAGCACCGTATACGGCGTCCGATCTCGCCTTTGCGGAAGCTCTCGCCCGCCGCGCGGCCGTGGCCGTGGACAACGCGCGCCTCTACGGCGTTGCCCAGCGCGCCACCACGGCGCGCGACGAGATCCTCGGCATCGTTTCGCACGATCTGCGCAATCCGCTGAGCGCGATCCTGATGTGCGCGAGCGCACTCCAGGAGAGTCTCTCCTCCGCGGACGAGAGCGTCAGCTACCTCGTGCAGACCGTCAAGGAATCGGGCGAGTGGATGAACCGCCTCATCCAGGATCTGCTGGACATCGCGAACATCGAGACCGGCCACCTCTCGCTCGAGCGGCGCGCCGAGCCCGTACAGCCAGTGCTCGAGCAGCTCGAGTCGCTGTTCGCCGCCGGAGCGGCGGACGGCGGCATCAACCTCGTGGTCGACGTCGCCCCGCAGACGCCCCACATCTACGCCGACCGCGAGCGCATCCTGCAGGTGCTCGCCAACCTCGTCGCCAATGCACGGAAGTTCACGCCGGCCGGCGGCGAGATTCGCATCCTTGCGAACGTGGATGGGGCCGATGCGCGCTTCGTCAGGTTCACGGTATGCGACACCGGGTGCGGCATCCCCTCCGAGTTTCTCCCGCACCTGTTCGACCGCTTCTGGCATGCGCGGCGCAGCGCCAAGGAGCGCGGCACCGGACTCGGCCTCGCCATCTCCAAGGGGATCGTCGAAGCACACGGCGGGACGATCGGTGTGGAGAGCGAGGTGGGAGTCGGGAGCACCTTTTCGTTCCGCGTACCGGCCGCTCCCCCGTCGATCTGGAGCTCGTCCGGAGAGCCCCTACACGCCGGCCGCTGACGGCTGACAGACACGCGGCACCCGCCGCGCGATCTTGCATCGGCCCGCGCGATGGACGCGGGCGCTGCGCTGGAGGGTGCCATGACGACCATCGAGATCCGCCCCGGACAGACCGGCCCTCTGTTGAAACCGGCAGCGGCGCGGATGGCGCGAACGGTCCTGCTGCTCTGCGGTGTCGTGTCGTCGCTGCTCTACGTCGCGACCGACATACTCGGCGGATTGCGCTACCGAGGGTACAGCTTCGCCTCGCAGGCGATCAGCGAGCTGATGGCCGTCGGAGCGCAGTCGGCGACGTTCGTCGATCCGCTCTTCATGGTGTACGGCGTGCTCATGCTCGCCTTCGGGGTGGGCGTGTATTGGGAGGCGGAACGTCGTGAGCGCGCGCTGCGCCTCACCGGTGTGCTGCTCGCCGCGTACGCGGCCATCGGCCTCACCGGTCCCACGCTCTTCGCCATGCATCCCCGGGGAACGGGTACGCTTGCGGCCGACGTGCCGCACATCATCCTCACGGGGGTGCTCGTCCTGCTGCTGCTCCTCGCGATCGGATTCGGAGCGGTGGCATTCGGCAAACGATTCCGCGGCTACTCGTACGTGACGCTGCTGCTCATGCTGGTGCTCGGCACGGTGACCTCGTCGTACAGTGCCCGGCTCGCTGCGGGGTTGCCGACGCCGGGGCTGGGGATCGTGGAGCGCATCGACGTCTACGCATCGCTGCTCTGGATCGCCGTGCTGGGCGTCGCGCTCGTGCGGCGGTCATCTCGCGTCAACGCGCCGGTGCCCGCCTGAACCCGCTCCTGATGAAACGCCCTGCCACGACCGCGATCGTGACAGGGCGCTCATCCTTCGGCGTTGCCCGGGGAACGTGTGGCATGCACGGAGATCAGGCTGCACGATCCCGCGCATCGCGTGCTCCACCGCCGAGCGAATGCATCGTCAGTAGAACCACACCTCGGCGCGCTTCTTCCCCGGAGCATTCACGTCGTCCCCGCCGAGCACGAGAACGTGAGCAACGCCGTTCGCGTCGACGTATCCGATAGCGGCGTGATTGAAGAGGTTCGCGCCGCCCGCCGATGCGATCGTGTGGGAGCCGGTGGCACCGTTGAAGCTGCTCACCGTGCCGTCGCTGTTGAACTGCGCGTAGCTCTCCTCGGACGAACCCGTCGCGGCGCCGTTGTACAGACCACCGGTTACCAGGACGTTGCCGCCAGCGACGACGGCCGTATGCTTGCTCGTCGCCTTGGTCAGGCCCGAGGCATTGGCGGTCCAGCTCTGCCCCACGAGATCCCCGGTGCGCAGATCGATCTTCGCGTACACGATCTGGTTGAGCTTGGCGCCGTTGTTCGTGTAGTTGGAATCGTTGGGCGTGACCGCGCTGCTGTCGCCGCCGAACGCGTAGAGGTAACCGCCGAACTGTGCGACGGCATCGTAGCTCCGACCAGCAGGCAGCGATGCCTCCGTCTGCCAGCTGCCAAGCGCCCCGAGCGAATCGATGCGGGCCCGGTACACGGTAGCGACCGGCGCGTTGTTCGCACCCGATCCACCCACCAGGTACACATCACCGCGGAAGAGGACGGCGCCAAGTGAATGGACCGCTGCGGGAAGTTGTCCGGCCGCGGCCCACGCGCTCACGCTCCCATCCGCGGCGAGCGTCCCCCGGTAGATGGTGTTCGTCGGTGTGCCTGCGGAATCGGTCGCGCCGCCGAAGACGTAGATGAACCCCGTCCCCTTCACGCGGGAATTGAACGGCGTCGCGACCACCGAGGCGTGGAACGCCACCGCGGCGGGCAGCGGCGAGGTGCTCGTCCACGACCCGAGCGAACCGTCCGACTGAATGGGGGCAACGTAGACGTCGTTGCGCGGTGCGTACGTACTGTCCGCGCCGCCCGTCACGTAGACGAAGTTCGTGCTCGACGACGCGCCTTGCACGGTGGCGAAGGCCGCGGCGTGCCCGCTCAGCCCGACGGGGAGCGGCGTGGTGCTCGTCCACATGATGGTGGACGGACTGAACTGCGCGTTGGACGTGACGGTGAACGTGAGCGAGTCACTCGTCCCCGTCGCCGTCTGCACCACGACGGGCCCTGTCGCAGCACCAGCCGGAACGGTGGTCACGATGAAGCCATCGGTCCAGTCATTGGCATTCGCGATGGTCGCGGCCACCGTGCCGCCGGCGCCATCGGAGAAGAGGACGTGCCCCGTCCCCTGCGCGTCGCCGAATGCGGAGCCTTCGAGCAGCACCGTGCTCCCGGCGTTGCCCGATGGTTTCGTGGCACCATTGACGTAGAGCAGCACCGGCGCGACGGCGGTGAACGCGCCGGCGCTCGTCGCCGACGTCCCATCCGCGTTTCGCACCGTGACATCGTAGGTCTGTCCAGCCGTCACGCTATCGGGGACGCTCGCATAGATCGTCGTGCCATTCGCAACCTGCACCGTCGGAGCCGCCGTGTTCCCCACGAGCACGGTGGCACCATCGCGGAAGTTGGTGCCGGTGAGCGTCAGCTCGGTACCGACCGTTCCCTTGGCGGGCGATATGCTCGCGACGGTCGGAGCGGGCCCCTGCGGACCGGTGGCATCGCCACCGCAGGCGCCGAGCGCGACGAGCAGAGCCGCCGTGGCGGCGACGTGTTGCAAAGTGATTCGCATAGGATGTTCGATGTCGAGTTTGGTGAAGCGACATCCGCTTCAGCGGTAACCAGCATTGGCCATCTGGGATGGACTGACTCCCGCGCGCGCCAGCGCGTCACACTTGATGTGACACGGCACGGTGCATCCGAAGAAGCTCCGTACCAGCTACGATTGGAGAGGTGTGACGCAGGCGCGGATGGGCGGGTCACCGCGCGATGCGGGGCGTAGGATTAATGCGATTTCACGCTGTGCGGCGGCACCATCGTCAACTGCGTCATGCGCTGCTCCATGTCCTGCATCTGCATCATCAGATGCCTGTCGGAATCTCGGGCATCCCAGCCCTGAGGGCGCACTTTTCGCGGCGCGCGCCACGAAAAGGAGAACCGCATGCCCCAGCGCACGGCCAATACCGACGCCCCGACGCGGACTCTCGGGACCACAAGGGTACAGGCGTCCGTGTTGCTCGCGAAAACGCCGGACGACGCGTCGGCATGAGCACACCCGCGGAACGTCTCGAGTCGCGGGCCAGTGATCGCGCCAGCCAGGACGCGGAGCTCGCGCCGCCCGCACTCCTCTTCGATCTCGACGGCACGCTCGTCGACAGTGTCTACCAACACGTGCTGGCCTGGCGCGAGGCGCTGGAGCGTGAAGGGATCGAGCTGTCGGTATGGCGCATCCACCGACGGATCGGGATGAGTGGCGGTCTGCTCGTGAACGCGCTCCTCCGCGAGACCGGACAGCCGGTGACGCGCGAGCAGACCGAGCGCATCCGACAACACCACGCCGAGGCGTATGCGCGACTCGTGGACCAGGTACGCCCCCTGCCCGGCGCACGCGAGGTGCTCGCCTATCTCTCGGAAGTGGAGGTGCCATGGGCGATCGCGACCAGTGGATGGTTGGACAGCGCGCGCCCCGCGCTCGAGCTGCTCGGCGTCGCCACCGATGTGCCGCTCGTCACGCGCGATCAGGTGCGGCACGCCAAGCCGGATCCCGATCTCTTCATCGCGGCCGCGCGCCGCCTCGGCGTTCCGATCGACACCACCGTCGTGATCGGCGACAGCGTGTGGGATCTCCTCGCCGCACGCCGCGCGCGGGCGCTCGGTGTCGGACTGCTCTCCGGCGGGTACGGCGAGGACGAGCTCGTGCGCGCCGGCGCGTACCGCGTCTATCAGGATCCAGCCGATCTGCTCGCGCACCTGGACGAGGTCGGCGTTCGCATCACGAGGTGACGCTCGACATCAGGAGTGTGACAATGCATGCGCTCTCGTTACTCTCCCTCGCTCAGCAGATGCCGGGGATGAGTCCCGAGTCCGTCGCATTCTCGCTGTTCAACCATCGGCTCGCCGGGCTGCTCGTGGTTCTCCTCGGCGTCCTCGGCGTCGTTGACGCGAGCGCCTCCGGCAAACGAGAGTGGCTGAAGCTGCTCTGGCCCATGCCGCTCATCGTGCTCGGGATCTACCTGCTGCTGCGCAGCGATGCCCCCGCGTGGCCGCCACACATCGTCGAGCAGATGTCGAACGCCGAAGGGGTCCAGCACAAGATCTTCGCCGTGCTGGTGCTCTCCCTTGGCGGGATCGACCTGCTGCGTCGCTCGGGGCGCCTCACGCATCCGATCTGGAATTATCTCTTCTACGCCGTGATGCTGGTCGCCGGCATCTTTCTGCTCTTCCATGGCGGCCACCACTCCGCGCTCGTTCGCAACGAACACGCTGCCATGGGCGTGGTTGCGATCGCCATCGTCGTCGCCAAGGTCATGGCAGATCGGAAGCGCACAGCGCGCTGGCTCGCGGTCGGGGTGGTGCCGAGTCTGTTCATTCTGCTCGGCGTACAGCTGCTGCTCTACACCGAATGATCGACTGAGACGGGCGCGCCACCGACGGGCCGCGACGAGCGCGCTCGCGGCACACCGCAACAGCGCTCGCGCACAGCTCAGAACCGGTAGACGAGCTCGAGCCGCGCTCCGTGCTCCGTGAGGCGAATGTCGTTGCCATCCTCACGACTGCTCTCCCGCTGCACGAAGTCGCTGTAGCGGTAGCCGCCCTCCGCGAGCAGCGTGGGTGTGACGGCGTAGCCGAGGCCGACGCCGAAGTCCACGTGACGCTGGGTCAGCCGCACCTCCCCGCCCTCGTGACGGAGACTGTTCACCCATGGGAGATAGCCGCCATCGAGGCTCGACCGCACGTAGAGGTGGCGCGCGAATGGATAGTCCAACGTGAGCCCCAGCGCCGGGACAGGGAGCTCCTGCGTTACGAAATCCTCCTTCGTCTCGTGCCCTACGCTCGCCGGCGCGATGGTCCCGTGCAGTTGGAACGTGAGCATCACGAAGGTGAGGCCAGCCATCCCCGACAGGTATCCGGCGCGGCCGATGCCGAGCAGGCGCCTGTCAGCCGACACGGTCGCGCGAACGAAGTAGGGAAAGTGCGTGCGCGTCTCGAGCGTGGTGCCCGCGGCCAGCGTCGTTCCGTTGAAGATCACGTCGCCCGGGAGGAGCACGCGTCCGTCCAGCGCGTTGCTCTCCAGCGAGAGCCGGACGGCGGTGGCGTCGCTGACGTGATATCCGAGCCCCAGCGCGACGGCGTGCGCGCGCACGACCCCCAGATCGTGCCGAAGGTTCAGACGCGTGCCCTCGATCTGATTCTCGCGCACCTGCACCCAGCCAGCGGGCGCGCTCAGCGAGCCCCCCAGCGACACCTCCCACCGCGCAACGGCATCCGCGCGCTGGCCGGCGGCCGAGGCGGCCGGAAGCGCGCACAGCACCGCGGCGACGACGACCGCCCCGCCCATCCGGCGAGTGAGTGGCATTATACTTGAGGTCATTAAATTATTGAACATCCTCAAAGGAACGCCCCGATGGCAACAGAAACATCCATCCTCATCGTCGGCGGCAGCCTCAACGGGCTCTCGCTGGCCCTGCTGCTCGCCCAGCACGGCGTACGCTGTCTCGTGGTCGAGCGGCACGCGGCCACCACCGTCCAGTACAAGTTCAGCGGCATCTCGCCCCGCTCCATGGAGATCTATCGAAGCCTCGGCATCGAAGACGAGATCCGTGCCAACCGCACGGGCGATCAGGCGGCGGGTGCGATCGCGCGCGCACGGAACCTGTCCGACCCCGACATCGAGTGGATGATGGCCTCCGCCTGGCCCGACACCTCCGACATCAGTCCCACGGCCGCCGCAACGTGCGACCAGGACCGGCTCGAGCCGATCCTCCGCGCGCACGCGGAACGTCGCGGGGCGGACATCCGCTTCCACACCGAGCTCGTCGACTTCGAGCAGGATGCACGGGAAGTGCGCGCTCGCATCCGACATCTGGGCACCGGCGACGAGGAATCGGTAGTGGCCGACTACATGGTCGGCGCGGATGGCGCGCACGGCAGCATCCGGGACGCGCTCGGCATCGCGCGCCACGGCCCGGGTCCGCTTCAACACTGGATGAACCTCATCTTCGAAACGGACCTCGAGCCGTTCCTCGCCGGCCGGCGCTTCACGTCGTGCTTCGTCACCGATGTGAACGGCAGCATCCTCCCCCGCGAGGACCCGGACCGCTGGATGCTCGCCGTCCCCTATGTGCCCGAGCGCGGCGAACGGCCGGAGCAGTTCGACGCCGCGTACTGCCGCGAGCTCGTGCGCCGCGCCGCAGGTCGCCACGACGTCAGAGCCGATCTCGTCGATGCGCGCCAATGGGAGGTGGCGGGATACGTGGCCGATCGATATCGGGACGGTCGAGTCTTCCTCGTCGGCGACAGTGCGCACGTAATCCCGCCGACGGGGGGCTTCTCTGGCAACACGGGCATCCACGACGCGCACAATCTGGCGTGGAAGCTCGCTGCCGTCGTACACGGGCGCGCTTCCGCGTCGCTGCTCGACAGCTACGACCGCGAGCGCCGCCCCGTGGCCGAGGCCACCCTCGCACAGGCGCTCGCACGGCTTGCCGCATGGTTCAAGGATCCCACCAAGCGACTCCCGCCCGCGGTGCCGATCGTGGACGACTACAGGGTCGTGTTCGGCTACGTGTACCCCTCCGGGGCATTCGTCGCCGACGCGTCCGTACCATCCGCCAGGCTGGCCCAGGGCATCTTCGAGGACCCTCGCGCGCCATCGAGCCGTCCGGGTGCACGCGCGCAGCACGTCGTGCTCGATGACGACGGCAGTCCACTCTCGACGCTGGATCTCTTCGGCAGCGGCTTCGTCCTGCTCGCCGGATCGCGCGGCGCGAGCTGGTGCGAGGCCGTGCGCCGCATGGCCAGCTCACAGCTCGACATCCACTGTCATCGCATCGCTCCTGATGGGGATCTCCATGACGTGGCCGGACGCTGGAATGCGCTGTACGGCGTGCGCGACGATGGAGCTGTGCTGGTACGCCCCGACGGCTACATCGCGTGGCGCTCCCCCAGCGCCGCGAATGATCCGGAGGCGATGCTCACCGAGGTCCTGTCGCGCATCGGAATGCGAGCCGACGGATCGCGAGGACAGCGAGCGCACCCTTGAACCGACACCGGAAGCGGGCATGTTTGGGCATGACTCAACCGTCGCGCACCAAGGCCGCGATCGCGCGTCGCGCGTGGCGATCGATGTTCGACTTCCTCATGCGCTCGGCGCCGGCGCGTGAAGAGATCCTCGCGCGTCATGGTCTGACACCCAACGATGCACGCGCGTTGTCGGAGCTCCAACTGGATACGGGCTGGACGATGAGCGCACTCGCCGAGCGTTGGGGATGCGATCCGTCGAACGCGACCTGGATCATCAACCGACTCGAGCGGCTGCATCTGGTCGAACGGCGGATGTCACCGGAGGATCGGCGCGTGCGCCTGGTCGTGCTCACTGCGCGGGGCGTGACGGTGCGGGAACAGCTCCTCGAGGCGTTTCACGAGCCGCCGCCGACGCTGCTGGCGCTGGACCGGAAGGATCTCGCGACGCTCGAGCGCGTGCTGCGAAAGCTCGACGATACGGACGCGGCGCAGCCGACCCGGCGCCGCGGGAGCGCCATCACATGATCACCCCGGCGCGCCGCGCCGCCGCATGTGGCCGAGCTTTCGCTCGAGCGTGCGGCGCGACACGCCGAGCCACGACGCCGCCGCCTGACGCGTGGCCGTCGCCTGGATCACGTCGAGCATGTACTCGTGCTCGAGACGACGCAGGGGCCACTGGCCGTCGAAGGCGCGCGCGAGCAGGTCGCGTTGGGGCTGTCCATCATCGGCGGCGGGCGGGATGAAGGGAATGAACGGGTCGCCGGCGAAGGTCGTGAAGGCGCGCTCCAGATAATGCTCCAGCTCGCGCACGTTCCCCGGCCAGTCGTACTCGAGCATACGCGCGAGCGTCAGCGGCGCGACCTGCGGTGGATCGAAGGCGTTGTCGCGCGCGAAGCGCTTGCGGAACCACTCGATGAGCAGCGGGATGTCCCCCTTCCGTTCACGAAGGGGCGGCGCGGTGATGGGGAAGACGTTCAACCGGTAGTAGAGGTCCTCACGGAAGCGCCCCGCGCGCACCTCGTCGCCGAGTGACACGTTGGTGGCGGCGACCAGGCGAAAATCGACGGCACGCGGGTGCGGGTCGCCAACCCGGCGGACGGTCCGCTCCTGCAGCACGCGGAGGAGCTTGACCTGCGTGGCGTGCGAGATCAGCGCGATCTCGTCGAGGAAGACGGTGCCGCCTCGCGCCGCCTCGAACAATCCCTCGCGATTCCCCGTCGCGCCGGTGAAGCTCCCCTTCACATAGCCGAACAGCTCCGACTCCAGCAGGGTATCGGGAAGCGCCGAGCAGTTGACCGGAATGAACGGACGCTGGGCGCGATCCGACACGTCGTGGATGCGTCGCGCGATCAGCTCCTTGCCGGTTCCCGTCTCTCCCGAGATGAGCACCGTCGAGCGCGTGTGCGCCACACGGTCGATGAGATGAAAGACCCGCTCCATCGCACGCGAACGCCCGACGATGCCGCCCGGCGCGCCCTCCGTCGCGCCCTGGGTCGCGCGCCGCCGCGCCGCCTCCGTCGCCGCGCGGTCCACGAGTGCCGGAAGCCGCTCGTCGAGGTCGCGGGCATCGACATACTCGTACGCCCCGAGTCGAATCCCTTCCGCGGCGGAGTACTCGCTCCCCGGATGGACGAGGAGGATGATCTGACAGTGCGGATCGAGCTGGCGCACGAGCGCCACGCCGTCGAGCGCGTCCAGACCAGCCAGCCGGTCGCCGATCAGCGCGACGTCGATCCGTTGTGTGGCGAGCAGACGCGCCACGTCGGAGCCGGTGGTGGCGGGGATGATCTCGTGGTGCGCCCCCGTCAGCAGCGCGCGGACAGCGCTCGCCGCGCGTGCATCCTGAACGGCCAGCAGCATGCGCACCAGTGGCATGTCGGCGCGAGCCGCCACGCGCTGTACGATACCGGACGCATCATACGTGTTGTCGTATCTGCCGTATTTCTGCGTCGCCGACCGGACACCGGACGCAGGAGCTGTTGCCGACGGTGCCGATGTCGACCGGGGATTCACGCGCATCGTCCCTCCACGGGAAGCACATTGCCAACCGTGCACTGTGCGCGATGATGATCGATCCGCGCGCACGAAGCGTCCATCGGCCGGCCCGGCACACCGCGTAGTGGAGACCCGCACAACGCGATGCGGGCTTTCCCTGATCCGCGGGCTGGCGCGCCACGAGCGTAGTGCGACAGGATGTCGCAACACGCATCTCGTGGCGATGGCATCATGTCGCATGCCACGACGCAGCCGCGCAAGAGAACTCTCGTGTGCGAAAAGCGAAGTCGCACCAGCATCGCGAGTTACAACGCGCGCACCGACCGTGGCCCACTGAGCATACCGTTTGCACGTGATGCTCGACGCGCAGTTCATCAGGAGTTCGGTCCTGATGAACCGGTTGCAGGGTCGCTGGCTGCAACTGTCGTCTCGCAGCGCGGAGACACCGGGTCATGATCTCATGGCTCGGACAAGACGTTCACTCGGATCGCCAAACGCGACGACACCGAATCGAGTGAGTGAACATCGCCAGCGGAATGATGCTTTCGACTAGAGGCGCTCTCTCAGTCGGAAGCATCATTCTTTTTTGTCCCAGCGCCGCCGCGCGCCACGGATCCGATCTTCCCGCGGCACCGCGGCGGTCCAGCATAGAGCGAGAACTGCAATGTTGACACGTCACGAGCTCATCGATACCGAACGCACCGTGCGCGACATGCAGGTGCTCAGCATCTACCTCGACGGTTCGGCGCACGATCCAGCACGCCGGACCGTCTGGCGCACGCAGTTGGAGCATGCGCTGCAGCATGCACGCGACCGCATCGAGAACCCCGCGCAGGCCCGCGCGTTCGACCAGGCGGCCGCGCGGTTACACCAGGCGCTGGCGCCGCTCACCGGCGCCGTCGGGGCGCCTGGGTGGGTGGCATTCGTCACACCCGACGCCATCCGGCTGCAGACCCCACTTCCTGTCCCCACGCCGCTGCGCGTGCACTGGGGACAGGGCGCGCTCATCGCCCCCGCGCTGCGTGCGCTCAAGGAAGCGCGCGCCGCGATCGTTGCGATCGTCGACAGCCGGTCGGCGCACATTTTCCGATACGCGCAGCGTAGACTCGAGCCGCTCGGCGTGCTCCACGCCTACACGCCGCTCGAGCCCGTATCGCACATGGGCACGCCGCCGCACACCGGGTTCCACACCGGCACGCGCGGACGGACGGGGACGGATGCCGCCGAGCGCGAACACCGCGCGGGACGCGAGCAGCTGGTGCGTGAGCTGGCATCACGGATCGTCGAGCTCGCGGGCTCCGACAGCTGGGTTCTTCTGGGTGGTGCCCCCGAAGCCGCGCACGAAGCGATGGCCGTGCTCCCCAACGATGTCGCGGCGCGCGCGCTGCTCATGCCCGAGCTGCAGCTCCACGCCACCCACAGCGACATCGCGCGACACGCCGCGAAGGGTGCTTCGACACTGCGCCGCCGCGAGGAGCTGGCCGCGGTCCGAACGCTCGTCGAGCGGGCCGCTGGTGGAGGGCGCGCCGCCATCGGGATCACGCCCGTGAAGCACGCGCTGGAATCAGGCGGCGTCCAACGCCTCTACATGAGCAGCCATTTCACGGAGGAGCATCCGCTGCGCGCGACCGTTCTCGCGCGCTCCACCTTCGACGAAGGCGGCGACGTGGAAGTCGTATCCGGAGAAGGCGCGGCGCTGTTGGACATGGTCGATGCGGAAGGCGTCGGCGCGCTACTCCGCTTCACCGTCTCGAGTCGTCCACGCTCGATGCTGCACGAGGAGACCGCTCCGCGGGACACACCCGCGTCCTGACTCGCGAGTGGCCGAGGACCCATGTCGAGCAAGCCGCTGACGCCAGAACGGTCCGCTACGCGCGCGGTGGCCATCGAGAACGCCGAGGTCGCGCGCATCTTCCGCGAGCTCGCCGATGTGCTCGAGGTCGAAGGGGCGAACAGCTTTCGCATCCGCGCGTATCGCAACGCGGCGCGGGCGGTGGAGGAGTTGCAGGACTCGGTCGCCGCGATCGTGCGCGAGGATCCGCACCGGCTCACATCGATCCCCGGCATCGGCGAGGATCTCGCGGGGAAGATCGCGGAGATCGTCCGCACCGGCCGACTGGCCGCGCTCGACTCGGAGGAGCGCAAAGCTCCTACGGGCGCAGTCGAGCTCATGCAAATTCCCGGACTCGGACCCAAGCGTGCGCGCGCGCTCGCGGAGCGGCTCGGCGTCCACTCGTTGCGCGCGCTAGCCGACGCCGCGCGCGCGGGAAAGATCCGCACCCTCCCCGGATTCGGCGCGACGACCGAAGCGAAGATTCTCGAGGAACTGCGTGCGCACGAGCCGCACGAAGGGCGCATGCTGCTCGCGACGGCGTCGCAATACGCGGAGCAGCTCGTGTCGTACATGCGGGGCTTGAGCGGGGTCGAGCGCGCGGAGATCGCCGGGAGCTTCCGCCGCTGCAAGGAGACGGTGGGCGACCTGGATCTGCTCGTCTGCGCCGCGCCGCGCGTGCGCGTAGCCGAGCACTTCACGGCGTACCACGAGGTCGAGGAGGTGCTCGCGAACGGACCCACTCGATGTTCCGTTCGGCTGCGGTGCGGGCTGCAGGTGGATTTGCGCATACTGCCGCGCGTCAGCTACGGCTCCGGCCTGTACTACTTCACCGGCTCGAAGGCGCACAACATCGCCATCCGCGCGCTGGGCAGAAAGCGCGGACTCAAGATCAACGAGTACGGCGTCTTTCGCGGCGCGCGGCGCATCGGTGGGAGCGACGAGGCCGATGTGCTCGATGCCGTCGGGCTCCCGTGGATCCCCCCCGAGCTGCGGGAGGACCGCGGCGAGATCGAGGCCGCGCGGGAGGGCACGCTCCCGACGCTCGTCGAGGCGAGCGACATCCGCGGCGACCTGCAGTCGCACACGACGGACAGCGATGGTCGCGACACACTCGACGCCATGGCGGAGGCTGCACAGGCGCTGGGGTACGAGTACCTCGCCGTCACCGACCACACGCCATCGGTGCGCGTTGCCCGCGGGCTCGATCGGGCCGGGTTCCGTCAGCAGATGCGCCGCATCGATCGGCTCAACGCACGGCTGCGTTCACTGACCGTGCTCAAGGGCGCGGAGGTAGACATCCGGCTCGATGGGACGCTCGATCTGGATGACGAGACGCTCGCCGCACTCGATATCGTCTTCGTCGCCGTGCATTCGCACTTCGAGCTCGCACCGGAGGCGCAGACGCGCCGTCTGCTGCGCGCGATCACGCATCCGCATGTGGATGTGCTGGGACACCCGACCGGGCGGCTCATCGGCAAGCGGCGCGGTGAGCTGTTCGATCTGCACGCGGTCTGTGCCGCGGCGGCCGAGCACGGTGTGATGCTCGAAGTGGACGCGCAGCCCGACCGGCTGGACCTGGACGACGTGGCGTGCCGCGCCGCGATCGACCAGGGCGTGCGGATAGTGATCGACACGGATGCGCACGCGACCGCGGAGCTCGGCTTCATGCGATGGGGCATCGCGCAGGCGCGACGCGGCTGGGCGCAGCGTCGGCACGTGGCCAACACGCTGCCGCTCGAGCGGCTCCGGAAGCTGCTGCACGGCGGCCGCGGTTAGACGCGGGCCCGCGGCACCGAGATCCCTTCCCGCCCGCTGCTCTCCTGGACGGCGATGCGGAAGAGTACCGTACGGAACGGCGTCGGATCGTGCTCCGTGAGCGCGTCGGGGGCAGCGCGGCGGATCAGCTGCAGGGCGTGCTCCCAGTGGGGATCATCGGGCAACAGCAGATACAACCCGCCGCGCACGATGACGCTGCGCCAATCGTACGGCCCCTCGACTTCATCGACCTCGAACGCCACCCACCGGTGGTGGGCGAGGGTCACGATCTTCTCGCCGGGCGAGGTACGCCCGTAGATCCAGCCGTCGCTGTACAGGTAGTGCACCGGCACGATGTCCACGCGATCGTGGAACGTGTAGGCGATGCGCCCGACATGGTTGCGCGCGAGGATCGCCCAGATCTCGCTTTCATCGAGCGCGCGAAAGTGCGGACGCGCATCGGTCGACATGGCTCCTCCTGTCTTGCCGGTCTTCGTCGTTCCCGCCTGTACGCCCTGGATGCTCCTGCACGGACCGTACACAGACTAGACGCACCGCCCCGCCACCGCCGTCGGGCGCCGCCCGAACCATCGTGCGCATTTCCCGCACTCGCTCGACGTGAGCACGCGCCCGTCGATCGATGTACGGATTTATCGGACATTCATCACCGTTCGGCTGACAGTCCCGCTCGTCCGCTCCCCGTAAACTGATGATCGAATGAGCGGACAGCCAGCGGTGGCAGCAATCGGCTGGATCGACAGGTACCACACGCGCGGCGGCCGCTCCCGACACAGGAGCTTCCTCATGACTTCCGTCTACATCGCACCGGCCAATCCGGCGGAGGCCGCTCCGCAGCAGCCGCTCCCTCCGACCACCGGTCCGATCATTGTCGCGACGGACGGCACCGAGGCATCGGATGCCGCCATCGTTGCCGCTCGACTGCTCGCGGCCAGCACCAACGCCCCGCTGCAGGTGGTGTCCGCCGTGGAACCGATCACGCCTCCGCTGTTCTCCACCGACGCCGCGCCGCTCCTCGCTGATGTGACGACCCCGCGCCGCGCGGCCCAACGGGATGCGATTCACCAACAGCTGCAGCGTCTCGTGCAGCCACCGGGCGACTGCTCCGTCACCATGTTCGACGGCGAGGCGGCCCCCGTCCTCGCCAAGGCGGCGCACGACCGGCATGCGCGCCTGCTCGTGCTCGGACGCGGGCGCCACGGGGTGATGGGCCGGCTGCTCATCGGCGAGACCGTCCTCCGTGTGCTGCAGCTGGCGGACGTCCCCGTGCTCGCCGTCGAACCGGGGCTCGCCGCGCTTCCGCAGCGTGCAATGATCGCGATCGATTTCAGCCCGTGCAGCATCTACGCCGCGCGGGTCGCGCTGTCGATCATCGATCCCAACGCCACCGTCTATCTGGTGTACGTCACGCCGCGCCTCGAGCAGCTCGCGCCGGCGTTCGAGCAGCTGGAGGAGCACGACGCGCAGATCCAGGCCGCCTTCGCACAGCTGCGTCGCGAGCTCGGCGCGGAGCACATGCGCATCGAGCCCGTCACGATCCGCGGACACCTGGGACGCGCGCTGGTGGATTTCGCCTCGAGCAAGAACGTGGACCTCGTCGCCTCGGGGACGCACGGCTACGGATTCTTCAATCGGCTCATTCTCGGCAGCGTCGCCACGCAGCTCGTGCGCGGCGCGCAGTGCTCGGTGCTCGCCGTTCCTGGCTCGGCCGCCGTCCGCGCGGCAGCACACGGGGAAGCACGACCCGGCCGCACGCGCTCCCTCCCACGCGACGCGTGGCCGCACGAGCTGGAGCTGTTCAGCCGCGACAACGCCAGCCGGCGGTGCCGACTCGAGGTCGATGATCGCGATCTGGGGGCGCAGGCGGTGGGAACGGACCTCCCCCTCGCCGGAGCGACCTATGACCATCATGCGGGCGAGGTGCAGTTCGTGTTCGGCTCGTCCGGTCGCCTGGGGCGTTCGTTGAGCCACGTGGTGCCCGATGTCACCGCGATCGACATCCAGTCCGACACCGATGGTCGCGCGCGCGCACTGCACGTCGCTACCGAACGAGGCTCCACGCTGGTCACGTTCGCGGATTGAACGAGGGACACGATCAGAGGGAGGACGGTTCCATGACACCGACGCTCGTCATCGTGCAGCAGCCGTGGTGGTGCCCCATGTGCCGGGGAGGAATGGGATGGGGGTGGGGGATGATGGTCATCGCCACGCTCGTCTGGCTCGCGGCGCTCGGTCTACTCGTCGCCCTGGTCTGGTGGCTCATCACCGCCCGCCGCTCGAGCGGCGGGCGTCCGGATGAATCGCGCGACGCGGAAGAGATCCTGCGGGAGCGCTATGCCAGCGGCGACATCGACCGCGCGACGTATCAGCGCATGCGGGACGACCTGCAACGGCGCCCGGGTCTGTAGACGACCTTGGGCGCCGCCTGGACTGCCCTAGCGCGCAACCTCCACGCGGTCGTCCACATCGTTCACGCCGGGTGCCGACCATGCGGCGCGCACCGCATCGCGCCGCTCCGACCGCGATCGCACCGTGCCGCGCAGGATGACCTTCCCATCCAACGCTTCGACCTCGATCCGGCCCGCATCCTCCTCCGCGCTCCGCCGCAGCGCGTCCCGAATGCGCTGCGAGACATCGGACACCGAGATCACCGGCGCGATCTGGATCCGGTTGACGACGCCCGTGACGCCGATGAGCGATCGCACCGCGCGCTCGGCCGCCGCGCGCTGGAACTGCCAGTGTACGCTCCCGTCCAACGTGATCCGTCCGCTCTCGACCGTCACGGTGATCCGCTCGTCCGGCACCTCCACGTCCCACGCCAGCGCCCGGCGCGCCTCCTCGGCGATGTTGACGTCCTGACGCTCGTGCGTCAGCGGCACCGTCACCTTGAGCGCATCGGATTCGACGCGCGTGCCGCCCACGCGCTCGGCCGCTCGCTCGGCCGCGACCTTCTGCGCGTAGCTGTCCACGCATCCGCTGAGCGTGACGACTCCGCCATGCACGCCTACGCCGATGTCCGTCTCGCGGATGCTCGGATCCCACTTCAACTCATCCAGCACCCGCCGCTGGAGCTCCCTGTCGCTGTGCATCGTCATGCCTCCTCGCGATCGTTGTGACGCTCCGTGGCAAGATCGCCCTCGACAACGCGCGTGTCTGTCGGGTAATGGAGCACCGGGCGTACGGGAAGCGCTGATCTTCCGTCATCCCGACCGTACGCCCACGCCGTATTCACTCCGAACGTACGCGCACGCCGTCCGCGATCTGGTCGCTCGGGTGCACCGCCACCGTGTCGCCGGCCGCGAGCCCCGAGAGCACCTGCGCGTCGTTCGCACCGCGATGCCCGATGACCACCGTGCGGGCGCGCGCCCGGCCGCGCTCGACCACGAACACCTTCCACGTCGCCCCCTCGCGAAAGAGCGCGCCCACCGGCACGGCCAGCACATCCGACGCATCCCACACCACGATGTGCGCGTCCACGCGAAAGCGATCGCCCAACGCCGGCGGGGGGTCGAGAATGTCGGCGATGATGTTGACGCGTTGCTCGTCGATGCCGAGTGCGGAGGTCTTGGTGAACGCCGATGGCTCGATGCGTCGCACGCGCCCCGCGAGGGACGAGTCGCCGCCCCACGCATCGATGCGCACCGCCGCACCGGGCTGCACCTGCACGGCCTCTGTCGAGAGTACGTCGATGACGACCTCGAGATCGCGCGGATCCCCCACCTCCACGATCGGAGTGCCCGCGGCAACCACGCGCTGATCGGGCTCGAGGATGCGCAGCACACGACCGCCCGTTGGCGAGTGAATGGACATGGACGGTGTGCCCCGCGCGCCCGGTTCCCGCACCGCCGCCTTCGCACGCTCGACATCGTGCTGCAGCTGCTGCGCCCGATAGACGGCGCCCTCGAGCTCCGCCTGTCGTGCACGCTGCGTCGCCTCGGCCTGCTCGATGTCGCTGGGCGAAGCGAACCGGCCCGGTGCGAGTTGCCGGATGCGCGCCAGATCCCGCACGGACTGCTCGGCCGCGGCGCGCGCCTGCGCCACCTGCGCTCGCGCCTGGCTCGCGGCGTCTTCCGCCGCCTGCAGATCCGCCATCGCCAGCTCCCGGCCGCGAGGGTCGAGGAGCGAGGGATCGACGCGCGCCACCACCGCGCCCGTTCGCACGCTGTCCCCCTCCTTCAACGTCATCCGCCCGAGCCAGCCGGTCACCGGGGCCGCGATCACATATCGCTGCCGCACGCGCGTGATCCCCTCCTCATCCACCGTGACCTGCAGCGGACCGCGCGTCACGCGCGCCGTCTCCACGAGCACGGGCGCGGGACGCAGCCACCAGGCGACGAGCCCCACCGCGATCACCACGAACGCGACCACCATCACGCGCTTCCGCCGATGTGTCATGGTGCGCTACTCCCGAACCTTGAGGACCGCTACCAAGTCCAGCGCGCCGAGCCACCGCCACATGAGCAACGCCGAGATCGCGGCGGCGGCGAGCACCACCAGCATTGCCGTCGCGTAGCTGCGCGCGCTCACCACGACCGGCAGGCGGAACAGCT
>DASVCF010000074.1:0-17040 GCA_036381735.1 Gemmatimonadaceae bacterium | reverse complement strand
GTCGATGTGACGGCGGACCTCCGCTACGCTCGCATCTACGTGAGCATCATGGGCACCGATGCGGAGCGGCAGACGACGTTCGAGGGGTTGCAGAGCCTGGCCCCGCAACTGCGCTCCCGGATCGCCAAGGCGCTGCGATTGCGCTTCGCTCCCGAGCTCGAATTCCGGAACGACCCCACGCCCGAGCGGGCCGCCCGCATCGAGACCCTGTTGGCGCAACTGCGCGAGAACCAGCCGCCGAGCGATGACGAGGCCGGCCGTTGATGGCGTGCTGCTCGTCGACAAGCCGGTCGGCGTGACATCGCACGACGTGGTGAGCACCGTGCGCCGCGCGGTGCACGAGCGGCGCGTGGGGCATGCGGGCACCCTCGACCCCTTCGCGACCGGGCTGCTCATCGTGCTGCTCGGGCGCGCGACGCGACTGCTGCGCTATCTCGACGATGAGCCCAAGGTGTACGAGGCCACCATTCGCTTCGGTGCGGAGACGGACACCGACGATCTCACGGGCGAGGTGATCCGGACGGCGCCGCTCCCCGATCCAGCGCTCGTCGAACGCGCGCTGGCGGATCTCACCGGTGAGATCGAACAGGTACCACCCGCGTATTCCGCGAAGCGCGTGGAGGGGCGACGGGCGTACGATGCGGCGCGTCGCGGCACGCCGCTCGAGCTCGCGCCCGCGCGCGTGACGGTTCACGAGTGGCGACTGCGCGACTGGCGCGGTCCGGAGCTCGATGCCGTCGTGATGTGCGGCACCGGTACCTACATTCGCTCGCTGGCCCGTGATCTCGGGCGGCTCGTGGGAAGCGCGGCGCATCTGTGTGCGTTGCGCCGCGTGCGGAGCGGTGCATTCGATGTCCGTGATGCGGCGTCGCTGGACGCCGTGCGTGAAGGGCATGCGACCGTCTGCGCGCCGCTGCGCGCCCTGCCGACGCTGCCCGTCGAGCCGTTGGACCAAGACGCCGTTGCGCGCGTCGCGCGTGGGATGCGTGTGCCGGCCAGCATCCCGGCCCCGCGCGCGGCGCTGGTGGATGGCGCCATGCACCTCGTCGCGCTCGGGGAGCGCGACGGCGCGTTCTGGCAGCCACGGGTCGTGCTGCGCGATGCCTGAGGCGCTTCCCGACGTGCGCGCCGCGACTCGCGACACCGAACGCGCGGGACGTCCCACCGACGCCGCGGGCACAGTCGTCACCGTGGGCACCTTCGATGGCGTGCACCGTGGGCACCGCCGCATTCTCGATCGCCTCGCCGCGCGCGCACGCGAGACCGGACTGCGCAGCGTGCTCGTGACCTTCGACCCGCACCCGCTCGAAGTCGTCAACCCGGCATCCGCGCCGCCGCTGCTGACCGTCGGCACGGAGCGGCTCGAAGTCATCGCCGAGAGCGATATCGATCGCATGGTCGTCATTCCGTTCACACCGGGGCTGCAGCACTATTCGGCCGAGCAGTTCGTGGACGACGTCCTCCGCCACCGCTTCGCGATGCGCGAGCTGGTGATCGGGTACGATCACGGGCTCGGGCGGGGGCGGGAAGGCGATGCCGAGGTGCTGCGTGCGCTCGGCGCGCGGCGCGGATTCGGTGTCGATGTGGTCGATGCGGTGTTGGATGAGGAGGGTCGCCCGATCTCGTCGACCTCCATTCGTCGCGCGCTCGCGGCGGGCGAGCTGGACCGTGCGGCGCGGGGGCTCGGGCGCTTCTACTCGGTGAGCGGACCGGTGGTGCAGGGGGAGCAACGCGGACGCCTGCTCGGCTTCCCGACCATCAACGTCGCCCCGCCGAGTACCCGGAAGCTGCTCCCGCCGGAAGGAGTGTACGCCGTCCGGGTGCAGACACCCGCCGGCGCGTTCGGGGGTATGATGAACCTCGGGCCCCGTCCGACCTTCGGCGATACGGCGATATCCCTCGAGGCACACTTGTTCGATGCAGCGGTAGAGCTGTACGGCGCGTCGGTGAAGTTGGAATTCGTCGCACGGCTGCGCGATGTCCAGCGCTTCCCGACCGTGGAGGCGTTGGTGGAGCAGCTTCACGAGGACGCGGTGCAGGCACGCCGCGCGTTGACTCTGCTCGAGAAGTCCGGTAACCTTCAAAGTTCCTCCCGTCATCTCATCTCCTGACCGAAGTCGCATGTCCTCCAACATCCGATACCGTCTGCTCACGATCCTCGTGCTCATCGGGGCGTCGATCTGGGCGCTCTTCCCGCGCACGGTCACCGTGCGTGACCGGGATCCGAACACCGGCCAGTTCGTCGAGCACAAGGAGCGGCTGGTCCCGCTGAAGAAGGGGCTGGACCTGGCCGGCGGCATTCACCTCGCGCTCGAGGTCGATGAGTCCAAGCAGGCCGTCGCGAACAAGAGCGAGGCCATCGACCGCGCGCTCAAGGTCGTGCGCACGCGCATCGACCAGTTCGGCGTGTCGGAGCCTGTCGTGCAGAAGGTCGGCAACGATCGCATCATCGTCGAGCTGCCGGGCATGACGGATCCGCAGCGTGCCGAGGCGCTCGTGCAGCAGTCGGCGTTCCTCCAGTTCGAGATCACGGACAAGACCAACGCGCTGGAGAAGGTGCTGCCGCGTATCGACCAGATCCTGAAGCAGAAAGGCGCAGGTCGCGGGCAATCGGCTCCGGCTGCCGGTGGTGATACCGCGAAGTCCACGGCGATCACCGGCCTCTTCGCGCCGGGCACGGATACGGGCAAGGCGAAGAGCGATACTGGTAAGGGGGCCAAGAAGGACAGCGCGGCGGCCGATACCGGCGTGCTCGCTACAACGGGCGGTCCATTCTCGAAGCTCATCCAACCCGGGCAAATCCCTGGCGAGTATTTCGTTGCCAAGGCAGAGATGCCGACCGTGCAGAACTATCTCGCCATGCCTGACGTGCAGGCCGCGCTGCCGCCGGGCAAGACGATTCGCTGGGGCAACGAGGACGAAACTGTCGGGAACCAGACGTATCGCGCTTTCTACGTGCTGGACACGCGTGCGATCATGACGGGGAAGGACTTGATCGATGCGAAGCCGGCCACTGATCCCCTCGAAGGGAACGTGGTGGAGTTCACGCTCAACAACGAGGGGGGACGCCGCTTCAGGAACGAGACGGCCAAGCACATCGGCGACTACATGGCGATCGTGCTCGACAACCTCGTGATGGGGCGCCCGCCGGTCATTCAGAGCGCGATCGGCACACGCGGGCAGATCACGATGCGCGGCCAGCCGCTGCAGGCGGCGCAGGATCTGGCGCTCGTGCTTCGGGCCGGTGCGCTGCCAGTGCCGCTCAAGATCGTCCAGGCGCAGCAGATCGGTGCAAGCCTCGGCCAGGATTCCATTCACGACGGCATCCGCGCAGGTATTCTCGGCGTCGCGCTCGTGGTGCTGGTGATGGTCGGCTACTATCGCTTGTCGGGTGCGCTGGCGGTGGGAGCGCTCACCCTGTATGTGCTCTTCACCCTGGCGCTGCTCGCGGGCTTCGGCGCATCGCTCACGCTGCCGGGCCTTGCCGGACTCGTGCTCTCGATCGGGATCGCGCTGGACGCCAACGTGCTGATCTTCGAGCGAATACGTGAGGAGCTCGACCGGGGCAAGAGCGTGCGCGTCTCGGTCGAGGAAGGGTTCAAGCACGCGATGAGCGCGATCATCGACTCGAACGTCTCCACGGCTCTCACGGCCGCCGTGCTGTACCAGTTCGGAACCAATACGGTGAAGGGCTTCGCCGTCACGCTCATCGCGGGTATCGCCGCATCGATGGTGAGCGCGATCTTCGTGGTTCGCACCTTCTTCCTCCTGTGGCTGAACCGCACCCGCGGTGCCCAGACGCTGAGCATCTAATGCTGCGCATCGTTCACAACACCCACTTCGATTTCATCCGGCTCCGCCACTGGACGTACGCGCTGTCGGCGCTGCTCATCGTTCCAGGGCTGATCTGGATCGCGTTCTCGAACTTCAAGTACAGCATCGAGTTCACGGGCGGCACCCTCATGCAGGTGCATTTCACCCAGGCGCCCGATGTCGGCACGCTGCGCTCGACGTTGGACCAGGCCGGTATCCACGGGGCGGAGATCCAGCAGTTCGGCGGCCCGCTCGACTACGTCATCCGTGCCCAGGGCGCGAATGAAGTGGCCGAGCAGGCGAGCGGGGCAACCGCCGTCGCCGCGCAGATTACCAAGGCGCTGGAGCAGCGCTATCAGCCCGGCACCTTCAACGTGGTGCGGAGCGAGGTCGTCGGTCCGAAGGTGGGTGGTGAGCTCAGGCAGAAGGCCACGTACGCGATCCTGATCTCCTTCGTCATTACGCTCATCTATCTCGCGATCCGCTTCGAGTGGCGATTCGGCGTGGCCGCTGTCATCGCGACGGGGCACGACATCCTCGCCACGCTCGCGTTCATCAAGTATGCGCACCTCGAGATCTCGCTCGTGGTGGTGGGCGCGATCCTGACGATGATCGGGTACTCGCTGAACGACACGATCATCATCTTCGACCGCGTGCGCGAGGATCTGCGACAGCATCGGAAGGAATCGTTCTACGACGTGCTCAATCGCGCGGTGAACGAGACGCTGCCGCGATCGATTCTGACGCACGCGACCACGCTCGGCACGCTCATCGGACTGACCCTCCTCGGTGGCGAGGTCATCCGGCCGTTCGCGCTGGTGATGCTCTTCGGCGTCTTCACCGGCACGTTCAGCTCGATCTACGTCGCCTCGCCGATTCTGCTTGCGATCGAGGGGTGGTGGCCGCACCCGACCGGCGGACGTGGTGGCGTTGGCCCGCGCTCGTCGCGGCAGCAGGAGCGGGGGCGCGCGCGGGATACGCAGACCGTTGCGACCCACTGACCGTGCGGAGGCGGGTGCCCTCGGGCCCTGCCTCCGATCTGGCTGTCGATGATCCCGTTCATCGACAGCCACACGCACCTCGCCGATCCCGCCTTCGATGCGGATCGCGAGGAGGTGATCGAGCGCGCACGCGGCGCTGGCGCGCGCGCGCTCGTGTGCATCGGGGAGTCGCTCGCGGCATCTGATCGCGCGCGGGAACTTGCGGTCCGGCACCCCACGTTCATCACATGGACGGCCGGTGTGCACCCGCACGATGCCCCGACGTTCGATGCGGCGCGCGACGTGCCGGCGCTCCGCAAACGAGTGCGCGCCGGCGCAGTGGCGATCGGGGAGTGCGGGCTCGATTATCACTACGACAACTCGCCGCGCAACCAGCAGATTGACGCCTTCGCCGCGCAGCTCGAGTTGGCCGCCGCGACGCAACGTCCGGTCGTCGTGCACACGCGCGATGCCGAAGCGGATACGCGTGCGCTCGTTCGCACGGCAAGCACCGCCGGCGTGCGCGGGGTGCTCCATTGCTTTACGGGGTCCGTCGAGCTCGCACGGGCGGCGCTCGATGCTGGGTGGTACATCTCGTTCAGCGGCATCATCACGTTCAAGAAGTGGACGGATCTCGAGCTGCTCCGCCTCGTGCCCGATGACCGACTGCTCGTCGAATCCGATGCGCCCTACCTGGCGCCGGTGCCCTTTCGCGGCAAGCGGAACGAGTCCGCGTGGGTACCGAACACCGTGCGCCGGCTGGCCGAGGCGCGCGGCGCGGAGACGGAGTGGCTCGGTGCGCGAACGGCGCAGAACGCCGCCTCCCTGTTCGGCCTGGACGATCCCCGGCCATTGGGCGCTGGCGAGGACGTGGTCCAGGCTCGTAAACTGAAGCGCTGATCTGTCATTCCGAGCGCAGCTCGGTCATTCCGAGCGCAGCGAGGAATCTCGGGCGAATGCGTGGAGATCTCCCGCTCGCGCCCGGAATGACATTCGCAGCCAGGCACTTCCCGTTGCTCCGAGGCGCTCGTGGCGAACGTACCTACGGATATCGAGATCGCACAGCAGGCGCGCATGCGCCCCATCGTCGATGTGGCCGCCGAGCTCGGGCTCTCAGCCGATGAACTCGAGCTGTACGGCAAGTACAAGGCGAAGATCCCGCTCGACGTCGCGCAGCGTCCGGTGCGCGGTCGTCTGGTGCTCGTCACCGGGATCAACCCCACGGCTGCAGGCGAAGGGAAGAGCACGACGCTGGTCGGCATCACGCAGGCGTTGCGACGCATGGGCAAGAACGCCGTCATGTGTATGCGGGAGCCGAGCCTGGGCCCGGTGTTCGGCGTGAAGGGGGGCGCCGCCGGCGGCGGCTACTCGCAGGTGCTCCCCATGGAGGACATCAACCTCCACTTCACGGGCGACTTCCACGCCATCTCCACTGCGCATCTGCTCCTGTCGGCGCTGCTCGACAATCACCTCACGCAGGGGAACACGCTCAACATCGATTCGCGTCGCATCACGTGGCCGCGCACGATGGACATGAACGATCGCGCGCTGCGGGATTGCGTCATCGGGTTGGGCGGCGTCGCCAACGGCGTCCCGCGCGAGGAGCGCTGGGTGATCGTGCCGGCGAGCGAGGTGATGGCGGTGGTCGCGCTCGCCACCAGTCGAGAGGATCTCGAGGCGCGGCTCTCGCGCATCATCGTCGGCGCGACGGCGGGCGCATCGCGCGCGCCGGTGCGCGCTGGTGACCTCAAGGCCGTCGGCGCGATGAGCCTCCTGCTCAAGGACGCGTTGAAGCCCAACCTGGTGCAGACGCTCGAGGGCGGACCGGCGATCCTCCACTGCGGTCCGTTCGGCAACATCGCCCATGGGTGCAACAGCGTCATCGCGACGAAGGCGGCGCTCGCGCTCTCCGATATCGTACTCACGGAGGCGGGCTTCGGCTCCGACCTCGGCGCCGAGAAGTTCTTCGACATCAAATGTCGCTTCGGCGGACTGAACCCCGAGGCCGCGGTACTCGTCGCCACGGTTCGCGCGCTCAAGCTGAACGGTGGCGCCGACAAGAAGTCGCTGGGTCGAGAGGATCTCGACGCGTTGCGGCGCGGCCTGCCGAACCTCGCCGCCCACATCGACAACGTCCGGCAATTCGGTGTGCCGATGGTCGTCGCCGTCAATCGCTTCATCACGGACAGCGAGGCCGAGCTGAACATGGTCCAGGAGTACGCGCGCTCGTGCGGCGTGCGCGTTGCGCTGGCCGATGTCTGGGCGCGGGGCGGGGAAGGCGGCGAGGCCGTCGCTGCGGAGGTGCTCGATCTTCTCGACGCGGGTGGCGCGTGCTATAAGCCGCTCTACGATGCCTCGCTCCCCATTCGCGAGAAGATCGATACCATCGTACGCAAGGTTTACGGCGGCGACGGCGCCGATTACGCGGTGAAGGCTGATCGGGCGATCGACTACCTCGAGTCGATCGGGCTCGGCAACACGCCGATCTGCATGGCGAAGACGCAGTACTCGTTCACCGACGATCCCACGATCCTCGGACGCCCATCGGGGTTCCGCATCACGATCAACGACATCTATCCCGCGGCCGGCGCGGGCTTCGTTGTCGCGCAAGCCGGTGATATTATGACCATGCCCGGGCTTCCCAAGGAACCCGCGGCCGAGCGCATCGCGATGATGCCGGATGGCTCGATCTTCGGACTTTTTTAGGAGCAAGTGTGAGCGCACGTACCATCAGCACCGAGCAGGCACCGGCGGCCATCGGGCCGTACTCGCAGGCCATTGTCTCGGGCGGATTCCTCTTCACGGCGGGCCAGATCGCGTTGGACCCGGCCACGGGGAAGATCGTCGATGGCGGAATCGTCGAGCAGACGAACCGCGTGTTCGAAAACCTGAACGCCGTCCTCAAGGCGGCGGGGGCGACGTGGAACGATGTCGTGAAGACCACGGTCTTCGTCGCCGACCTCGGCGATTTTCCCACCGTGAACGACATCTACGCGAAGCAGGTGGGTGCCGCCCGTCCTGCGCGCTCCACCGTCGAAGTCTCGGCGCTCCCGCGCGGGGCGCGCATCGAGATCGAGCTCATCGCGCGCGTGAACGGGTAACTGTCGTTCGACTATCGCCGTTTGCATGAGCACCGCAAAGACGCGCGACGAGCTCTTCCGCCTCACGGGGTTCGCGCGCTGCGCCGGCTGAGCGTCCAAGATGGGTCCGGGTGACCTGTCTCGTGCGCTCGCTCCCTTGCCGGAGCGTGCCGATCCTCGCCTTCTCATCGGCCGCGAAACGTTCGACGACGCGGGCGTCTTCGTGCTGTCCGATGATGTCGCGCTCGTGCAAACGGTGGATTTCTTCGCGCCGATCGTGGACGATCCGTACACGTTCGGCCAGATCGCGGCCGCGAACGCGCTCTCCGACATCTACGCGATGGGCGGAGAGCCGCTCACGGCACTCAACATCGTCGGCTTCCCCACCGCGACGCTGCCGATCGAGGTGCTCACCGAGATCCTGCGCGGTGGCCACGACACGGTGCACGCGGCGGGTGCCGTGCTGGTCGGCGGCCACACGGTGATCGACGAGGAGCTCAAGTACGGCCTCGCCGTCACCGGTCGCGCCGATCCTCGACATCTGCTCACGAATGCCGCCGCGCGCCCAGGCGATGTCCTCGTGCTGACGAAGCCGTTGGGCACCGGCATTCTCGCCACCGCGGCGAAGCGCGGGGAGGTGGCGAGCGAGGCGTACGCCGCGATGCTGGGCAGCATGCGCGAGCTCAACGCGGCGGCGAGCCGCGCTGCGCTCGAGCTGGAAGTCCGATGTGCCACGGATGTGACGGGCTTCGGGCTGCTCGGGCACGCGTCGCACATCGCGCGCGCCAGCCACGTGACGCTGCACATTCGCGTGGCCGATGTGCCGGTGCTCCCCGGCGTGCGTGAGGCGTGGGAGCGTGGCGCGCGGACCGGCGGTGCGGAGCGCAACGCCGAGTATCTGGCCGAGTGCGTCGATTGGAATGGGGCAAGCGAGGTCGATCGTGCCATCCTCATCGACCCTCAGACGTCCGGCGGACTGTTGGCCGCGGTACAGCAGGATCGCGTCCCCGAATATCTTTCGCGCGTTCCTGGTGCGGTGGCGATCGGAACCGTCGCCGCGCGCGGCGCGTGCGACATCGTCCTGACGTGAGCATGGGGGCGGATGGGGCCTGGTGGCTTCCCTGGTCTTCAAAACCAGTGCGACCTGATGACGTCGGGTTGGGTGGGTTCGATTCCCACACGTTCCCGCCACGCGGGCGAGCCGGCGCGATGATCCGGCCGTTCGCGGCGCTCCTCGCGTTTGCGTTGCTCATCGCGATGCCGCTCCGCGCGCAACAGATCGACAGCGCGCGCGCCGGGGTGTCGCCGGTGTCGGCGAGTCGGACGGACAGCGCACCCGCTGCGCTCGTACCGGATCCGCTCTCGAGCAAGCCCCCCGTGTCGCCGACGCACGCTCTGCTGGAGTCGCTGTTCGTTCCCGGATGGGGACAGGCGTCGCTGCATCGTTCGGTCGCGGGCACCATCTTCACGGTCGTCGAAGCGATGTCGGTCGCGATGGTGATCGAGTCCAAGAAGGAGTTGGCGGACGCCAGGCGCTTCGGCGCGGACAGCATCGTCGACCACTACGATCCGCCGACGCAGCCGGGTGGCGCACCAACGCCGGTGTACCAACCGAATCAGTACGCGGCGCGCATCAAGCCGCGAAGGCAGGCGGTGGAGGATTGGGTGGCGCTCCTCATCTTCAACCATCTCGTGGCCGGTGCCGATGCGTTCGTCGCGGCCCACCTCTGGGATGTGCCGGTCGAGGTGTCACCGCGCCCGAGTGAGCAGCGAGTGTCCGTCACCGTGCGCGTCGGCTGGTGACGCGCTGGCCGGTGGGGGCGGCGCGGGCGCCGCGCCGGCGTCGCGTCGCCATCTCGTTCTCGATCTCGTTCGCTACGGCTCGGCGGGCTCTGGTGCGGGGTGATGCTCCAGTGCGCGCAGTAGGTCGCCATCCCCTGCGCCGGTCCATCGCCTGAGCTCCGCGGCATTCGGAGTGATGCGCAAGAACGTCGGTTGCTCAAGCCACGAGCCCGCGTTGGCGTAGATGCCACCCTCGGCGCTCCGCTCGAGTGCCGCGACGTGCGAGTGCCCGTAGATCACCAGCTCCGTCTCGGGGTGCGCTCGCAGGTGTGAGAGCGCGATTGTGCGCAGCCCCGCGCCGCCATCGCGGGCACGATGCACTCGGCTCGTCTCGGAGCTCCCATGCGCCAGCCGGCTTCCCCAATCGGGGTGAAGCCACCGGAACGCGCGAATCGATGCCGGATGCCGGAGCACGCGACGGAGCGCGCGGTAGCGCCGGTCTTCCGCCGGGCGGAGGCCATCGCCGTGCTCCACGTGCGCACGCCACCCGCCGAGCACACCGCTCCATGCTCCCATCTGGTACGTCAATCCCACATCGGATGTCAGCACGCTCCCGCCCCAGCAGTCGTGGTTCCCCGCGATCATCAGCACGGGAACGCCGGCATCGCGCAGCGCGGCCAGCGCGCTCAGCGTGCGGAAATTTCCGCGCGGGATGACGTGCTTCCACTCGAACCAGAAATCGAAGAGATCGCCGTTGATGAGGAGCGAGCCCGCGTGGTCGCGCACATGGCCGAGAAATGCGACGACCTGCCGCTCGAGCGCGGTCGAGCCGACGCCCAGATGCGTATCGGAGATCACGTAACAGGGAGACGCGAGCATGCGCCCATTCTAGCGTGCCGTCGCGCCTTTACAAAGGCCGGCCGAGCGCGCATGTTGCCCGCCCATGCAGCAGCGACGTCCCCAGCCCGGTTCGTACGCGCGAGCGTTCGCGCGTGACCTCCGTGTGTCATGAGCACCGCGGCATCCTCCATTGAATTCCGCGTCCGCTATGCGGAAACTGATCAGATGGGTGTCGTGTATCACACGAACTACCTCATCTGGTGCGAGATCGGCCGAACGAACCATCTCCGCACCCTTGGCGCGAGCTATCGCGAGATCGAGGAGGGTGGGATCGGCCTGGCGGTCGCCGAAGCGAGCATTCGGTACAAGGCGCCGGCTCGTTATGATGATCTCATTCGGGTCGAGACGACGCTCAGCGCCGTCAGCTCGCGGTCCGTCACCTTTGAATACGCGATTTGGCATGCGGAAACCGGAGTGCAACTCGCCACCGCGCGCACCGTGCTCGTCTCGATCGACAAGACGGGCCGCGTGGTCATGTTGCCAGGTGCGCTTCGCGCGGTCCTGGCGGCGAGCGCGGTGTAGCCTCGCGCTGGTGCTCGTGGCCGCGTGTGCCCCGCACCCGGCCGCGAATCGTGTCGCCCCGGCATCCCGGAGTGCGCCGCTGACCGCTGAGGAGATCCGGACGTACGCCCGCCTCCTGCAAATGGCCGATGCGCGACGGCTCGATACGATGGTCGTGCACGAAGCCCTGCATGCGCCGTCCAGCGCACTGCGCGCCGCGGCAGCGCGCGCCATCGGCCAGGTGCACGGCGACTCGATGGCGCCATTGCTGCGCACGCTCCTGTCGGATCCCGATACCGCCGTCGCCGCCAACGCCGCGTTCGCGCTCGGCCTCATGCCGCACGATTCGGAGTCGGTGTCCGCTCTCGGGGCCGCGCTGCACGCGCCCGGCCCCGTGGCGGTCGAAGCTGCCTGGGCGTTGGGGAGGATCGGCGCACCGGCGCGGCAGAGCATCGAGCACGCGCTCATCTCCGATGCGCTTCGCCCGGATGTCGCGGAGATGCTGCTCCTCGCTGCCGCCACGCTTCGGCCTGTCCCCATCACGCCCGTCGCTCGCTACCTGAGCAGCTCCGACCCCGAATTGCGCTGGCGCGCCTCCTACGCTTTCGCGCGCCCCTACGCCGCCGCTGGAGTGCGTCCTCTCCTCGCGATGCAACATGATGCGAGCGCGCTGGTGCGGGAGCAGGTGGCGCGTGGGCTCGCGTATCGTGCCGTGGGTGATTCGCTCCGGGCACCGGCGCTTGCTGCGCTCGACTCGCTCGTCCGGGACGTCGATGCGCACGTGCGGATCGAGGCGATCCGGTCGCTCGGCACCTATGACGACGCGGCGCGGACACCGGTGCTCGCGGCCATCCACGATCGTGATGCCAACGTCCGCGTGACTGCCGCGCAGACGCTCGGTCGGGTTCTCGACGCAACGCGCCGGACGTGGATGGACGCCTGGAATGCCGACACGGGCTTCATGTACCGCAAGAGTGTGCTCGAGTCGGCCTTGAGTCAGGACGTCGTGCTGCCTGCCGCCGACGAAGACAATCCCGATGGCTGGCGCCATTTCGGGGACTGGCGCTACCGCGCCGCCGTTGCCGAAGCGGCGACGCATGCGACGTCGGTGGATCGAATCCGCGAGGTCGCGCTCCCGCTCGCTCGCGATCCCGACCCGCGCGTGCGCGTCGCGGCGTATGCCGTGTTCGCGCCCCACGTGGATTCCGCGGAAATGTTGCACCACCCATGGCGGCGCGACTTCATGATCTGGGCGCTGGGGGACTGGGATTACGATGTGCGCGCCATTGCCATCGGCTCGCTCGACGGACACGCGTCGGCCGCCGAGGTCCCGGCGGTGCTGCGCAGCTATCGCTTGGCATTGCAGCACGACACGGTGGACGATGCGGAGATCGCGGCGATCCGCTACGTCGCCGACGCCTGGCGACGCGACAGCCTGTCGTTCAGCGATTCGCTGCGTGCCGCCGTTGCCTCGCTTCCCGTTCCGAGCGATCCGCGTGTGCGCGCCGCTGCAGGACAGGTGTCGCTCTTCCAGGCGTGGCACGGCACGACCACGCCGGTGCGCCCGCTCGACTGGTACGAGGAACGGGTTCGTTCGCTCATTGTGCCCGCGCTCGCGGGACATCGTCCGCAGGTCGTCATCGTCACGGAGCGTGGACCCATCGAGCTGGAGCTCTATTCGCTCGATGCGCCGCTGACCGTCGACAACTTTCTCTCGCTCGTGCGGGCTGGGTATTACGAGAACGTGCGCTTCCACCGCGTGGTCCCGAACTTCGTCGTTCAGGATGGCGATCGCCGCGGTGATGGAAACGGGGGCCCGGCGTACACGATTCGCGATGAGCTCAATCGACGCCCATACGATCGTGGTTCGATCGGAATGGCCCTTGCCGGTCCCGACACTGGAGGAAGTCAGTACTTCATCACGCTGTCGCCACAGCCGCATTTGGACGGAGGGTACACCGTGTTCGGTCACGTCACGGCGGGGTACGATGTGCTCGATGCTCTGGTGCAGGGAGATCGCATTGTCGCGATTCGCCTGCAGTAGCCGCGCGCGATGCGTGCGTCGTACGCTCGGGTGCCGCGACACGTGCGTCTGAGCATCTACACGGTGGCCGCGGCGCTGGTGCTCGTCGTGGCGGCGTGTGCGCCGAAAGCGCCGGGCTTGAACGGGACCATCGCACCGAACCGGCTTCCGCCCACCGGGCTTCCACCCGTGCACCAGAAGATCATCTTTCACTGGACATACAGCGATCGGGACTTTCGAGCCACGGGCGACGGCGCCGCGCGCATCGCGCCGCCGGACAGCGTGCGGATCGATCTCTTCGTGGGCGGCGGGCTCGGGGGCGCATCCGCGGTGCTGATCGACGATGACGTGCGCACGGCCGGTGATGAGCAGGTGCGGAGGTACCTGCCGCCCGTACCGCTCATGTGGGCATCGCTTGGACGCGTTGTGGTGCCCCCTGCGCAGGATACCACAGCGCGCGCGAACGCCGACACATTACGTGTCGATGTCGGTCGTGATCCGCGCTGGCGGGTCACGTTCGTCGGCGATTCGCTGCAGCGTCTCGAGCTGATCGACGGTGATCGCATTCGGCAGTGGATGGCGCGACAAGGACAGCACGTGCACTACCAGCAGATCCAGGCTCGACGCTCGCTCGACCTCACCATCACCCGTGTGGACACCGTTCCGGCATTCGATGCGGTCATCTGGCAGTAGCATGCGCTCGGCGCTCGTCGCCATCATCGTCGCGCTGGCCGCGGCGTGCTTCCCGTACGGCTTCGCGGGTGGTGGGCTGCCGTCGCGCATCAAGACGGTCGCGGTCCTCCCCTTCGACAACCAGACGACCGCCAGCACGCTGCAGCAAGAGATTCTCACGCAGCTCACGAACGAGGTGCAGGGGCGTCTGGGTCTGCGTGCCGCGTCGGAGGGGCGCGCGGATGCGGTCGTGCGGGGGAAGATCACACGGTACGAGGCCGATATCCCCGTGGCGTACAGTGCGAACCCGAACCAGGTGAACACCTCGGCGCGCCGCAAGCTCCAGATCACCGTGGACGTCGAGATCGTCGATGAGACGACAGGGCACACACTGTGGTCGCAGAAGGGGCTGACCGTCGAGGGGGAGTACGACGAGCGCGCGGAAAACGACGGGCGACAGATTGCCGTGCAGAAGCTGGTCGACGACGTGATCGCCGGAGCGCAATCGCAATGGTGAAACGGTGCACGCCGTCAATGATCGACGCGCTCGATGCGCCCGCGCCGGAGCCCGTGGCGTGAGCGTCCGTCCGCCGAGTGACAAGGTGATGACATGGCGCGATGCAGCGGCATGGCGTGCCGCGCGAGACGGGCGCGTCGTCTTCACCAACGGCGTCTTCGATCTGCTGCACTCCGGTCACGTCGATGTCCTCACTGCGGCACGTGCGCTCGGCGATGCCCTGGTCGTGGGCATCAACAGCGATCCATCCGTGCACCGACTCAAGGGACCGGAGCGCCCTATCCGTGGCGAGCACGACCGGGCCTATGTCCTAGCTGCACTCGAGGCGGTCGACGCCGTCGTGATCTTCGAGCAGGACACTCCGCTGGAACTCATTCGCCTGCTGCGGCCCGATGTGCTGGTCAAGGGTGGAGACTATCAACCCGAGACCGTGGTCGGCCGCGACGATGTCGAGCGGTGGGGCGGGCGCGTCGTCATCGTGCCCCTGACGCCCGGCCACTCGACCACCTCCATCGTAGAGAAACTCCGTGCCGGTTACTGATGCACATGGGCGCACCAGTCGCGCCAACGATGCACTGCGCGCACTCACCCTCGAGCGGGGCGCATCCCCATACGCCGAAGGGTCCTGCTTGATCACCGCCGGCTCGACACGCGTCCTGTGCACCGCATCGGTGGAGGAGGGCGTGCCTGCGTGGCGACGGGGGAGTGGCGAGGGTTGGCTCACGGCGGAGTACGCAATGCTGCCTCGCGCCACGCACACGCGCACGGGGCGTGAGCGTGGGCAGCTCGGCGGGCGTACGCAGGAGATTCAGCGCCTCATCGGTCGTAGCCTGCGCGCCATGCTCGACGACTTCCGGTTTGGCGAATTCACGGTTCGTGTGGACTGCGACGTCCTCCAGGCGGATGGCGGCACGCGCACCGCGTCGATCACCGGCGCGTGCATCGCGGTCGTGGATGCGTTCGACTGGCTCGTGCGACGGGGGTTGATCCCTGCATCGCCCGTGCGCCGTCGGGTCGCCGCCGTGAGTGTGGGAGTCATCGGCGAAGAGCCGCGGCTGGACCTCGATTACGCAGAGGATGTACAGGCCGCGGTCGACATGAACGTGGTCATGACCAGCGAAGGGCGGTTCGTTGAGGTGCAGGGGACTGGGGAGCACGGGACGTTCGATCGCCGCGCGCTCGATACGTTGCTCGATCTCGCGAGCAGCGGGGTCACGACGTTACTGCAGCATCAGGAGCAGGTGCTGCGGGGATGACTGTTCGACGGATCCTCGTCGCCACGAGAAATCCTGGCAAGCTCGCTGAGCTGCGCCCGATGCTCGCGCGTGTGGGAATGGAAGCCATTGACCTCGACGAGGCTGGGGTGGCGGAGCTTCCGGAGGAAGAGGACATCGAGCGCTTCGAGACCTTCGAAGAGAACGCGTTGGCGAAGGCGCGCTACTTCGCGGAGCGCAGTGGCGGCTTGCCGGTCCTCGCTGAGGATTCCGGGCTGGCAGTGGAGGCGCTCGGGGGACGTCCGGGCGTGCGCACCAAGCGGTGGAGTGGCCGGATGGATCTTCGTGGGCGTGCGCTGGATGAGGCGAACAATGCGGCGCTGCTGGCCGCGCTCGATGGAGCTTTGGATCGTCGCGCGCGCTACGTGTGCGTCGCCGCGTTCGTTCGCGGCGGGGAGATGCATGCGGCGCGCGGGGAGACATCGGGCCGAATCCTGTACTCGCCGCGCGGGCATGGAGGGTTCGGCTACGACCCGCTGTTCGAGTCCACGGAGCTCGGCGTGACCTTCGCCGAGGCGAGCGCGGAGGAGAAGGCTCGCGTGAGCCATAGGGGGCGAGCGGTGCGGGCGCTACTCGCGCAGTTTTGCCGTGCCGGTTGACCGGTGTGCCATGGCCTCTTACATTTGTTGATCTTGCGGGGCGTAGCGTAGCCTGGTATCGCGCCTGCTTTGGGAGCAGGAGGTCACCGGTTCAAATCCGGTCGCCCCGACCTGGCAGGTCGCCCCGCAGCCGGGGATGGGAATCAGCGGCCGCTGGCCTGCATGGAAGAAGCGCCAGTAGCTCAGGTGGATAGAGCAACAGCCTTCTAAGCTGTGGGTCGGAGGTTCGAGTCCTCCCTGGCGCGTGCGGAAGCATGAGATTGCGCCCTTAGCTCAACTGGCAGAGCAAATGACTCTTAATCATTAGGTTGTAGGTTCGATTCCTACAGGGCGCATTTTGAGCATTGTGCGAGGGGCTCCGGTTCACCGGGGCCCCTCGTGTGAAGAGGAAGGGCAAGTGCGGAGGTGGAAGGTCGGTGGTGGTGCAGCCCTTGACCGTTAGACCTTTTGCGGTTACAATTGGTGGCTGTCGGAAATTGCGTGGCAGTCACATGAGCTGGTGGCGATCACGGGCCTTCGGGCCCGTTCTTGTCGAGGTGTCGGCTGGCGGGATTGCCGGGGATGCATTGACAAGACGGTTAAAACTGGCTACATTTCAAGGCTGTCGCGAAAGCGACTCCAAGCTATTTGATAATTGATGTGAGAGACAGATTGTGCGAGGCGAACTCGTTGAACCTTGGGCTCGTTCGGGGTCCAGGGTGAGAGTTTAGACCTGAACAATTTTGTGATTCGGACGCGCTGTCACGCAGACAGCGTGGCAGCGATTCGAAGAGCTGTTCGAACTTTTCTATTGGAGAGTTTGATCCTGGCTCAGGACGAACGCTGGCGGCGTGCTTAACACATGCAAGTCGAGGGGGCCCTTTCGGGGGTCACCGGCGAACGGGTGCGGAACACGTGAG
>DASVCF010000073.1:0-9363 GCA_036381735.1 Gemmatimonadaceae bacterium | reverse complement strand
GCCCTCGCGCGCCGCTGGCCCGCTGGCATCGAGAACAGATCGGCTCAATCGCAGCTCATGCACGGTGCAGTGCCATCACGCCCTGCGCATGGGGCGTGGCATCGTGTCTTGCGCGATGCCGGTGTCGGGCGCAACATCCCCGCGCCCATCCACTGGACCGTTCCCGTGATACCGATCGCACAACGCCTCGCGCGCGCGACGTCGCGCGTTGCCGCACACCTCCCGCGTGCAATGGCCCGCATTGGCTACGCACTCGTGGTCGGGTCTCTACTTTCGACTGCGCCGGCCCGCGGTCAGCAGCCGACGCACACCTTCCGCATCGCCGACGGCGCGTTCCAGCTCGACGGCAAGCCCGTGCAGCTCATTTCTGGCGAGATGCACTATGCGCGCATTCCGCGCGAGTACTGGCGGCACCGGCTCCGCATGGCGAAGGCGATGGGGCTCAATGCCATCGCGACCTACGTCTTCTGGAATTACCACGAAGTGCGGCCGGGTGTCTTCGACTTTCACACCGGGAACCGCAACCTCGCGGAGTTCCTGCGCACGGCGCAGGAGGAAGGGCTCTGGGTGATTCTCCGACCGGGGCCCTACGTGTGCGCCGAGTGGGATCTGGGCGGGATCCCCGCCTACCTGCTGAAGGAGCCGGATCTCGCGGTGCGGAGCCGCGATCCTCGCTTTCTGGCGGCGGAACGCCGCTACATCGATGCGCTTGCCGCCCAGGTGCGGCCCTTCCTCGTCACGCACGGCGGGCCCGTGCTCATGGTGCAAGTGGAGAACGAGTACGGCTCCTACGGCGCCGACTCGACCTACCTGGCCGAGACGCGGCAGATGTTCGTCAACGCGGGCTTCGACGTGCCGCTCTTCACCGCCGATGGCGATTGGCTTTTCGCCAGGGGCGCGATTCCCGGACTCCTGCCCGCGGCGAACGGAGAGACGAACTTCGACACGCTCGTGGCTCGCGTGAATCGGTTCCACGGCGGCAAGGGACCGTACATGGTGTCCGAGTTCTACCCGGGATGGTTGAGTCACTGGGCGGAGCCGTTTCCCGCGACGCCGGTCGACAGCTTCCTTCCGGCGTTCGAGGAGCTGCTGCGTCGCGGCGCGAGCGTGAACCTCTACATGTTCCACGGTGGGACGAACTTCGGCTTCACGTCGGGCGCGAACTATACGCGGAAGGTACCGATCCAACCAGACATGACGAGCTACGATTACGACGCGCCGCTCAGCGAAGCCGGTTGGCCGACACCCAAGTACTACGCGCTGCGCGACGTCATCCGCCGGCACGTCACCTACCCGATTCCCGACGTACCGGACTCCCTGCCGGTCATCTCGATTCCGCCCATGCGGCTCGCGCCGGCCGCGAACCTCTTCGACCTCATCGCGCGCACGACCCCAGTGCGCGCGCTGAACCCTCTCTCGTTCGAGGAGCTCGACCAGCCGAGCGGCTACGTGCTCTACCGCCACCGGTTCGACGGCGCGGTGCGCGGCGTGCTCGACGTGGACGGACTGCGGGACTACGGCATCGTCTTCGTCGACGGCCGGCGCGTCGCCATACTGAATCGCCGCGCGCGCGAGTTCTCGACGCCGATCACCGTGCCTGCGGGCGGCCGGTTGGACATCCTCGTCGAGAACATGGGGCGCATCAATTACGGTGCGGAGATGGTGAACAACCGAAAGGGGATCATCAGCCCGGTACATCTCGACAGCGCGACGATCACCGGCTGGACGATGTACGGACTCCCCTTCGATGCGCCGCCCGCCGTACGAGCCTCGAGCGCATCCGTCGCGCCCGGTGTACCTGAGGTGTACCGCGGCACCGTCACGCTCACGCGTACGGGCGACACCTTCCTGGACATGCGTCAGCGGGGGAAGGGGATCGTCTTCGTGAACGGCCACAATCTCGGCAGGTACTGGCGCGTTGGGCCGCAGCAGACGCTCTACCTTCCGGGTGCGTGGCTCAAACGCGGCCGGAACGAGATCGTGGTGTTCGAGCAGTGGAACGACACGCGCAGTCGCACCATCGCCGGCCTCGATCGCCCGATTCTCAACGAGCTCCGGGCGTCGCCGGACAACACCGCAGGGCGCGGATCGGCGACGCGACGCTGATGGGTGCGATGCGAATCGACGACGCGAAGCCGACGCGTGCGATGCGCATCGACGACGCAACGTCGAAGCGTGCGCAGCGCATCGACGACGCGGCGTCACCCGATCGCGTCATCTCAGGATCAGCACGCCGCCACTACCCACAGTGACGGGCGCACCGAACCGCAGCAGCACGTAGTCGCCGTCCGAACTCTGGGTGGCGGCGATCGCGCGGCCGTCGAGGCGAGTCTCGATGGTGTGTGCGGGGAGGTTCGTACGAAGCCCCTGGAAGGTCAGATGCCCAGACCGGCACTGCACCTCGAGGCGCTCCCCGGTCTGCGCGAGCGTTCCCCATCCGGTGGGCGACACCCACGGCGCGCGCACCTCGGTGCTGTCGAGAGCAGCACCGTGCAGTGGCGCGATCGTCAGCGTGCCGGCGGGCGCGTCGAGCTTGAATCCCGTGGCGCCGAGCAGACATGCCCAGCTCGACATCGCACGGTAGTAATGATCGCCGCACTCGACGTGATTCCAGGGGCGTCCGGCGCGAGCGTAGCGCTCCTGCACCGCGCGCACGATCGCGCGCCCTTCGGCCACGAGACCCATGTCCATCATCTCCGCGGCGAGCATGTATTCGATGCCGCTCCAGTTTCCGGCCGCCTGATAGTTGTCGTACGCCGGGAAGCGCGCGTGCGTGCCCGGCGGATAGGTCGCGTTCACGAGCCCCTGCTCGCTCGTGAAGTTGTACCGCATGATCGCGCGCAGGGCATCGACCATCCGCTCGCGCGTGAGCGTGTGTCCCAATCCAATCAGTTGCGCGTACAGCTCGCCGCTCAGCTGATCGCTCATGCAGCATTCGTCTCTGCGGTCGCCGTCCACCCAGAGGCTGTAGTACGCGCCGTTCCAGAGTCTACCCTCGAAGGCATCACCACCCTTGCGCAGCTGCTCGCGCCAGCGAGCGGCGGTCGTGTCGTCGTGCATCGCCTCCGCCAGCCGGATCCCCGCTCGGAGTGCGCCGAGCCAGAGACTCGCGATGTAGGACGGCGTGCCGTAGAGGTCCCACTGGTCGTACGTGTTCCGGCGCGTGTCACTGTCGGGTAGGCCATCGCCATCGGCGTCGAGGCGCGCGGTGTTCTCCATCGCACGCACGACGTGCGGCCACATGCGCTCGAGATACGAGTGATCCCCGGTCCACAGGTAGTCGCGACCGACGAGCAGCACGAACTGCGGGTTCATGTCCACGCGGCCGTATTCGGCATCCACGGATGAGAGATCGTCCCGAAGCAGATGCAGGACGCGCCCGTCGGTGTGCTGGAACGCGACACCCATCTGCATCTGCAGCATCTCGAGCTCGGGGAAGAGCGCGAGGATGCTGAATGAACCCTCGTACGCGACGTCGGTCGTGTTGAGTCCGCAGCATCCCAGCCCTTCCCACATTGCGAACCGGTTGCCACGCGTCCACCAGCTCGACTTCACGAGCGTGCTCAGCTGGGTCGACCACGCCAGCGACATTTCCTTGCCCAGCGTCGTGTCGGTGAGCGCGTGCGCGAAGCCGAGCGCACGCGCGCGATGCTCGGCGGCGTGGCGAACGAGGAACCGGTTCACATCCTCCGCATCGCGGAACCACTGCTCGTAGATGTGGCCGAGCTCCGGTCCGCCGGGCATGCTCACGTGATGCGGGAAGAACCAGCCGAGCGTGAGCTCGATCTCTCGCTCCGCGCCGGGCGCGAGCTCGAGCGATGCGCAGAGGGCGCCGTCGCCCCATCGCTCGCCCGTGCGCTCGTGGCCGGCGAGCGCGTCGAGCCACGTACGGCAGTGCTTCAGGTACTCGGCGAGTGCCGTGGGATCGTTCGTGAGTGCCGCGTGCACGGTGGCGAATCGGTCGTACGCATCGGCGAAGACCGCGCAGGCGCGCAACTGATCGACGAGCGCGCGCATGGCGGTGACGTCGAGGGCATCGATCTGCGCGTCGGTGAGCCGCAGGAGGTGGGCGGGCGATGCCGCACCGGCGAGGCTCGGGAGACGTCCCGTGGCGCGGAACGCGACGAGGAACGATGCCCAGAAGTTCGTGGAGGCGGTGGGACACCGGAACCCGTTGCCGAGATACTGGCTGAACTCGCCGGCAATCCAACTCGCGTCGCCGCCGGTGACGGAGGCACCGAGGCTTCCGAGCGTCTCCGGTGCGGCCAGCTCGGCGTCGGTGCGCATCGTGAGGTACGTCGTCGCGCCGTCGCGCGCGATCGTGTTGCGCAGCCGTCGGTCGCGTGCGCCCCACGCGAGCGGATTGCGCAGCGCCATCGCGAGCGATGCGCGCACAGGCTCGTCGGTGATGTTGCGGATCGTGACGATGACGTGAAATCCTGGCGTGCCACTCGTCCGCGGATCGTGCGGGACGAAAGGCGAGAACATCGTCGACGCGACATCGACGGGGAGGTCGCGATCGAGGTAGCGCAGCGTCGCCGCGGGGAAGGTCGCGTCGTACTGGATCGCCTCGACGCTCTTGGCCCAGCTCAGCGCGTACAGCTCTTCCTGATCCGCACGCATGCCCAGGCGGCGCACCTTCGGCGCACCATCGCCGCGCCTGGTCCAGAGGAAGAAGCCGACCGCGCCTGGATCCATGCGCGGCTCACTCGCGCGGAGGTGCGACGAGTCCTGGGCGGCCCACGAACCGAGATTGAAGATCATCCAGTCGTGGAAGTAGCCATCGGGGCGAATCTCCACGGAGCCCGTTCCGATCCCGCCGAGCGGGATGCCGCTCGCGACGGCAATGCGGTGCGTGGTGTCGCGTTGCGCGCTGGCGCCTGGCATGTTGACGCTCGGCGTGTTGGCTCGTGCGTCATCCGTCGTGTGAGCGGAAGGCCGTTGGGTGCTCGGAGTCGCGGTCGTCATGCATCGACGCGCTCCGCAAAGGCGGGGCCTTACAGGCGCGTGACCGCCGGTCCGGCGCGCGTCTCGAAGAATTGCGCCTGCGATGCGGCCGCGGGGAAATCGACGCAATAGCGTGCGGCCCAGCGTGCGCGGAACTCGCTCGCGTGCTCGGAGCGTACGAGTGCCCATACGCTTCCGCCGAAGCCCGCGCCGAACGCGGACGCGGCCACGGCGCCGAGCTCGCGCGCGGTGTGCGCGAGCGCGATTGTCTCCGGTGTCTGGTTCCCGAGTAATCGCTCGGCTCCCTCCTGCGACCCGTCGACGATGGCGCCGAGCGCGGAGAGGTTTCCGCACACCAGCGCGTCGCCGGCGGCGGGGACGCGCACATCGCTTTCAGTGAGGAACTGCTCGAGGCGGCCGAGAAGCGCCGACGCGGGAAGCTCCCCGTCGTTGCCGCGGATGATGGCGCGCAGGTGGTCCGCGGCTTCGGGCGCCGAGGCGACGGCGGCGGCGAGGGTCGCATCATGGCGTCCCGTGCTCCGGCGCCACCGTTCGAGAATATCGGCGGTCGCGCGCGAAGCACGGTTGTACGCGTCGCGTGCGGCGCCCGTCTTTTCCGCGTGCACGCCGCTCACCGCGATGACGAAGTGGTGATCGTCCGGGAGCTCGATCACGCGCTCGAAGCGCACCGGACCGAACGCGTACTGGACCAACGCGCCTGGTCGCGAGCAGAGCAGCGCCGTGTGGTCCTCGCACCCGCCCTGCGTGCCGACGCCCGCATCGCCGTCGAGCGCGCGGAAGCCTCGTCCGCTCTCCACGGCACCCAGATACTCCGCGAGATCCTCGGTCGTGCGCACGTTCCGGCGGTACTCGACGCGTGCCGAGAAGTCGTTGATCTCCGTGAGCGCGAGGAAGACGGCGGTGATGAGGGCGCTCGAGCTGCTCATCCCCGCAGCTGGCGGGAGATCGCTGTCGAAGACGAGGTCGGCGCCGAGCAGCGCGCCGGGGAAGTTACGCGCGAGCCGGCGCGCGACGGTCATCGGGTAATTGGACCAGTGCCCGATCTCGGGCACGAGATCGGGCTGGATGCGAAAGCTGGCCGTCTCGCGGCTCCGCGCATCGTGGATGCGCACGCGCCCGTTGCGGCGCGGCGCGGCGAGCAGGCAGATGCCGCGCTCCACGGCGCACAGCAAGCTGCGGCCGCCAGCGTAATCGGTGTGCTTGCCCAGGAATTCGATCCGGCCGGGCACCCAGTAGGCACGCACCGCCGAACCCGCATCGACACCGAGCGAATGCAGCGGTGCACGCAGCGCATCGAATCGCTCGGCGATGCGATCCGCCTGCGCGTCATCCATGCCGGCCTTGAAGAGCCGGGATGCTATGTCGTCGCTCACAGTCGAACGGCAATGCCCTGGAGCCGCGCCGCGACGCCCGCAATGTCCGCGCGGCTCGAGAGGTCGAGCACCGTGGCGTGCACGGGCACCGTCTTGACGCGCGTTCCGTGCGCGTCGATGGCGTGCTGCACCGCGAGCGGAAGCTCGAGCTCGCCGCGCGGCGACGGCCCGATCTCGCGACACGCGCGGAGAATGGACGGTGTGAGGAGCCAGCAGTTCATGCTGACGAACGCCGCCGACCCGAGCGCGCGGAAGGTCGCCTCGTCGGGCTTCTCCACGATGCGCGTGAGGTAGCCATCGGGTCCGATCTCGAGCAACGCGAAGCGCGCGATGCGCTCCGGCGGGATGTGCCCGTCGCGCACGAGCGCCTCTCGCCCGAAGGCGAGAAGCGCCGGCTCACTCAGCGCGCGAAGCTCGGCCAGCGCGGACACCGGATAGTAGTTGTCCGAGTTGAGCGCGACGAACGGCTCGCCCGCCGCGAACGACTCGGCCGCGAGCACGGCGTCGGCGGTGCCGAGCGGCCGTTCCTGGACGGCGAAGTGCACGCGGATCCGCGTGCACGTGACATCGCGCGTGTAGTAGTCGCGGATGGCGTGGTGTTCCGGTCCGATCACGAGGCACACATCGCGAAAGCCGGCGTCGGCGAGCGCGCTCAACACGTAATCCAGGAACGGGCGCCCGATGGGGATCATCGCTTTGATGCCCGTGTCGGCTACCGCGGCCTGCTCCGGTGCGAGTGCAGCCTGGTCGTCCCGCGCGCGCATGCGCGTACCGAGTCCGCGCGCGAGGATGACCGCCTTCGTCACAGCCATGCGCTCGACATCCCTGCGCGCTGTAGTGAGCGACGAGACCCGTTCACAGCACCTCCTCCGCCGGAACGAGCGGTGGCTCCTCCTCGTGATCGGGGACAGCGCCGCGTCCGGACCACAGCTTCGGGAGCACGCGGATCAGGCCGACCGTACTGATGATGAAGAGCACGAGCCACACGCTCCCCTGCGCCGTCTTGCCGTACAGGAAGCTCCCCGCGCCGAACAGCGCCGAGTAGACGAAGGTGCACCCCAGCACCCAGCCGAGGAACGACTGCGGGAGACTGTCGGGCGAGGGGCCGACGCCCGCTTCTTCGCGGATGTCGTTCCAGCCGGGTCCCGCGGGGCGCACGAGTCGATAGAAGCGCAGGAGCGTCTCGCGGCTCGTGGGTGCGGTGACGTAGGTGACGCCCACCCAGATCACGGTCGTGATGACGACGGTCCAGAGGAGCGAGACGTAGTCGGGGATCTGTGCCCCGTTCTTGTTCGCGATGAAGAAGCCGAACGCGACGAGGAAGGAGCTCGCCATGGCGGCGATCTCGCTCCACGCGTTGATACGCCACCAGAACCAGCGCAGCAGGTAGATCAGCCCCGTGCCCGCGCCGATCGACAACAGGAGGTCGAAGCTCTGTCTCGCCGTCTCCAGCTCGAACGTGAGGAGCGCCGCGAGTACGGCCAGCACCGTGGTGACGATACGCCCGATCAGGACGTAATGCTTCTCGTCCGCGCCGGGCTTGAGGAAGCGGCGGTAGAAATCGTGGACGATGTACGACGTACCCCAGTTGAGGTGCGTCGAGATCGTCGAGACGTATGCGGCGAGCATGCCGGCGATCATGAGTCCCATCATGCCGACGGGGAGGAACTTGAGCATCGCCGAGTAGGCCATGTCCGGCCCCACCAGTCTCGGATCCACGTACGGGAAGGCATGCCGGATGTCCGCCAGACTCGGGAACACGAGCATCGACGCGAGCGCCACGATGACCCACGGCCAGGGGCGCAACGCATAGTGCGCGGCGTTGAAGAGCAGCGTCCCGCCCACCGCGTCCTTCTCGCTCTTCGCGGCCAGCATGCGCTGCGCGATGTAGCTGCCGCCGCCCGGCTCCGCGCCCGGATACCACACCGACCACCACTGCACCGTCAGTGGAATGATCAGTACGGTGAGGGTGAGCGACCAGTCGCCGAAGTCGGGGAGGAGACTCAGCGTGTGGGCCGGAATCCGGTGGAAGAGCCCCGTGAGCCCGCCGACTTCCGGTTGCTGGAGCGCGTAGTACGCGGCGGCGAACGCGCCGGTCATCGCGATGCCGAACTGGATGAGATCGGTGACGAGCACGCCCCAGAGCCCGGACGTCGCGGCGAAGGCGATGTCGATCACGGTGCAGATGGCGAGCGTCTTCCCCATCGGCCATCCCAACATCACGTTCGCGATCTTGGCGGCGGCGAGGTTCACCGACGCCATGATCACCAGGTTGAAGAAGAAGCCGAGGTAGATCGCGCGGAAGCCGCGGACGAAGGAGGCGGGCTTGCCCGAGTAGCGGATCTCGTAGAACTCGAGATCGGTGAGCACGCGCGAGCGCCGCCAGAGCCGCGCGTAGAAAAAGACGGTGGCCATCCCCGTGAGCAGAAACGCCCACCACGCCCAGTTGTTGGCGACGCCCTTCTCGCGCACCAGGTTGGTGACGAGGTTCGGCGTGTCGGTGCTGAACGTCGTGGCGACCATCGAGATGCCGATGAGCCACCACGGCGCCGCGCGTCCCGAGGTGAAGAACTCCGTCGTGCTCGAGCCCGCACGCTTGGCGAGCAGGATCGCCGGGAGAAAGCAGACGATGATCGAGACGACGACGATCAGCCAGTCGAGGGAGGTGATCCGCATAGAGGGGAGGGGGAGGGGAGGGGGCTGTGAGCTGTGAGCTGTGGGCTCTGAGCTGTGGGCTGTGAGTGGGTCATGAGCTCGACGCTCCCTGGATGGTCGAGCTTACAGCCCCCACTCACAGCTACTCGCAGCTCAGAGCTCGCAGCCCACAGCTCATTCTCTCTCTGATCCACTAATGTACGCCGCTTACTTCACTGGCACCATTTCCAGCGTCAGCACCTCGAACGGCGCAAGCTGGAGCTCGTGCTCCTGGCCGGCCCGCAGGGCGAGCGGCGCGCGGTCGCGTGCGTCGCGCCACGGGGTGCGGACGGCATAGTGACGGGGCGCGCCATCGGGGAGCTCGCGC
>DASVCF010000072.1:0-32396 GCA_036381735.1 Gemmatimonadaceae bacterium | reverse complement strand
GGCGTGGGGAAACGCGGGCTTGCTCGGCGTGACGGGGATCGGCGTCTGGTTCCGGATCACGAGCGCCGAGTGCGGGATGATGTCGTGGTTCCGGAAGGCGATGCGCACCGTCCAGCTCACCGGTACCGTGATCGTCTGATCACCCTTGGAGCCGCCGTTGAAGTTGAGGCCCCCGTTCGTGCTCGTCGCAGCGGAGATGAGCGTGATGGCCACTGTCTTCGTGCCGGCATCGTACGACACGTACTTGTTGATGGCAGTGGAATCGGAGGACGCGGTCGACGCCGCGATCACCGATGCGACACTGAGAGCGAACGAGAGGCTGATCATGAATCCCACTCATCGACACGAGCGGGAGGCATCGCCGCGGCGGCGATGGCCCATGGCTGGAGATCCACGTTCCGCGGCGAGCAGGGCGCTCGGCCTTGTCCCCCTTCTGCGACCATGGTTTGGGCACAGGAGGCGAACACCAATCACCGGGTATGAGGCGCGCACGACATGTGCCATGTTCTGCCGGTGATGTCCAATGCGATCGTGACTTCTCGCCGCACTCCGCGTACGAGAGGAGCAGGCCGTCGATGACGTTGCTGCGTCAGATCACATCGATCGCGCCGAAGTCGATCGGAAAGACCATCGTGCGCGTTCGCTACTGGATGGGCGGCGCGAAGTTTCCGCAGGCGATGACCGTCGACATGTTGCTCGGCGCGGCGTACACGATCACGGAGTAGTCTCCTGACGACGGAAGGGAGAGCTCCACGGTGGCCTGGGCGGTGGCTGTACCATCGCCGCGGACTCTGAGCGGCGTGTATGCATCCGCAGGACCCAGGAGCTGTCCGTTGCTCCCGCATCGACCGTGACGGACTTGCCACGGGTGGATGCCGCCAGGGGATGCGTTCGAGATCGTCGCGGACACGAGCGTGCGACCGCTGTCGGGCGCCATCCAGGCTGTCCCGTGGATCTCGATGGCCCCGCGGAGCGTGGCCGGTGTCGCCAGGATGGCGTTCCAGCGCGAGCCGTACACGGCGCCAGTGCTCGTGATCTCCACGGGCCCTGATTGACGGCGAAGGGGACTGCACGCGCTGGCGGTGATCAGCGCGAGCGAAAGCAGCGCGATAGATGGTCGGAGCATCGCGGCACCTCGGTCCCTGTCGAATCCGAGCTCTGTGATCGGTTGTCGCGGCCGCCAGTACTCCGATCGCAAGGAGGTCGGAGTGGACATGCTGCGTTCTTCATGCGAGAACGGGCAATAAGCGCACCAAAGCGGCATTGCCGGCCGAACCTACGCCGCTACGGCACCCAATGCGGAGATCGCTACGGCACCCAGGTCGTATGCTCGCGTGCCGGTGGGCGCGGCTTTGCCGGCGGCAGCTCGGCAGGCTCGCCCAGGCTCACGGTTGCGACGATTCGCTGGTCTTCCGGGACGCCGGCCGCCGCTCGTGCGGCGGCATCGTTCATGACGCCGCCCGTCTTGATGTGCGTGCCGAGTCCGAGATCCACGGCAGCGAGCGCGAGATTCTCGATGGCCATCATGGTTGCGGCGTAATCCTCTTCACGGATCTCGGGATTCTCGTGCACGACGACGGCAACCGCGATCATGCACGGTAGTTCGCGGTGCTCCGCCGCGACCGTCTCGCGGAGTGCTGCCGCACGCTCGGGATCGGGCTGCTTGCGCGCCTTGCGCTCGCCGAGGGCCAATCCGTAGGCGTGTCGCGCATCCGGTCCCAGTACGTAGAAGCGCCAGGGGTACGTCAGTCGGTGGTTGGGCGCGAGGGCGGCTGCGGCGAGTACTGTCTCTATCTCGTCGCGGGTAACCGGTCGATCGGTAAAGCGCTTGATCGACCGGCGGGTCTGAATGGCGTTGAAGACTTGCATGCGGGCAAGCTACTGGGTGCCGAGGCGATCACCAAGTTGCACTGGTGCCGTGCTCCAACGCGCCAACGCACCTCACACCCCCGCAGTCGCCGGGACGTACGTGCCGGGGACCAGGCGCGCCGCGATGGACAGCCGATTCCACGCGTTGATGGTCGCCACGGCCAGCGTCAGGTTCGAGAGCTCAGCCTCGCTGAAATGGAGACGCACCGCATCGTAGACGACATCCGGAATCTGACCATTGGCGACGAGCGTGACGGCCTCCGTCCATGCGAGCGCCGCCCGCTCGCGCTCGCTGTAGTACGGGCACTCTCGCCACGCATCGAGCGAGTACAGCCGCTGCTCCGTCTCACCGAGTGCACGCAGGTCCTTCCAGTGCATGTCCAGGCAATAGGCACAACCGTTGATCTGCGACGCGCGGAGCTGGAGCAGGAGCAGCAGTGCTCTCTCGATCCCGCAGTTGGCGAGATACTGATCGAGAGCGTCCATGGAGTCGTAGACTCCGGGGGCGACGCGGGCGTAGTCGAGACGCGGCTTCATACGTGACGTGATCCGGTTGTATGTGAAGGAACGGTAGTCATCGCACGCTCATCGTGCGCGCGGTTGGTACAGCGCGAGCAGCAACGCGGCGGCCGAGGCGGAGAACACCGAGTAGTCCAGCGGCGACTTGATGCCGAAGGAGATGGCCATGGCCGTCCCGAACAGCGCCAGCAGCAGTGCGCTGCCGAACGCCGCCCAGCGGAGCCAGATGCCGAGTATCAACAGGACACCGAAGAGCAGCTCGGCGATCGTGGCCGACCACGCGAGGAGGGGGATGGTGAACGCGGGCATGAACGAGTTCACCTCGGTCGTGTACCGCACGAAGTTCGCGAAGTTGCCGTACCCGATTCCCTTGCCCCACCATCCGAAGCGGGAGGCGATCCCGGAAAGAAATGCGGCGCCGAGGGCGAGACGGCAGTAGAGCAGGGCCAGGCGCTCGAGCCTCGCGCGGGGCGGCGGAGCAGCGTCAGCCGGCGCGGCTCTGGATGGTGCTGGTGCGAGCGTCGTCGTGTTCATGCCGGACGACTCGGGCGGTCCTTGGAGAACTCGACCAGATAGCGCGGGCGACCGTTCGGGTCCCGAACGCCGAAGACCTTGCCGAACGGCTTCTGCGTGAGGGGTAGGGTAATGTCCGCGCGCCGCGATACCTCACGGTAGCTGGCCTCCGCATCATCCACGATCCAGTACAGCTCGGGTTCGCCGGCAGCGGTCATTGGTGTGTCGCTCGCGATGGCGAAGTGGTCGAACTGCACGAAGGTCGGGTGATGGCGCTGGACTTCAAGACCGAGCACGTCGACGTAGAACCGCTTCGCGGCGTCGATGTCCGCGACGTACTCGAGGGCGAATCCAAAACGTGGTGCGTTGCTCATGATGCCAACTCCTTACTCATGCGCGGCGCGGGACGTGTCGCCGTCGCAGATGAAGTACGCGAGGAAGCGCGCCGGGCGGTCGTGACTGCCATTCGCCGAGATTAGATGGACGCCGCCGGGCGCTTCGAAGAAGCTCTGCCCCGCCATGTACGTCGACTCGGGCTCGCCCTGCACCTGCATGCGGAGTGCACCGTCGAGGACGTAGCCGATCACGGGGCACGGGTGGCTATGGGGCGCCGAGGAGCCGCCCGGCGGATAGGTGACCTCCATGATCTTCACATCGAGATGACGGCCATCCATTGGCGGCAGCGCGTGCACGAAGGCGACGCGGGAGCGTGTCGCCTTCGTCCTGCTCGAACCATCGTGTGTCATCCGTGACACCGTCGTCGCGCACGCCGCGATGATGCACGCGCCGGCGATCCCGCTCATCCATACTCTGGCGCTTCGTGTACCCATCCGATGCTCCCCAGCGAGGTCCGGCCGCCGCGTTCCCTCACCAGCGTCCGTGCCGTACGTTATGGATGAGTGGATCTGCCGCATAGAGCCATTATCCAGATGTCGATTGGACCATTTCCATGACGAAGCGCGCGGGAACCCTGACGCTCACCCTGCCGCCGCGCGAGCGGGGCACGCCCGCCTACCGCTGGTTGTGCGCGGCGCTGCGCACGGAGATTCTCACGGGGCGGCTGCGCCCCGGGGCGCGGCTCCCGGCCACGCGCGATCTCGCGGCGCAGTACGGCCTCTCGCGCGGAACGATCGTCAGCGCCTTCGAGCAGCTCGAGGCCGAGGGATACGTGAAGGGGAAAGTCGGGTCGGGGACGTACGTCAGCCGAGTGCTGCCGGACACGTTGCTGCACAGCGCGCGCGGCGCCGACGTGCGACGGCCGGCCGCGCGCGCGCCCTCGCGACGCCTCTCGCGCTTCGCCGCGCGCGTGACGCTGTTCCCGACGTTCGAGTCGCATCGCGTGCGCGCCTTTCGCACCGATCAGCCCGCGATGGATCTGTTCCCCACCACGCTCTGGGCGCAGATCGCCGCGCGCCGCCTGCGGCAAGCGTCGGCGAGCACGCTGCTCGGATGCGGGCCGCTGGGGTACCGGCCGTTGCAGGAGGCGGTAACCGACTACCTCGCGACGTCCCGTGCCGTGCGCTGCGATCCGGCACAGGTCGTCATCGTCTCCGGGGTGCAAGAGGCGCTCGACCTCGTCGCACGGCTCGTGCTCGATCCGGGCGACCGCGTGTGCATGGAGGATCCCGGCTACGTCGGCGCAGCTCGCGTCTTCGAGGCGTGCGGCGCGAAGATCGTCGCGGTACCGGTGGATGATCAGGGGATGCAGCTGCGCGCGTCGCGGATGCAGGGCGCGCGGCTGGTGTACGTCACGCCGGCGCATCAGTTCCCGATCGGGATCAGCATGAGCCTGGCTCGGCGACTCGAACTGCTCGAGTGGGCGCGGAAGACGCACGCGCTGATCTTCGAGGACGACTACGACAGCGAGTATCGATACGAGGGTCGCCCGCTCCCGGCGTTGCAGGGACTCGATCGTCACGACGTGGTGCTCTTCGCGGGCACTTTCAGCAAGGTGTTGTTCCCGTCGCTTCGGCTCGGCTATCTGGTGGTGCCGCCCGATCTCGTGGATCGCGTGGCGGCCGCGAAGTCGCTCACGAGCCGGCACGCGCCGATGTGGGAGCAGGCCGTGCTGTGCGACTTCATGACCGGTGGCCACTTCGCGCGACACATCCGGCGGATGCGGGAGGTGTACGCCGAGCGGCTCGACGTGCTGCGCGAGTGTGCACGCGAGCGGCTGGCGGGTCTGCTGGAGCTCACGGGCGTCGAGGCCGGATTGCAGATGACGGGATGGCTGCTTCGCGGGGTCGATGGTGAATCGGTCGCACGAGCCGCTGCGCGGCGCAATGTGGAAGTGACGCCGTTGAGCCGATACACCCGCCGGCGGCGGGCGCGCGAGGGGGTGCAGTTGGGGTTCGCGGCCGTCGACGCCCAGGAGATCCGGCGCGGGGTGCGGGAGCTCGCCGCGGTGCTCGAAGCCGAGGCGGCGGAAGCGGCCCGGACGAGGCATGCTCAGCGCTACTCGCCTCGCGGCTGACCACGTGATACGTTCTCTGCGAGATCCAATCCCACCACGCTCGCTTCCGTGATCACATCGCTTCGACGTTTCTCCGTCGTTCCACTCCTCGCGCTCGCCGCGTGCGCTTCGGCTGGTTCGTCCGTCGCAACGGCGGCGTCGGCGTCGGGCTCGGCAGCCGCCGACTCCACGTTCGATGTCCGTTCCGGTGGGCCCGCACGCAGCGGCTCCGGCTCCGCTGCACGCACGTCCGCCGCGCTGCGCGCCGGCATCGCAACGGCGGACAGCGCCATCGCCTCGTGGGTGAATGACGCGAAGATCCCTGGCGCCGTGCTGCTCGTCGCACGCGACGGTCGCGTGCTGCAGGACACCGCGTTCGGCTACGCGCAGCTCGACGACTACGAGCTGCATCGTCTCCCACAACCCGTCGCGATGCACACGTCGACGCTGTTCGACCTCGCCTCCGTCACGAAGGTGATGGCGACGACGTTCGCCGTCATGATGCTCGTCGATCGTGGGAAGGTGCAGCTCGACGCGCCGCTCTACCGCTACCTCCCGGAATTCCGCGGGCCGCACAAAGACAGCATCACCGTGCGCCACCTGCTCACGCACACCGCGGGGCTCGTCCAGTGGCAGCCGCTCTACTACCACGCACAGACGCCGCGTGAGACGTACGATGTCATCCGCGCGATGCCGCTCCAGTGGGGCGTCGGCGAGGGACGCCACTACAGCGACCTCGGCTTCATGCTGCTCGGCTACATGGTGGAGCGCGTGAGCGGGAAGCCGCTGGACGTCTTCGTGCACGATGAGCTGTACGCGCCGCTCGGGCTGCACTCGACCACGTTCCTTCCCAAGTCACACGGCTTCCGTGATGTGGCCGCGACATCGCAGGGGAATCCATACGAGCGGCACATGGTGTACGACTCGACGTTCGGCTATCGCTACACCGGCGACCCGACCGCGTGGGATGGCTGGCGTCGCTACACGCTCGTCGGCGAGGTGAGCGACGGCAACGCGTGGTACGCGAACGAGGGCGTCGCGGGACACGCGGGACTCTTCTCCAACGCCGCGGATCTGCACGTGCTGCTCGAGCTGCTGCTCGATCGCGGCACGTATGGCGGGCATCGCTACATCAGCGCGAACGTCATCCGCGAGTTCCTGACTCGCGATCGTTACGGCAACGGCCTGGGCTGGATGATGTCATCCGATCTCCCCGAGGGGAGCTTCTACCACACCGGCTTCACGGGCACGTACGTGCTCGGCGTGCCGGCATACCACTTGGCGGTCGTGCTCCTCACCAACCGCGAGAACGTGGGGACGAACGCCGCCGGGTACTTTCCGAACGTCGATCCATTGCGGACCGCCGTCGCGCGAGCCCTGATCGCGGGCGCAGCCACGAATCCATGAATCCGAGGTCACCTTTGCGAATGATGTGCATCCACCGTGCGCGTCGCATCACGCGCATCGCATGCGCGATGACCGCCTGCATCGCGGCGACGCCGCTCGTCGTGAGATGCGCGTTCGCGCAGAGCCGGCCATCACCGACGCTCGCGCCCGACTCCACCGCACGCGGCGGACGGCCGATCCCCGGACCCGTCTACGAGATCCCCGGCTTCACGCGCGCGGTGGAGCGCGGCACGCGCACGCGAACGGGGAAGCCCGGCCCCGACTACTGGGTGCAGCACGCGCGCTATTCCATCGACACGCGTCTCGATCCATCGACGAATCGTGTGACGGGGCGCGAGACGGTCACCTACCTGAACAATTCGCCGGATACGCTCCATCGGCTCGCGGTCTATCTCCGGCAGAACGTCTTCAAGGCCGGGAACCCGAGACGCCAGCCCGCGCCGATCACGGGCGGCGTGAAGCTCGGCCGAGTCACCGTGAATGGCCGAGTGATCGCGCCCAAGTCCACGGCAGTCGAAGCGGTGCCCATCACCGACACGCCGAGGGCGCCGTCTGCCAGCGGGTACGTGATCGACGGGACGGTGATGTGGATTCCGCTCGCGCAGCCGCTGCTCCCGCACGACAGCACGCGACTCGAGCTCGCGTGGTCGTACACGCCGCCGCCCGCTCCCTCCGATGGACGTGAAGGGCGCGACGGGCACGTGTACTTCATGGGGTACTGGTATCCCGAGGTTGCGGTCTACGATGACGTGAACGGCTGGGTAGCCGATCCGTATCTGCTCGAGGCCGAGTTGTACATGGACCCCGCGGACTACGACGTGCGCATCACCGTGCCGCACGGCTGGGTGGTGGGAGCGACGGGGACGCTGAAGAACGCGGAGCGGGTGTTGTCGAAGACGTCGCGCGATCGCCTGGCCGAGGTGCGGCGCACGGGTCGCGTGGAGCGCATCGTCACGCCCGGGAAGAGCGCGGCGAGCGCGTTCGCGCCGGGTGGCGCGACGACCACCTGGCACTTCGTCGCACCGAATGTGCGCGACTTCGCGTGGGGGACGAGCAACGAGTACGCATGGGACGCAACGCGCGCGCTCGTCGGCGGTACGGATGGGGCGCCGCGCGACACGGTCGCCATCAACAGCTTCTTCCGGCTGCGTCCGTCGGCCGCCGCGTGGAAGGTGGGCGGCGCGCGCTTCACGCGCGATGCCGTCGAGCAGATGTCCGCGTATCTGTGGCCCTACCCGTATCCCGTCATGACATCGATGGAGGGTGTGCTCGACAGCGGCGGCATGGAGTACCCGATGATGACGCTCATGCAGCCGTGGGCCGACACCCTCTCGCTCGCCGGTGATCTCATGCACGAGACCGGGCACATGTGGTTCCCGATGCAGGTGGGCTCGAGCGAGACGCGCTATCCGTGGATGGACGAAGGCTTCACGCAGTACGATGTCGCACAGGGGATGCGCGCGCTGTACGGCGAGCCACGCACGGGCGGCCGCCCGAACGATTCCGAGCAGGGGCAGCGCCGGTTGTACACGCAAGTCGCGCGCGAGGGGAACGACGCGCCGCTCATGATTCCCGGCGACCTCTACCCCGATGCGCTGTACTTCGTGATGTACTACGACAAGACCGCGCAGGTGCTCGCCGCGCTGCGCGACATCCTCGGCGAGGAGACGTTCCATCGCGCGTTCCGTGAGTACGGCCATCGCTGGATCGGCAAGCATCCGTACCCGTACGACTTCTTCAACACGATGGCCGACGTGTCGGGGAAGGATCTGAACTGGTTCTGGACGACGTGGTTCTACGAGCCGTGGTCGCTGGACCAGGCGATCGGATCGGTGGAAAGCGCGGGCGATTCGGTGGCGATCACGATCGAGGATCGCGGGCTGGCGCCGATGCCCGTTCACCTCGCGGTCACGCGCGCCGATCACACCGTGCAGCGCATCGACCTCCCGGTCGACGTCTGGCTCGGCGGCGCGCGCCGGCATGTGGTGCACGTGGCCGCCCAACCCGAGGTCGTGCGTGTGGAGATCGATCCGGACGGCGCGTTCCCCGACATCGATCGGCGCAACCAGGTGTGGACGCGCGAATCGGTCGGGCAGTGACGAGATCGTCCGGGCAGTGACGAGATCGTCCGACGCGCGGCCCGGTGTACACCGGGCCGCGCGTCGGACGATGTGCCCCATCGGCTGCGTCTATGCGGCGAGCCCGAACGCGTGACGCCGGCTGTAGTGCCGCTGCAGCTTCCGCGCGGAGAACGCGTCGAGCGCCGTGATGGCGAGGACGAGCCCGAGCGCGAAACCGACACGCCGGCGTTGCCAGCTGTTCTTCGCCGCGACGCCCAGCAGGGTGAGGTCCATGGCATCACCCGCCACGCGAGCCCAGAGCCCCGTGGTGGGTCGCCGCTCGGCGAGAATCCCGACGCCGGTGAGCATTTCGCGGGCGCCGAGTGCGCGAAGGAGCGTGTGGTTGTCGCGCACGCCAATGCGGCGCCCGAGCCACCCGGGTGCTGCGACTTCCATGAGCCCGAGGCCGATGCTCACGACACCGAGCACGCGCGCCATCTGCTTGTCCGTCATGTTCCATCCTCCTACTGAATGCGGTCGTGCGCTCCATGCGAGCGCAACCGACATGCCGCCGCCGGCTGGCGGACGCGATCAGCCCGAGCCGGACCGCCGCCGCGCATCGCACGCGGGCGAGACGCCACGCGACGAGCTTCGCTTGCACGGTTCGTGCGATGCGCGACGCGACACGTGCAGGGAGCGGAATGGTGTCGAGGGGATGGTGGAGCGTCACGGCGATGATGTCAGTCGCGACCGGCGTGGTCATGGGCTGTCGGAACGATGCGACCGCACCGCCGGCTGCGCCGGTGAACGTGTCACACGTGGCGATCGCGCGAAATCCGAACAACGTGTTGTCCGCGATCGCGACGTTCGATGCGAGCGGCGCCGACTCGGTGCGCGTCGTGTGCACCGCGGCGGACGGGGGACGCAGCGCGACGCCATTCGCGCGCGCCAGCGCATCGGACAGCCTCGTCGTGCTCGGCCTTCGGCCCGCCACCGCATATCAGCTGGTCGTGGAGGCGGTGGGCGCGGACACGGTCGTCAGCTCCGATACCCTGGCGTTCGCGACCGACACGCTTCCCGCCTTCCTGCAGTCCACCGCCTTTCAGAGCACCGCGCCGGCAAGCGGCGGCTACATCCTCACCGCGGTCGGCGACTCGACCGTGGCGTTTGCCGTCGCGTTCGATTCGACCGGCGCCGTCAGCTGGTATCGCGAGTTCACCGAGGGCGTGCCGGTCGGTGAGACCAAGCAGCAGGCGAACGGACACATCACCGCGTTCCTCGGCGCGACGCACGGCGGCGAGCCGGTGCCGGGTCGATACGTCGAGCTGAGCCCCGCCGGCGACGTCGTGCGCACGTTCGAGGCGCAACCGCCCGCGTACACGGATGATCACGAGCTCCGGCTCCTCTTCCGCGACACGATGTACGATGGCGCGGTGTTCCTCACGTACACGCAGCGGCACCTCGATCTCTCGGCGCAGGGCGGACCGAGCGATACCCTCGTGTCCGGCCATCAGCTCGTGCGCGTGAACGCGGATGGAAGCCAGCACGTGCTGTTCGATGCATGGGATCACTTCACGATCGCCGATGAGGTCGAGCCGATCCCCAACGAGCCGGACTTCGACCATCCCAACTCGATCGCGATCGCGCCCGATGGGAACTACGTGGTCTCGTGGCGCAACTTCGACGCGATCACGAAGATCGATGCGACGACGGGCGCGATCATCTGGACGCTCGCCGCGCCGTGGAGCGCGCTCCACAGCGACTTCACGATCGTCGGCGATCCCCTGGACGGCTTCAGCGCGCAGCACAGCGTGCGCGTCATCGGCACGGGCGATCTCCTCGTGTTCGACAACGGCACGCATCAATCGCCGGCCGCGAGCCGCGCCGTGGAGTATCGCCTGGACGAGAGCGCGAAGACGGCGACGATGACGTGGCAGTATGCCCATGCACCGTCGTACTACACGCAGTTCACGGGCTCCGTACAGCGACTCACGAACGGCAACACGGTGATCGGATGGACGTGGCCGACCGCGCCACTCTCCGCCACCGAGGTCACATCGGATGGCGGCGTCGTGTGGGAAGGCACGTTGCACTCGCCGGGCGCGGCGCTCCCGTATCGATTCATCCGCATCACATCGCTCTATCGGTACGTCCATCCGTAGTGCGCGAGGGCTGATCCCGCGGTATTACGCAGCCAGGTGGCCGCGCCGTGCGTGAGCCACTAGGCTGTCGCTCCCCGCCCGACTATCATCATGGGATGATTGCCGCCGACCCGTCCGCCGGACAGCCGCGAGACGGCACACATCATGAAGCGCAAGTTCGTGGAGGGGCGACCTCCGTCGGGCGGGTAGGGGCGTATGGACGGAACGGTTGCCGGTCCGCGAATACCATGACGGAGTTCCGGAGACCCAGTCTATACCGGAACGCGCGAGGAGGTGTGCTGATGAGGCGTTGGTCGCAACCCATCCGGCGACCCTCATGAGCCAGCCCAGAGGCAACGGTCGCACCACGTCCCGCGCGGGCGGGAGCACCATCCCCCGAAAGGCCGAGCACATCCGCATCAACCTGAGCGAGGACGTCGCCGCCAAGGGGGTTGGGAGCGGGTTCGATGCGTATCGGTTCATCCACCGCGCGCTTCCCGAGATCGATCTTCGCGACGTGGATCCCTCGGTCACGCTGTTCGGGCGGCGCCTCGCCGCGCCGATCCTCATCTCGTGCATGACGGGCGGGACGAGCGAGGGCGGGCAGCTCAATCGCGTGCTGGCGCGCGTGGCGCAGCGGATGGGGTTCGCGATCGGGCTCGGGTCCGGACGCGTGATGCTCGAGCACCCCGAGCTCATCGACACCTTCGATGTCCGCGACGTCGCGCCCGACGTCCTCTTGTTCGCGAACCTCGGCGCCGTGCAGCTGGCGAAGGGGTATCGCGTCGAGCACTGCCAACGGTTGGTCCGCGCGCTGCACGCCGACGCACTCGTGTTGCACCTCAACGCACTGCAGGAAGCCGTGCAGCCCGATGGCGAGGGCGACACGTGCTTCGCCGGGCTGCTCGAGAAGATCGGCGACGTATGCCGTCATCTCGATGTGCCGGTAGTGGTGAAGGAAGTGGGGTGGGGGATCGCGCCCGACATCGTGCGATCGCTCGTCGACGTCGGCGTCGCCGCCGTGGATGTGGCCGGCGCGGGCGGAACCTCGTGGACCGAAGTCGAGCGGCACCGGATCGCCGAGCCGTGGCGCGCGCGCGTCGCCGCGGCATTCGCGGGGTGGGGGATCCCCACGGCCGAGTGCGTGCGCGAGGCGCGCCACGTGGCGGAGGAGGCGTACATCTTTGCGAGCGGCGGTGTGCGCGACGGGATCGACGTCGCCAAGGCGATCGCGCTCGGCGCCGATCTCGTGGGGATCGCGGGGCCATTCCTGCGCGCCGCGGCTGAGAGCGAGGATTCCGCGCTCGTGCTCTCGCGCGAGCTCGTCGATGTGCTGCGGATCGCAATGTTCGCCATTGGCGCCCGCACGCTAGGGGATCTCCGCACGACTCCGCGGCTGAGTTATCGCGGTGAGGCGATGGGACACATGCGCGCCATCGCGGAGTGGGAGAGGGAGGAGCAGCGAACGTGAGCACGTTGACGGAGAGCCGATCCGCGGACGCGTATTGCCGGATGCTGGCCGAGCGGCACTACGAGAACTTCTCGGTGGCGTCCTGGCATCTGCCGCGCGCGATCCGGCTCGACCTCATGCGCATCTACGCGTACTGCCGGACGACCGACGATCTCGGCGACGAGAGTGGGAGCGCCGATCGCGAGCGGCTCGAGCGGTGGCGCGACGAAGTCGTCGCGTTCTTTGCCGGCAGTGCCCCCGTGCACCCGGTGCTGATCGCGCTGCGCGACACGGTCGCGCGCCACCAGCTGCCCGCGCAGCCGTTCCTCGACCTGATTCAGGCGAACCTGCAGGACCAGGAGGTCACGCGCTACGAGACGTGGTCCGAGCTGCACGCCTACTGCATGCTCTCGGCGGCACCCGTGGGGCGGCTCGTCCTCCGTGTGTTCGGGCTGTCGAGCCCGCGGGCCGAGCAGCTCTCGGACGATGTATGCATTGGGCTGCAGATCGCCAACTTCGCGCAGGATGTCGGCGTCGACGAACAGAAGGGGCGCACGTACCTGCTGCAGTCGGAGATCGCGGCGGAGGGGATCGTGGGCGCGACACGCGCACACTGCCGCCGCGCGCGTGATCTGCTGGCATCGGGGCGAGAGCTCGAGCCGATGGCGCCCGCGCCGCTGCGCCTGCAGCTCGCGCTCTACCGCCTGGGCGGCCTCGCCATCTGCGATGCGATCGAGCGGGCGGGGTATCGCACCGATGTGTTCCGGCCGCAGGTGTCGGCATCGACGAAGGCGTCGCTCGTTGTGCGCGCCGCCTTCGCATCCACCCGGCGGAATGGTCATGCGGCGCCGGTTGCCGCGACGGCGCGTCACGGTGCCGCGACGTCGCTGCGGGCGCTCGACCTGCACGAGTCGGAGCGCTACTGCCAGCAGATGGCACGGCGGGAGGCGAAGAACTTCTACTGGGGGTTCATCACGCTGCCGCGCGAGCAGCGCGTCGCCATCTATGCGCTCTACGACTTCGCGCGCCAGGTGGACGACGAGGCCGATGGCGCGAGTCGTCCCGATCTGCCCGCGCGGCTCGCGGTGCATCGCCAGCGCGCGCACCGTTGCGTGGCGGGGGAGTACGAGGACCCGGTCTCGCAGGTGCTGGCGCACACCATTCGGCGCTACGCCATTCCCGAGTCGGAGCTGCAGGAGTTGATCGATGGCGTGGAGCTCGACCTGGTCTGCACGCGCTACGAGACGTGGGAGGCGCTCCGCCGCTACTGCCGGCTCGTCGCATCCGTCGTCGGGCGCATGTGCGTGCGCGTCTTCGGCTTCGCCGATCCGGAGGCGCTGTGTCGCGCGGAGGAGCTCGGGCTCGCGCTGCAGCTCACGAACATCCTCCGCGACGTGCGCGAGGATGCGGCGATGGGGCGCATCTATCTCCCGGCGGAGGATCTCGACCGCTTCGGCGTGACCGAGCGCGACGTCCTCGAGGGCACGCCGAGCGCGCGGTGGCGGGCGCTCGTCGACTTCGAAGTGCAGCGGGCGCGCTCGTTGTTCGCCAGTGGGCTCCAGGTGCTGCAGTACATCCCGCGCCGGCCGGTCGTATGCGTGCGCACCATGGCCGACATCTACGCGCAGATTCTCGACCGCATCGCGCGCGATCCCGATCTCCCGCTGCGCGGTCGCGCCTCGCTCTCGCACCCGCAGCGGTTGCGCGTGATGATGAACTCATGGCTGCACGCGTAGCCGTCATCGGTGCGGGGCTCGCCGGGCTCGCGGCCGCTGAGGAGCTCCAGCGCGCGGGAGTCACGGTCGAGGTGTTCGAGCGGAGCCGGCTGCTCGGCGGACGTGCGACGTCGTTCGAACTGGGCGGCGTCGAGGTGGACAACGGACAGCACGTCTTCCTCGGATGCTGCACCGAGCTTCTCGACTTCATCGATCGCGTCGGGATGGGCGCGTGCGTGCAGCTGCAGGACCGCTTCGACGCGCTCGTGCTGTCGCGGCGCGCGGGGGCGAGCCGGTTGCGCGCGGCCCGGCTCCCCGCGCCGTGGCATCTCGTCGCGTCGTTCGCACGGTACCGGCATCTCGGTTTGATGGGAAAGGCCCGCATCGCGCGTGCGCTCGCCGCGGCACGATCCGCGCAGCGCTCGACCGAGACGTTCGCCGAGTGGCTCGCGCGCCACGGGCAGACCGATGCGACCGTGCGGGCGTTCTGGGATCCGTTCTTCGTCCCCGCGCTCAACGCGCCCCTCGATCGCGTGAGTGCCGCCGACGCGGGCTTCGTCATCTCGACCGCGTTTCTGGCGAGCGCGGATGCCGCGTGCTTCGGGTATTCGACGGTACCGCTCGCGCGCATCGCGGCGGCGGCCGCGGAGCGGATCGGCGCGGTGCACCTGGGGACCCCGGTGCTCTGTCTCGATGTGGACGCGAGTGCACGGCGTGTGCAGGGGGTGGTTGCAGGCGGCGGCGAGCGGATGCCGTTCGACGGCGTGATTGCTGCGGTGACGCCAACGCAGCTCACGCGGCTGCTCGGCGAAGCGGAGCGCTTCGGCGTGGCGGGGCTCGATGCGTACGAGCCGCACGCGATCATCGACGTGCACTTGTGGCACGATCGCGGGTCGCTCGGCTTCGCCTTCGCCGCGCTGCTCGATTCGCCGGTGCAGTGGGTGTTCGAGAAGGGAGAGGGATATCTGTGCTGCAGTCTGAGCGCCGCCGACGACCTCGTCGGCGAATCGGCCGATACGCTCGTCCAGCGGTGCTGGAACGAGGTGACGGCGATCGTGCCAGGGCTCGCCGGCGCGCGACTCGTGCGCGGCTCCGTGACGCGCGTGCGCGATGCCACGTTCGTGGCGAAGCCGGGGACGACGCGTCCGGGGCCAGCGACGGGCTGGTCGAACCTCGCCATTGCGGGCGCATGGACGAACACGGGTTGGCCCGACACGATGGAATCGGCGGTGCGAAGTGGACGTGCGGCGGCGCGGCACCTCGCGGCGGCCCTCGGAGGAGCATGTCGTGCGTAGCGCGTTGAGCTCCGCGGTCGAGTGGCTTCTGGCGCGCCAGCAACCCGATGGATGGTGGGTGGGCGAGCTCGAGACGAACGTGACGATGACCGCCGAGCACGTGCTGCTGCTGCGATTTCTGGGGGTGGGGATCGACGCGATCCGAGAGGGCGCGATCCGGCACATCCTGCGTAATCAGCGTGACGACGGCTCGTGGGCGCTCTACGCCGACGCACCGGCGGACCTGAGCACGACGATCGAAGCGTACGTGGCGCTCAAGGTGCTCGGGCTCGATCCGGAATGGTCGCCCATGCAACGCGCGCTCGGCGTGATCCGGAAGCTGGGGGGCGTGGCCGAGGCGCGCGTGTTCACGAAGATCTGGCTCGCACTGTTCGGCGAATATCCATGGGACGGCATCCCCACGATGCCACCGGAGCTCATCTATCTCCCGCCATGGACGCCGTTCAATCTCTACGATTTCTCGTGCTGGGCACGCGGGACGATCGCGCCGCTCACGATCGTCATCGCGCGGCGGCCGGTGCGCGAGCTCGGGGTCGACCTGCCGGAGCTCGTCGTCGACGGGGCACGTGTTCGGCTCGCGAAAGTGCCCGGGGCGGGCGCCTTCTGGTGGCTCGATGCGCTGCTCAAGCTGTACGAGCGTCAGCCGGTGCATCCTGGGCGCACGCGCGCGCGCAGTCGCCTGGTGCAGTGGATCACGGAGCGCCAGGAATCCGACGGCAGCTGGGGCGGGATCCAGCCGCCGTGGGTATACTCGCTGATCGCGCTCAGCCTCGAGGGGATGCCGCACGATCATCCCGTGATGCGGCGCGGGCTCGAGGGGCTGCAGCGCTTCGTGCTCGACGATGATGTGGGATGGCGCTTGCAGGCGTGCATGTCGCCGGTGTGGGATACGGCATGGGCCGTGCGCGCGCTGCGGGCGGCGGGACTCGAGCGCGAGCATCCCGCGCTGCGCTGCGCCGTGCAGTGGCTGCTCGACGAGCAGATTCCGGCGGACGCACGCGGCGATTGGCGGGTGCGATGTCCGAACGTCGAATGTGGCGGTTGGCCCTTCGAGTTCGACAACGACACGTACCCCGACATCGACGACGCCACCGTCGTGGTGTTGGCGCTGCTGGAGGCGGGCGACCGGGCCCGGGTGAGCCCGGCGGTGGAACGCGCGCGCCGGTGGGTGCTGGCCATGCGATCGTCGAACGGTGCGTGGGCGGCGTTCGACCGCGACAACACGCGCGCGGCGGTCTATCGCATCCCCTTCGCCGATTTCGGCGCGATGATCGACCCACCCACGGAGGACGTGACCGCCCACGTGCTCGAGATGCTCGCCGCGTTGCACGCTGGCGTGCACGACCCCTACGTCGCGGGCGGCCTCGCCTACCTGCGCCGCACGCAACGGCCGTGGGGCTCGTGGTTCGGGCGCTGGGGGGTGAACCACATCTACGGCACCTGGTGCGTGGTCTCCGCGCTCGCCGCGCTCGGCACGGGGCGCGACATGATCGACCGCGCCGCGCGATGGCTGCTCCACGTGCAGAACCGCGATGGTGGCTGGGGCGAGAGCTGCTACTCGTATGAAGATGAATCGTTCGCCGGCGTGGGTCGCAGCACGCCGTCGCAGACCGCGTGGGCCGTGCTCACGCTGCAGCTCGCCTCGCTCGGTACGCACCCCACGTGCGTGCGCGGCCTCGAATTTCTGCGTGAGCATCAACGCGATGGCACCTGGGACGAGCCGGAATACACCGGCACCGGGTTCCCGCGCGACTTCTACATCAACTACCACCTATACCGGCATCTCTTCCCGACGATGGCGCTCGCGGCGGACCGCGCACACGAGTCCGCGCCCACCCTCGTGCGAATGGCGATGATGCCGGAAGGCGTGAGGTGACCTCATGAGCATTCCCCTCCGTCAGAAGTTCGCCGTTGCCGCGTACGTGATGCACAAGCGACTCACCGGCGTCGAGAAGTTTCCGCTGGTGCTGCAGCTCGAGCCGCTGTTCCAGTGCAACCTCGCGTGCGCGGGGTGCGGCAAGATCCAGCACGCCGACGATGTACTGGCCCGACGGCTCACCGTGCAGCAGTGCATCGATGCGGTGGAGGAGTGCGGGGCGCCCATCGTGTCGATCGCCGGCGGTGAGCCGCTCGTGCACCGGGAGATCCACGAAATTGCCGCAGCGCTGGTGGCGCGGAAGCGGTTCGTCTATCTCTGCACCAACGCGATCCTCATGCGCCGTAAGCTCGATCGCTTCACGCCGTCGCCGTACTTCGCGTGGTCGGTGCACGTGGACGGACTGCGCGAGCGGCACGACGAATCGGTGTGCCGAAACGGCGTGTTCGACCAGGCCGTCGAGGCGATTCGCGAAGCCAAGCGGCGGGGCTTCCGCGTCACCACGAACAGCACGTTCTTCGGGCAGGACGATGCGACGTCCATCCGCGACGTGCTCGATTTCCTCAATGACGAGCTCGAGGTGGACTGCATGCAGATCGCGCCGGGGTTCGCGTACGAGAAGGCCCCCGATCAGGAGCACTTCCTCGGCGTCGAGCGCACGCGCGCCATCTTCCGCGAGGCGTTCGCGGGCGGCAAGCGCAAGCAGTGGCGGCTCAATCACAGCCCGCTCTACCTGGATTTTCTCGAGGGGAAGACCGACTTCGCCTGCACCGCCTGGGGGATCCCATCGTACTCGGTGCTCGGGTGGCAGCGGCCGTGCTATCTCATGGCTGGCGAGCCGTACGCGAAGAGCTATCGCGAGCTGGTGGAGGAGACCGACTGGTCGAAGTATGGACGCGGCCGGCATCCCAAGTGTGAGAACTGCATGGCGCACTGCGGCTACGAGCCGACGGCGGTGGTGCGGACGATGAGCTCGCCGCGCGAGATGGTGCGAGCCGCCCTTGCCCGGTGATCGTGTCTTTCTGACGGGCGCCACCGGCCTGGTCGGCGGCCACGTGCTGCGCGAGCTGCACTATGCCGGCTATCAGGTCCGTGCGCTCGTGCGCAGCGACGCGCGCCTCGACGGCTGCGAGACGGTGCTCGGCGATCTGCGCCGAGCAGGCGATCTCGTGCGCGCGATGGACGACTGCCGCTACCTGATCCACTGCGCCGCGCTGTACTCGTTCGCGCCGCGCGATCGCGCGGCGATTCACGACGTGAACGTCGCGGGTACCGCGGCGCTGCTCGAGGCGGCGCGCATCGCGGGCGTGGAGCGCGCGGTGGTGACGTCGAGCTCGGCTACGGTTGGCCCCGTGCGCGATGGGCGACTCGCGACCGAGGACGATTGGGTGACGGACACCGGGCAGGCGACCTCCGCGTATCACCACTCGAAGGTGGAGCAGGAGCGCGCGGCGCTCGCGGCGCGCGTGCCGGTGGTACTCGTGCTCCCCACCGCGCCGGTGGGGCCGGGCGACCGCAAGCCGACGCCCACCGGGAAGATGGTGCTCGACTTCGCGCGCGGGATGATGCGCGTGGCGCCGCCGCCCGGCGGCCTGAACCTGGTCGCGGTCGAGGATGTCGCGCGTGCGCACGTGGCGGCGCTCACGTGTGGGCGACCCGGGGAGCGGTACCTGGTCGGTGGCGAGAACCTGACGCTGGACGAGGTGTGGGCGAGGCTCGCCGAGGTCACGGGTCGGCCCGCGCCGCGCGTACACCTGCCATACGCGCTGCTCCTCAGCATCGCGTGGATCGACGAGCTACGCTGTCGATCGTCGGTGAATGCGCGCCCGGCGGTCCCCCTCGAGGGCGTGCGCATGGCGCGCGAGCGGATGCACATCGACAGCGCCAAGGCGATGCGCGAGCTGGGACATCGTCCGAGTGATGTGGGAGATGCACTGGCCCGGGCCGTGGCGTGGTATCGGGACAATGGCTATCTCCACTGAAGCCATCGTCGTGTCGCCGACCATCGTCGCCGCGACTCGATTGGAGGCGCGCGCCGTCCGTCGTGCATGGCCCGGCGCGCGCATTGTCCATGCGGGCGTCGGGCTCACCCACGCGCGCGGCGACGAGCTGGGTGATGTGGTGGTGAGCTGCGGGCTCGCGGGCGGGTTGGACATCGCACTACACACGGGCGCGGTGCTCGTACCGCACGTCGTGCTGCGGCCGGACGGCGAGATGCTCGAGTGCGACCGGGCGCTCGTGGGAGTGTTGGAACAGGCCGCGCGCCATCTGGGGTACGAGCCGGAAGCGGCTCCGCTCGTCACGTGCGGCACGCTCATCGTGGGCGATGCACGGCATGCATGGCGGCAGCGCGGGTACACTGGCGTGGACATGGAAATCGGCCTGATCCGCGCGCCGCGTGTCGCAGCGGTGCGCGTGGTGCTCGACACGCCCGGGCACGAGCTCGATGCCGCGTGGCTGCACCCGATCTCCGTGGTCCTGCACCCGACGGCGTGGCGACAGCTTCCGTGGGTGCATCGCGAGGCACCACGGTGCGCCCGGATCGCGGCGGAGATCGTTGCGGCCGCGCTCGCGACGGCGTGAGCACGCGACCCTGGCGGGTTTAGCACGCGACCGAGGCGGCGTGAGCACGTGGTCGCGGCGGGCCGCTCACGCGACGCGCGCTCAGCGTGGCATCAGGCGAGCTCGCCGAAGGTCACGCGCGCTACGCCCGCACCGTCCAGCGCCGCGCGCACGCGCGCGCTGCACAGTGCCTGGAGCTCGGCCTCATGCCGGGCCGCTGGCATGGGAAGCGGGACGCCGCCCGATCGTGTATTGGTAGCCGGATGGAAATAAATCTCGGTGATGCCGTCTGGAATGGCGCCCACGAGCGCCGCGACGGTCCGCTCCTCCATCGCCCCGCTGTCGCCGAGCCCCAGGACGTACGAGTTGCACCGGATCCCGGCGCGTGCGAGGCGCCAGCGAACGAGCGCGAGCCACGGCGCGAGAAACGCGCTCCAGCCGAAGGCGGCGATTCGCCGGCCGAGTGGTCGCGTTCGCGTGGCGCGCAGCGGCTCGCGCGGAAGCCGCACCGCGCGCACGCCGAACTCCGGTGCGACGGCGAGGATGGCGCCCAGCACCGTGGGATGCAGATGCATGTGGCGATGTGCGTTCACGTGGTCCAGCGGCAGCCCCGTCGCACGGAACGCCTCGAACTGCGCGCGGACCTCCGCGCGAAGCTGGCGCCGCGCGCTCGGGACGAAGAAGATGCGCACGCTGGTGCGGAACATGTTGGCACCGAGTCGTCCGTTGGCATCGACGAGGTCGGGGATCACCGTCGCCGGCAGCGCGGGGCGGCCATCGACCACCACGACGTGCAGGCCGACGCGCAGCGTGGGGAGCCTGCGCGCACGCGCGACCGCATCCGCTGCCGCCTCTTCCGCGACCATCAGGCTGGCGCAGCCAAGAATGCCCTCCCGATGCGCGAGCTCCACCGCCTCGTTCACCGGGATGGCCAGGCCGAAATCGTCGGCCGTGATGATGACCCGCCGCACCATCACGTCTGTGCGCGCGACTGCATGAAGCGCACGAACTCCGCGCCCTCGCGCAGCCGGCGCGTCAGCACGCGGGGGCTCTTCACCATCTCGCCCGCCATCTCGGCGATCTTCCCCGCCCGGAAGTAGAAGCGCTTGTAGAACGTCTCCACCGAATCGAAGATCTCCGTGCGGCCGAGGTGCGGGTAGCTGAGCGCGCTCATCTGCACGCCGCGGTCGTTCACCAGCTGCGTACCATCGTCGTCCTCGGCGAGCCACCCTTCCTGCGTGGCCTGGGCGTACAGCGCCGTCCCCGGATACGGCGCGGCGATCGAGACCTGGATCGTGTGCGGGTTGATCTCCTTCGCGTAGCGGATCGTCTCCTCGATGGTCTCGCGCGTCTCGCCCGGGAGGCCGAGGATGAACGTGCCGTGAATCGTGATGCCGAGGTCTCGGCAGTCGCGCGTGAAGCGCTTCGCGATGTCGAGCCGGATCCCCTTCTTGATGTTGTTGAGGATCTGCTGGTTGCCGGACTCATAGCCGACGAGCAGCAGCCGCAGTCCGTTGTCGCGGAGCACCTTCAGCGTCTCGTACTTCACGTTCGCCTTCGCATTGCACGACCAGGTGATCCCGAGCCTGCCGAGCCCGCGCGCGATCGCTTCGGCGCGCGGCGCGTCATCGGTGAAGGTATCGTCATCGAAGAACACCTCGCGCACCTGCGGGAAGTACTTCGGAATGAGCGCCACCTCCTCGAGGACGTGCTCGGGGCTTCGTGTGCGATAGCGATGACCACCCACCGTCTGCGGCCAGAGGCAGAAGGTGCACTTCGAGCGGCAGCCGCGCCCCGTGTACAGCGAGACGTACGGATGCTCGAGGTAGCCGATGTAATAATCCTCGACGCGCAGATCGCGCTTGTAGACCTCGGTCACGAACGGGAGGAGATCCATGTTCTCGAGGATCGCCCGATCCGGCGTGTGTACCACGCGCCCTGCCGCATCGCGGAACGACACGCCATCCACCTCAGCGAGTGGACGCCCCTCGGCGATCTCCTTGATCGTGAAGTCGAATTCCTCACGCGCCACGAAATCGATGGCGGGTGATGCGAGGAGCGACTGCTCCGGTTCGACCGCGACCTTCGCGCCGACGAAGCCGATCATGAGCTGCGGATTCTCGCGCTCGAGCGCCTCGGCCACGCGTACGTCGCCGGGGAACGACGGCGAGCTGGTGTGGAGCACCGCGAGATCGTACTGTCGCGCGAGCGGCAGGACATCGCCGAGCGACAGCCCCGCGGCCGGCGCATCCACGAGCTTGCTGCCGGGGACGAGCGCCGCGGGCTGCGCGAGCCACGTCGGGTACCAGAACGATCGTACCTCGCGCTTGGCCTGATAGCGCGAGCCGGCGCCGCCGTCGAATCCCTCGTACGAGGGGGGATGAAGAAAGAGTGTGCGCATCATAGAGACCTCCCGAACCTCCCTTCATCGCCGAGGAGGACGCCGTCCGTCCGCACGCGCATGACGAGCTGCCGCCACACGACGGCGCGACTGGTGAAGCTCGCGATCCAGATCCCGAACGAGAGCAGATCGCGGAGTGGAATGAGCCAGATGGAAGACCGACCGTTCATCCGTGCAGTCTGCGCGCTCCGCTCGTTCACCCCCATCGCCTGCACGCTCCACTCATCACGTTGCACGTGACCCTGGAGCACGACGTGCAACGCGACCCGCAGCGCGATCGCGAGGAGGGGCAGCGCGAGGAGCCACGGGACGAGCGGCGCGAAGAGCGCGGCGAGCACGGTCAGCGGAATCGCGTACGTGAGGAACAAGCATGCGTGGCCGAGCGGCTGCGCGGCGCGAATGGTCCGCATCCATCGCAGCTCGTGCGCGACGAGCGAGTATGCATCCGGTTCGTGCACGGTCGTCGCCACCTCGTACGGCGCGATCACGGTCCGCAGTCCGAGATGGCGGACGCGGGCACCGAGCTCGTGATCGTCCGCGAGCCAGGGCGCGAGCGCCTCGAATCCGCCCAGGCGCTCGAGCACGTCGCGCCGGAGCGCCATCGTCGCGCCCGAGCAGTACGCGCTCGAGCCGAGCGCGCGCGAGACGAGTACCGAGGGGAGGAACCACTCGTCGATGGCGAGCGCGCCGAGTCGCGACCAGAAGGACGGCGTCGGCATCCCGCGGTAGAGGCAGGTCACGAGCCCCACCGAAGGATCCATCAGCGGCGCGATGACGTGCTGCAGGTACGTGGGGCCGACGCGAATGTCGCTGTCGGCGATGACGAGCACGTCGTGTCGCGCACTCGGCAGCAGGTTGGCGAGCGTCTCGACCTTGCGATTCGCGCCGAGCGGGCGTGCGCCGACGATGACCGCGATGTCCCGATCGGGGGATTCATCCATCAGACGGCGCGCGACGTCGAGCGCTGGATCGTCGCGCTCGCGAGCGCCGAAGAGGAGCTGTACCGTCGGGTAGGGCTGCGTGCAGAAGGATCGCAGATTCTCGTCGAGCTGCGGCTCCATCCCGCACAGCGGCTTGAGGATGGTCACAGGGGGGAGTGCCGAGCGCCGCGTCGTGAGCGGTGTGGCCCGCGCGCGGCGCCACCGCCACGTGGCCGCGATGCACGCGGTCATGTAGACGAGTGAAGCCGCGGCCAGTGCGACGGCCAACATACACGCAATCCGTTCGACGCCGATCATCTGTCGTGTCCTCGGCTGTGCTCCACGGAGCTCCGTGACGATATACTGCACGCGAGCATGGTGCCAGCGGGTCGGACCGGCTAGCTTCGGATGAACCGACCTCGAGAGGTCCCGCGTGTCGGCCGAGCCCAAGCCCGAAGCCATGCCGCCCGAACCCCGCGCCGACGAGCGCGCGGCCCCGCCTGCCGCGTTCGGTTCGCACCCCCGCACTATCCGCGCCGCGCGCGTGCGGTCGGCAATGTGGATCGTCGGCGGCCTCGGACTGGCGCTGGCCATCGCGCTCGTGGTGCGTGCGGGGATCCCCGGCATCCGGCAGCTGCTCGACGTCGCGGGGTGGCGTCTCCTCTGGCTGGCTCCCATTCACATCGCACCGCTCGCGCTCGACGCCACGGGGTGGCGACGGCTGCTGCGTGGCGTGCGCGCGCCGGGTCGGATCTACCTAACCTGGGCGGCCGTGGTGCGTGAGGCCGTGAGCGGGCTGCTGCCGGTGGCGCGCGTCGGCGGCGAGGTGGTCGGGGCGCGACTACTCATCCGGCGCGGCGTGGCCGGCACCATCGCGGGGGCGAGCGTCATCGTCGAGCTCACGCTCACGATGGGTGCACAGCTGCTGTTCGCCGGGATGGGGCTCGTGCTGCTGCTCAGCTATCCGACCACCGGGGCGACGCCGCGGCTCGTGGCGCTCGGACTGGCCGTCGGCGTGCTCGCGGTGGCCGCGTTCTTCCTCGTGCAGCATCGGTGGGGGATGTTCGAGCTGATCGAGCGCGTCCTGCGTGCGATGGTGGGGCGGGATGTGCTGCGCGCCGTCGGCAATCCGGCCCGACTCGACCAGGCCATCCGGACGATGTATCGCGAACATCGCGCGCTCGTGGCATGTACGGCGTGGCAGCTGGCCGGCCTGTGCGCGGGCGCCATCGAGCTGTGGATCACGCTCCGTCTGCTCGGGCAGCCGAGCAGCGTGCGCGCATCGTTCGTGGTGGAGAGCCTCACCATGGCGGTGCAGAGCGCCATGTTCTTCGTGCCCGCGGGACTCGGCACGCAGGAGGGGAGCTTCGTGCTCGTCGGGATGGCGGTCGGGCTGTCACCCGAAGTGGCGCTCGCGCTCTCACTCGCGCGGCGAGTGCGGCAGCTGCTGCTCGGTGTGCCGGCACTCATCGGGTGGTATGGGGAGGAGCGGCTCGCGGCGCGTGAACGGCGCCATGCCCCTCGCGAGACGATGCGGTGATACACGACGTCACGCGAGGTGGTTGGACGGGCTGGTGAAAATAGTTTCATATGAGGACCATTTCACAAAATTCCTCTTGCGCGCTCCACTCTGATCCCCCATTGTGCAGCGCCGACAAGAGCACACCCGTCGCGAGGCGGGGCCGCAAAGCCAGGAGTCTCCACGCTGTAGGAGATCGTCCGGCTGCCGAAGCATGAGTGATTGATCCCGCGGTAGCAGCACGCTCGTCGGCCGATGTCAGGCGACGTGGCGGCTCGCCGCGGGATTTTTTTGTGCTCTCCGCGATCCACGGTCGTCTCATATCGGCCACGCTGCTCGGGACGTCGCGCGCCAGTGCGCGTGACACCCGGGCGGTACGAGCGTGCCGCGCGCACGCCGGGCAATGATCGCGGGGACGGGTGCCGCGTGGCACGCCGGTCCTCGTCGTCACAAGACTTCGACACGCGGACCATGGCTCGCACGTCTCGCACAACAGGGAAGACGCCGAAGCGCCGGAAGGCAGCTCGCGATACCGCCGTCTTGGACGGCGGTTCCGCGGCGCCTCCGGTCGTGTCCCTGGACGAGGCGGCGATGCGGCTCATGCAGGTCGAGCCCGGCGATATGGAGAGCATCGCGCGCGCACGCGAGGCGCTCGAGCAGATCTCGATGCATGCCTCGCTCTCGGCCGCCGCGCGCGAGACGCTCGCCGCCGCGGCGCTGGCGATGCGCGATGCGACGCACGACGCCGAGACGCTGAATCGCATCATCGCCGACGCGAGCCGCGCCATCGAAGCCGCGATGCGTGGCACGCTGGAGGACGCCGTGCGCGCGACATCGGTGCAGGCGTCGGAGCGCCGGTCGCCGTCGAACCGTGCGTCACTGCCGCACGCCGTGCGGCAGCCGCAGCGTGACGAGCCGCTGCCAGCGGATGCCGATCGCACCCTCCTCCGCGACTTCGTCACCGAGGCGCGGGAGTTCGCCGACGAGGCGCAGGCGGCGCTGCTCGCACTCGAGAGCGATCCGGACGATGCGGATGCGGTCAACACGGTGTTTCGCGCTTTTCACACCATCAAGGGCACGGCGGCGTTTCTCGGACTCGATCGCATCAAAGTTCTCGCGCACCACGCGGAATCGCTCCTCGAACGAATCCGCAAGGGAGCGGCGCAGTGCGCCGGCGTGCATGCTGATCTGGCGCTTCGAAGCGTCGATCTCCTGCGCGCACTGCTCGATGCCGTGGATGCCGGGCTGGATGGTGCCCCGGTGCGCCTGCCGGATGGCTACGACGTGCTTCTCGAGCAGCTCGCCGCACCGGAGACGGCGACGGCCGGCCGTGCGCTGAGCGATGGCGTCGCCGGGCCGCGGCGCGACGACGCGCGCGAGATGCCGTCGGCCGCCGCGCGCGAGATGCCCTCGTCCGGATCGCGCCCTCGGACGCCGGAGCGCGACGCGAAGAACACGGTGCGCGTCCGCACCGATCGCCTCGATCGGCTCATCGATCTCGTCGGCGAACTCGTGATCGCGCAGTCGATGCTCGCGCAGGATGAAGCCATGCGGGCGGGCGGTCACCATGGCCTGTCACGCATCATTGCGCACGCGGGGAAGCTCACGCGCGAGCTGCACGACCTGAGCATGTCCCTGCGCATGGTGCCGCTCAAGGGCACGTTCCTCAAGCTCGCGCGCCAGGTGCGCGATCTCGGGCAGAAAACCGGGAAGCAGGTGGAGCTCGTCGTCGACGGTGCGGAGACGGAGATCGACCGGCACATGGTCGATGCGATCGCGGATCCGCTCATGCACATGGTGCGGAACGCCGTGGACCACGGCATCGAGTCGCCAGCCGAGCGGGAAGCGCTCGGCAAGCCGCGCACGGGCGTGATCCGGGTGAGTGCATCGCACGCGGGCGGCAGCGTGGTCGTGGAGCTGAGCGACGACGGCCGCGGGCTCGACCGCGAGCGCATCACGCGGAAGGCGATGGACGCCGGCCTCATTGCGCCCGATCACGCGCTCACGGAGCGCGAGGCGTTCGAGCTCATCTTCGCGCCAGGATTCTCGACCGCGCAGGCGGTGACCGATGTCTCGGGGCGCGGCGTGGGGCTCGATGTCGTGCGTCGCAACATCGAGGCGTTGCGCGGCCGCGTGGACATCGAGTCGGCGCCGGGGCAGGGGACGCGCTTCCTCCTGCGGCTCCCGCTCACCCTCGCGGTCACCGATGGCATGCTCATCCGCGTGGGGGCGGAGCGCTACATCGTCCCCACCGCGCACATCCAGATGAGCTTCCGCCCCGAGCGCGGCATGCTCTCGACCGTCGTCGGTCGCGGCGAGCTGGTGATGCTCCGCGGCGAGTTGCTGCCGGTCGTGCGGCTGCACCGGCTGTTCGGCGTGGAGGGCGCGGTCACCGACCCCACCGCCGCGCTGCTCATGATCGTCGGCGACAGTCAACGGCGTACCGCGCTTCTCGTCGATGAATTGTTGGGGCAGCAGCAGGTGGTGGCGAAGCCGCTGGGGAGTGGCATCGACGCGGTGCCCGGCATCTCCGGCGGCGCGATCCTCGGGGACGGACGCGTGGGGCTCATCCTCGATGTCGGCGCGGTCGTCACCATCGCTCGGCACACGCCAACCACCGAACACGCGACGCACGTGTCGCGCTCGGTCGCGTGACATGACTGGAGACCCACTCGCATGACCACCACCGCGATCCCGACGCCGGCAACGGCGAGCGAGCGCCGACGCGCCGGCAAGTACCTGACCTTCTTTCTCGCCGGCGAGGAGTACGCGCTCGAGATCCTCGCCGTCAACGAGATCATCGGCGTGCAGCCGATCACGCGCGTCCCGCGCACGCCGCCGTACGTCCGCGGTGTGATCAATCTGCGCGGCAAGGTGATCTCGATCGTCGATCTCCGCGCGAAGTTCGGCCTCGAGCCGGCGACGGTCGCGGAGACCGTGATCATCGTCGTGCAGGTGCACGGCGTGCCGATGGGCGTACTCGTCGATCGCGTGTCGGAGGTCGTGTCCATTGCCGAGGGTGACGTCGAGGAGACGCCGTCCTTCGGCGCGGATGTCGAGACGGACTACCTGCTGGGCATTGGCAAGGTGAACGGCCGCGTGCGCCTGTTGCTCGACATCGAGCGGGTGCTGTCGACGCAGGACATCTGCCAGATGCCGAGCATCGCAGACTTGCAGTCCGAGTGATCCACTTTCAGGAGGAACATCACCCATGATGCATACATCGTCATCTCCTCGTCGATCCGGCAGCGCGCCGCTCGTCGTGGCGGCGCTGCTCCTGAGCGTGCTGGCGGCGCTGCCGCGCGCGGCGTTCGCGCAGGATTCGACCAAGGAGTACGCGCTGGCCGATCTGTCGACTCCAGTGCAGCTCGCGTCGCCATCCGACGCCGCGAAGGCGATCCGGCATGCGTATCCGCTCAACCTCATGCGCGCAGGGATCGGCGGCACGGTGCAACTCGAGTTCACCGTGGACGTCGATGGCAAAGTCGTGCCCGGCAGCGTGCAGGTGGATGCGGCCACGATCCCCGCGCTCGCCGATGCCGCGAAGGCGGCGGTCGCCGAGATCCGCTTCAAGCCCGGCACCGTGAATGGCACGCCGGTGAAGGCACGAGTGGTTCTGCCGATCACCTTCAAGCCGCAATAACCGCAGCGGTCCTTCTCTCCACGATCCTCGCAGGCAACGACCCATGTTGACCTCCATCCGAGCCAGAAGTCTGCGCGGCAAGCTGCTGGCGATGTTTCTCGTCGCCGCGCTCGCGCCGCTCATCGTCGCCACCGTGATGGCCGTGCGCAGCTCGCGCGCGACCGTCACGAGCCAGGTGGGCGCGGCGCGCGCCGAAACGGCGCAGCAGACCGCGCGCTGGCTCGATCGCGTGGTGTTCGAGCACGTGCAGTCGCTCCGCACCGCCGCCGTGAACGGCGCCGTGGCCGCCGCCGCGCTGGGCCTCGGCGACTCCGCCACCACGCGCGCGTCGCTCGATGCGCTCAAGAGCAGCTCGGCGCTCATTCGCGCGGTACGGTTGTACGACGCGAAGGGTGCGGGCGTGGCGACGAGCACCGGTGCCACACCGGATGTCGATGGCACGCTGGCGGGCACCGCCGAGTGGTTCCGCCAGGCGGTCGCACCCGATGCGCCGACGTGGGTCGGTCCGGTCACGCGCGATCGACAGCAGCAGCTCACCGTGCGTCTGGCGACGGCCGTGCAGTCGGCCAAGGGCGACAACCTCGGCGTGCTCGCGATGGATCTCGATTGGCAGGCGGTGAGCGAGCGCTCGCTGCGACAGGCGACGAGCACCGCGGACGCGCAGAGCGACGCGGAGTACCGTGCATACCTCGTCGATCCGAACGGGACGATCATCGGCTCGGAGACGGCGAGCGACGTGCTGAACGTGAAGGTGGACAACGCGGAGGTACTCTCGGCCATCGGCTCGGGGCGATCGGGCTCGATGGTCGTGCCCTTCCTGAACACCGGGAGCGCACTCGTCGCGTTCGCCCCGGTGGCGCCGGCCGCGGACCTCGGGGCGCGCTATCCGGGAATCATGGGCGGGAAGGCGAGTCTGCTGGTCACCCAGGATGCGAGCCACGCATTCGCGGCGGCTACGGGTCTGCGGTATCAACTCATCGTCGTCGCGCTCATCGCGGCGGCGCTCGTGGGGTGGTTCGCGTGGATGGTGTCCGGCCGCATCGCGCACCCGGTCGTGCGCGCCACGACGCTCGCCGAACAGCTGGCGATCGGCGACACGGAGCACGACATCCAGACGGTGGACGGCGACGACGAGATCGCGCGCCTCACGGGGGCACTGCAAGGGCTCCTCGCCCACATGCGCGATCTCACCGGCGCCGCCCAGAAGGTGGCGGCCGGCGACATGAGCATCGCGCTCACACCGAAGAGCGGGCGTGACCGGCTCTCGCAGGCGTTCGGCTCCGTGGCAGAGGTGAACGCGGAGCTCGTCGCCGAGCTCGGCCGGCTCACGCGCGGCGCCGCCGCGGGTCAGCTCTCGGCGCGTACGGACACGACGCGCTTCGCCGGTGCGTACCGCGAGATCGTCGAAGGGATCAACGAGATGCTCGACACGATGATCGCGCCGATCAACGAAGCCGCTGCCGTGCTCGAGCAGGTGGCGCAGCGCGACGTCACGGTCCGAATGGCCGGCGAGTATCGCGGCGATCACGCGAAGATCAAGGCGGCGCTCAACACGGCGCTCGACAATCTCGATACCGCGCTCGCCGATGTGGCGCTGAGCTCCGAGCAGGTGAACGCCGCGGCGGAGCAGATCGCCTCGGGAAGCCAGTCGCTCGCGCAGGGCGCCAACGAGCAGGCGAGCTCGCTGGAGGAGGTGTCGTCGAGCCTGCAGGAGATGGCGTCGATGGCCAAGCAGAACGCGGTCAATGCCAAGGAGGCGCGCGCCATCGCCGAGCGGGCGAGCTCGAGTGCGGCGAAGGGTGCGGCGAGCATGCAGCGGCTGAGCTCGGCCATGGAGGAGATCAAGACGTCGAGCGACTCCACCGCCAAGGTGATCAAGACGATCGACGAGATCGCGTTCCAGACGAACCTGCTCGCGCTGAACGCGGCCGTGGAAGCGGCGCGCGCCGGCGACGCGGGGAAGGGGTTCGCCGTCGTCGCCGAGGAAGTGCGCAATCTGGCCATGCGCTCGGCGGAGGCCGCGAAGAACACCGCGAGCCTCATCGAGCAATCGGTGCAGAGCGCGGCGGGCGGCGTGGCGATCAACGCCGAGGTGCTCGCCAACCTGCAGGAGATCACGACGCACGTGAGTCGCGTGCGTGAAGTGATGGGCGAGGTCGCGGCGGCGAGCGAGCAGCAGACGCTCGGCACCGCGCAGATCAACACGGCCGTCGAGCAGATGAACGCCGTCACGCAGCAGACCGCGGCGAACGCGGAGCAGTCCGCGAGCGCGGCGTCGGAGCTCAGCGGTCAGGCCGAGACGATGCAAGGGGTCGTGAGCGGTTTCCGTCTCACGGTGACGAGTGCCACGAGTGCGTCGCGGTCGCGCGCGCAGAACGGGAAGCACGCCATGCGACTGCCGCCGCGGCGCGCCGAGCGCATGCCCGCGGGCAACGGTGTGTCGAACGCGCGCGGCATGCGCAACGGGCACAACGGCTCGAACGGCCACAACGGCGGCAACGGTCGGCTGAAGGACGCGCGCGTGCCGGCGCCGGTGGAGGACGCTCTGCCCCTCGACGACGCGAATGACACGGACGTCCTTGAAGAATTCTGACGGGCGTTCGGGACGTGCGTCGGGAAGACGCGGCGATGGATCGGCGTCGGCCCTGCCGCGGGCGAGCGAGCGGGTAATGGCCGCCGGGCCGCCGGGGCTCGAGGCCGAGGACTTTCATCGCATCCGCGAGATGGTCTCGCCGATCTGTGGCATCGAGCTCCCGCCGGGCAAGGAGGAGCTCGTGCGGTCGCGGCTCGCCGGCCGGCTTCGAGCGCTCGGCCTCGACTCGTTCGAGGCGTACATCGCCTACGTGGAGTACGACGCGACGGGGCGCGAGCTGGCCGAGATGGTGGACGCGATCACGACGAACAAGACGAGCTTCTTCCGTGAGCCGCTGCACTTCGACCATCTGCGGGAGCAGACGCTGCCGATGCTGCGCGCGCGTGGCGGACCGGTGCGCCTGTGGAGCGCGGGGTGCTCGTCGGGCGAGGAGCCGTACTCGCTCGCCATGCTCGTGCGCGATACGATCCCCGAAGGCGAGTGGTGCGACGTGCGCATCCTGGCCACCGACATCTCGCGCCGTATGCTCGATCGGGCGCGGGCGGCGGTCTACGAGGACGACGCGGTGCGCGAGCTGCCCGCGGACGTCGTGATGCGGCACTTCATGGTGGAGGATGCGCACCCGCCGCGCACGTATCGCGTGAGGGACGCCGTGCGCGCGCTCGTGCGCATCGCGCATCTCAACCTGATGAGCGCATGGCCCATGCGCGGCCCGTTCGACGTCATCTTCTGTCGCAACGTGATGATCTACTTCGATCGGGCGACGCAGCAGCAGCTCATCGATCGCTTCTGGGAGCTGCTCGCGCCGGGCGGCGAGCTGTTCGTGGGGCACGCCGAAAGTCTCACCGGGCTCGCGCACCAGTTCACGTACGTGCGCCCGGCGGTCTACCGTAGGCCGGCGAGTTGATGATGCGCTCCCGTTCGCTTCGCACCAGGACGCTGCGCGCCGCGTCGCCCTTCGATCCCCTCACCCCGACAGGATCTGCATGATTCGCGTACTGATTGTCGACGACTCCGCCATCGTCCGGAAGATGCTCACCGATGAGCTGGCGCACTGCGACGACATCGAGGTCGTCGGCACCGCCGTCGATCCGCTGGTGGCGCGCGAGAAGATCGCGAAGCTGCGCCCCGACGTGATCACGCTCGACGTCGAGATGCCGCGCATGGACGGCCTGACGTTCCTGGCGGAGCTCATGGCGCAGAATCCGATCCCGGTCGTGATGGTGAGCTCGTTGACGCCGGAGGGCAGTGACGCCGCCGTCCGCGCACTGGCGCTCGGCGCCGTGGATGTGATCAGCAAGCCCGGCTCGGAGTACACGATCCCGGATGTGCACCGCCATCTCGCGAGCGCGATTCGCGTGGCTGCGGCGTCGCGGGTGGAGCGCGCGAGCGCGGAACCCGTGCTGCGTCCACCGCTCCCGTCGCTCGCGTCGATCGAGACCACGCACCGTGTCCTCGCGA
>DASVCF010000071.1:0-23981 GCA_036381735.1 Gemmatimonadaceae bacterium | reverse complement strand
GACCGCGCGCGATCACGGCGTACACTGGCATGGTGAGCAGGAGGAACGCGGCGAAGGCGAGCGTCAGGAGATCGGTTGCGGTCATCTCGGAGCGGTATCTGGTGCGCGGCGCTGCGGGCGCGTGCGGAGGTAGTGAATGACTTTCGGCCAGAGAAAGAGCAGCGGCCAGCGTCGTTCGCGGGGGGTGAGCGTGACCGAGACGCCGCTGCGGCGCTCGATCTTGCGCACGATGTACTCGAGCCAGTCGTCGTACAAAGCGATGTACTTGAGCCAGCGGAGCGTCGCGCGGACCTTGCTGCGGCGGAAATAATACGCAATCCGCACCCGCTCGGCCCACCCCGCCGGACGCGCGAGACTGTAGACTTTCCCGCTCGACAGAAGTATCCTTTGGGACACGAGCTGCTGGAGCAAAGCTCCGTAGACCCGAGTCAGCGTATCGCGTTGCACATCGAGCAGAACCTGCAAACGCTCATCGCCCTCCGGCCGGATCTCCGCGGCAAAGGACGTTTCGAGCATCGTTCGACAGTAGCTGTCCGTGGTGAAGCGCGCGGGCAGCGCGGGGTGCACCCAGGTGAACGTGCGGGCCCGCACCCCGAGCAGCACATCCACCACCGCGCGCCGACTCTCCTCATCCCTCGCCCACACGAGCTGGACCTGCTGGAACAATCTCCCCTGCGTGAAATGGTCTTGCGCCCTCCCCGAACCCGCCCGACGCAGATCGCCAAGCGAGAGCACCGCGCACTTGGCGTGCATCGGTGGATCATCGGGTACGGAGACCGCGATGACGTTGGGCGGCAGGATGTGCGCAAGGAACGTCGCGGTGCGCGGGCGGTATCTGGTGGGGATGGCCGCGGCCAGGGCACGATACGCGCTCGCGTAGTGGTCCACGATCACGAAGAAATCGTGCGCACTCTCGGGGCGGGCATCGGAACGCTGCGCGTGCGAGCCGTAATGGATGATGGCGACGGTCGCATCGCCGAACGTATGGGCGAGAAAGTCCGCGAGCCGCGCGGTTCTCGCGGACGGCGGCTGATCGAGGCCGGTCGCGAGCGCATCGCGAAGAGTAGGATCGGAGAGCAGAGACGAGATCGAAGGCACTGCAAGGGATGTGACGGACGTGAATCGAATCACGAGGCGCGGAGCTCCGCGAGCGCATCGATCATGCGGCAGCGAAGCGCTTCGATAAAGCTATCGATCTCGTCCTTCGAAGGGGGAGGAAAGGGTCCGAGCACGGTCGCTCGGGCGTTCATGTCGAGGAAGCCTGAGGTGTCGGCGACCGTTCGTGCTCGCCACATTCCATCGACGACGATGGCGTACACGGGTTGCCGAGCGCGCTGGAGCAGGAGTCGCAGCCCGCTCGTCATGAAGGGGGCGATCTCGCCGTCTCTGGTGCGGTGTCCCTCTGGATAGATGAGCAGCGACCGCTCGCCGCGCGCCACGAGGTCGGCGGCGGCGAGCAGCGATTGGAGCTCGGCGCGGGTGCTGGTACGCCCCTGGCTGACGAAGGGCATTTCGCACATCCGCGCGAGCGGCGAGATGCCGGGGATGCCGCGCCGGTACCGATCGCGGGTGGGGATGAGGGGGAGCGGACCGGGCATCAACGAGACGGCCAAGGGGATGTCCAGGACGGACTGATGATTCATGATGACGACGCAGCTCACCGGTTCGATGGCTCCCTGCACGGACATGCGCAGATTGGCGAACGTGCGCGCAATGCGAAGCGTCACTCGAGCTTGTAGCTGCATCCACCCTCGAAGCCAGCGCCGGCGCCGGCTGGGAAAGAGGGTGAAAAGCGGAAGCAGGATGAGGCGTTGTGCGAGCCCCATCACGACCGCGAGGTAGGCGAACGAGGCAGCGAGGTACATCCCGCTCCGCGCCGCGCGAACGACACGCGCGGGCCAGGCCGTCACGGCGGCGCCGGAGTTGGCATGAGTTGGGGAGGAGTTGTGGTCAACCACGTGGAGGATACCCATGGCAACACGAGTCGAAGCGCAGACCAGCACGAGCGTCTCCGACTACGATTATAGTAGCTTTTACTACTCGTCGGGCGATGATGTCTTCGCCATTCTGGAGCCGTACAACGAGTGGTACACCCGCGCGCGGCCGACCGGCTATTACTTGTACTCGCAGCCGATGTCAACGCCGCCCGGGACGGAGATCGATCTCGAGGAGCAGCTCGAACACCATCATCTGAAGCTCCTCAACTTATCGTCGTACAACTATCTCGGGCTGTCGTACCGCCCCGAGGTGATCGCCGCGGCGAAGAAGGCGCTCGATCAATATGGCCTCGGCGCCGCTGGTTCGCCCATCCTGAGCGGGACGATGAGCATCCACGTGGCGCTCGAGCGGGAGCTGGCAGCCTTCAAGAAAAAGGAGGCCGCGCTCGTGTTCCCCACGGGGTACAGCACGAATGTCGGCCTCATCCAAGGGCTCATGCGTCCGGGCGATCTGCTCGTGGCCGACCAGAACGCGCACGCGAGCATCGTGGACGGCGCCATCCTCTCCAAGGCGACGGTGCGCTTCTTCCGGCACAACAAGCCCGAGGACCTCGACAAGAAGCTCCGGGGCACCACCGGGAAGAAGCTCGTCGCCATCGAGGGCGTGTACTCCATGGATGGCGACGTGTGCCGGCTCCCCGAGCTCGTCGAGGTGGCGAAGCGCCACAACGCGCGCATCATGATCGATGAGGCGCACTCGGCGTTCGTGTACGGCGACAACGGCCGTGGCGTGGCCGAGCACTTCGGACTCGAGGACGAGATCGACATCCACGTCGGCACATTCTCGAAGGCGATGGGCGGCCAGGGCGGCTACGTGGCGGGCTCACGGAACCTGTACAACTATCTGCAGGGCTTCGCGCGCGCCCGCTTCTTCTCGTGCGCGCTGTCGCCCGTCGTCGCCGCCGGCGTGCTCGAGTCGCTGCGCATCGCGCAACGCGAACCCGAGCTGCGCGCCAAGCTGTGGAAGAACGTCGCGTACATCCGCGAGCAGCTCGCCAACTACGGCGTGGACGTGGGTGACTCGACGTCGCAGGTCATTCCCATCATGATTCGCAACGACCGGCGCATCATGCACATCGCGCACAGTCTCCAGCGGGCCGGGTTGTACCTGCAACCGATCCTGTACCCGGCGGTCGCCAAGCATCGGTCGCGTTTCCGCATCTCGATCTCGGCATCGCACACCACCGACCAGTTGGATGAGGGTGTTTCGATCCTCGTCCGCGTACTTCGTGAAGAGGGCATCCTATGAGCAGCAAAGTGACCAGCAAGGACGGCTTCGTGCAGTACTATTTTCGCGACGCCATCGGGGGCTTCTTCGAGTTCCCGACAGAGAATGCCCGGACCCTCTTACCGCCCGAGCTGCAGCCCATCGAGCCGCACCACGGCTCCAGCGTGCTGTCGGTGATGGCGTTCGATTTCCATGACAGCCCGGTGGGCGAGTACGGCGAGCTCATCCTCTCCATCCTCGTCTCGCCGCTCATCGAGCCGCACCAGCCGATGCCGCGCGTCGCGTTCTACCCGTTCCGCCTCGGTACCACGACGCGCGAGTCGCGCGAGCACGCCATCGAACGGTGGCACCTGCCGCACTACATGCAGGACATCGGGCTCAACTGGGAGCGGGGCGACGGCCACATGACCATCCACGCCACCGACCACGGCAAGCCGATCGTCGACATGACGATCACCGAGCACGAATGGTCCGACGTGGAGCATCGCTACCAGTCGTTCATGAACGATGACGAGGGCGCGTACACCTCCACGATCATCATGGCCGGACAGTTCAGCGAGAACGAGGAGGAGCGTGGCGGCATCACGATCTACTCGCAGGGGATGACCGACCTCATCGATCACTGGGATGTGACCACCACGCCGTTCCGCGAGCTCTGGATGCGCGAGGGGAAGCAGACCTTCCATCCGCTGCGCCAGCTGGCGTCGTACGCCAACAGATGACAGGGGGCGCGTGCGTGATCGTGAACCCCGCCTCCGGCCGGGGGCGGGGGGCGCGCGCACTCCCTGACATCCGCAGGACCTTCGCCGCCGTCGGCGTGACCGACGTTCGCGTCACGGCGGCGAAGGGAGATGAACGGCGCGTCGCCCGATGCGCCATCGACGACGGTTGCTCCACTCTCATCGCCGTGGGCGGCGATGGGACGTGGAGCAACGTCGCGAATGCGATCCTCGAGAGCGGCGCCGACTGCCGCCTCGGACTCCTGGCCATGGGGACGGGGAACGATTTCGCGAAGACCGTGGGTGCACCGGCGCGCGACCTCCAGGCCACCGCACAGCTCGCCGTCGGAGGCGGCGACGTGCGCGTGGACGTCGGACGCATCGAGGACCGCTACTTCCTCAACGTCGCCGGCTTCGGCTTCGACATCGCGGTGCTCGAGGACATCGAGCGCATCAGCTGGCTGCGCGGGGACGCACTCTACATGTACTCGGCGCTGCGTCAGCTGTTCGGGTACCCAGGGATCGAGATCGACATCCAGTCGGAGCGCCAGGCGCGCGGCACGGCGCCGCACCTCATGCTCATCGTCGCGAACGCGCGCAACTTCGGCGGCGCGTTCCGCATCGCGCCCGAGGCGAGTCTCACCGACGGCCGGCTCGATGCGATCGCGATCGGGAACGCCAGACCCATGCGGCGCCTCTCGCTGTTCGGCGCCGCCACGCGCGGCACGCACACGCGGCACCCCGAGGTGACTACGGAGCAGGCACCGTCGTTCCGACTTCGCTTCTCCGCTCCGCCGGCGTACGAGACCGATGGCGAGTACCGGCGCGCGCAGACCGACGAGCTGGAGATCAGGTGCGTCCCCGCGGCGCTGCGCGTCATCACGCCCGGGCCGGAGCTGCCGACGGCGTGAAGGCGATCCAGTTCGCGGCGCCGATTCCGTCGTACGTGGTCACGCTCGCCGCGGGCGCGCTCTCCGAGCGCCTGTTCATCGGCCCGCATGCGTGCACGACGTACGGCGACGTGCCGGAGCCCGAGCTCCCGAACGAGCGATGGGTGCGCATCCGCACGCGGCTCGGCGGGATCTGCGGCAGCGACCTCAACGTGGTGCGGCTCAAGGCGAGCCCATCCACGTCACCCTTCTCGTCGTTCCCGTTCGTGATCGGGCACGAGAACGTGGGCGAGGTGATCGAGGTGGGACGGAGCGTGCGGCGCGTACGCGTGGGCGATCGCGTGACCGCGAACCCCCTGCTCTGCTGCGAGCCGCGCGGTATCACGCCGCCGTGTGCTCCATGCGCCGAGGGCCATCACTCGCGGTGCGCGCACTTCACCGGCGGCGAGCTCCCGCCCGGGATGCTCATCGGCACCACGCGCTCGCTCGGCGGCAGCTGGGGCGAGCAGTTCGTGGCGCACGAGTCGCAGCTCGTGCAGGTGCCCGAGGCGATGACGGACGAGCAGGCGGTGCTCGTGGAGCCGTTCGCGTGCTCGGTGCACGCGGTGCGCGCCAACCGTCCGCAGGCGAGCGAGCGCGTGCTCGTCATCGGCGCGGGGTCGATCGGCCTGCTCACACTCGCCGCGTTGCGCGCGATCGCGCCGGAGGCGCACGTCACCGTGCTCGCGCGGCATCGCTTTCAGGGCGAGCACGCGAAGCGGCTCGGCGCCGAACGCATCGTATCGGCACGCGGCGACTACATGGATGCGTTGGCCGACGTGGCCGAGACGACGCTGCTCCGTCCCGTGATCGGCAAGCGCGTGGGCGTGGGCGGGTTCGACATGACCTACGTCTGTATTGGCGGCCCGCGCGGGATGGACGACGCGATGCGCTTCACGCGCGCGGGCGGAACGATCGTGCTGCTCGGCAACTCGAGCACGATGAACGGACTCGACTGGACGCCGCTCTGGCTCAAGGAGCTCACCGTGCGCGGGAGTCTGTGCTACGGCGCGCATCAGCACGCAAGCCCGGCGCTGAATGCGTTCGACGAGGCGGCGGCGCTCATCGCGAGCGGGCAGGCGCCAATCGCGCCGCTCCTCACGCACACGTTCCCGCTCGGCGAGTACCGAGCAGCGCTCGCGACCGCCATGGACAAGGGAGAGGCCCAGAGCGTGAAGGTGGCGTTCCGGTACTAAGCTCGCGCCGACTACTGCTGCACCTGCCAGCCCTCACACGTGAGCGTCACCTGTGCCGCGCCTTTGGGCGCGGGCTGCGTCAGCTCGCCGGAGTACTGGAGTCGACATTCGTGAAGGACGTAGGTGATGGGGTGAGGAGTGCCCGCCCCGAGATGAAGCGTTGCATTGACGACGCTCGAGGGCTCTCCACCCAGCTTGCGGAGCGCTGCCCCGACCATGAGCGTGGGCTGCACGATGGCAATCATGGAGCTCCATTTCGCGCGCCCCGGCACGGCACTCTTCTGAGTACTCTGCGTACCCGCAACGGGACCGGGGACGGGTGCCGGAGTGGCCGTCCTGAACTTGGCCACACGCATCTCGAGCGTCCGCTGTCCGGCGACGATCGTGAGGGCACCGAGGCCGGCGCTGTCCTCGACTACGACAGCGTCCATGAGCGGTGGCTGTGACAACGGCGTGGACGCGGTGGCACCGGTGGCAGTGCCGGCGAGGATGGCGAGAATCAGCAACAGCATAGGCTCTCCAAGTTCGGGGTGCGGCCGTGCGTACATCGCGGCCGGTGCGTGAAGGTAGGGGTCGATGTCACCCGCACATCAACAAGTCAACATGTTTCCCGGACGGAGCTTGCGCGGCTGAAACGCCGGTGACGGTAATGCCCCAACCGCGCTCGGCGCCCTGGCGCTCGCCGTGCACCCCGGCGCTACCCCTTGTGTCACAAGGGGTCGGCGCCCTATCTTGTGCCCGACACGACGACGCCCACCACCACGTATGGAGCGTACGATGAGCGACCTGGACGTGAGCCTCATGCGCGGCACGCTCGACCTCCTGATCCTGAAAGCACTGAGCTGGGGCCCGCAGCACGGCTACGCGGTGGCCGAGTGGATCGAGCAGGCGACAGGCTCCGCGCTCCTCGTCGAGGAGGGGACGCTCTACCCCGCCCTCCACCGCCTCGAGCGCAAGGGATGGATCGAGGCCGAATGGGGGCTCTCCGAGAACAACCGGCGCGCCAAGTTCTATCGCCTGAGCCGGACCGGCCGAGCGCATCTGCACGCCGGCACGTCGTCGTGGCAGCGCTTCGTGGAGGCGGCGGGACGCGCACTCCGCGCCACCGCGCCGCGGATGGCCTGATGTCGGGGCGGGGCTGGCGACGAGCGTTCCGGCTCGCCGTCGGAAAGCATCATGTGGACCGGGCCGTGGACGAGGAGCTCGCGTTTCACATCGAGATGCGGACGCGCAAGCTGATGGCGGCCGGACTCCCGCCGGAAGCGGCTCGCGCGCGGGCGCTCCGGCAGTTCGGCGACATGGGCGCCGTGCGCACCGAATGTCTGACCATCGATCATGAACGGGAGCGAGCCATGACGCGCGCGAATCGTCTGGATGATCTGCGACAGGATGTGGGGTACGCGGTGCGCACGCTCACCCGGCAGAAGGGTTTCGCGGCGGTCATGCTGCTCATCCTGGCGCTCGGCATCGGCGCGAACACGGCCATCTTCACGCTCATCGACGCGTTTCTGCTGCGCACACTCCCCGTGCCGCATCCAGAGCGGCTGATCACGATCGGTGATCCAGCCCGCACGGGCGGAGTATCGGAGGGGACGCCGCGGACGGATCTCGTATCGTATCCGGTGTACGCGGATCTGCGCGACCAGAACCACTCGGTCACTGGACTCTATGCATCGGGCCGAACCGACCGGCTGGATGTCCTCATCGGCGGCGCGAATGGCGCGGGGGGATCTACGAGCGGCGATGCCGAGCATCCACGCGGCCGCTTCGTGTCGGGGAACTACTTCAGCGTGCTGCAAGTGCCAGCCTACGCGGGTCGCACCTTCGCGCCCGACGAAGACCGCGTCCCCGGCGACGATCCGGTGGTGGTCATCAGCTTCGCGTACTGGCAGCAGCGCTTCGCCGGCGCGCGCTCGGCCATCGGGCGCACGATCGCGGTGAACGGCACTCCGCTGACGATCATCGGGGTGACGCCGCCGGGATTCACGGGTGACATCGTGGGCCAGCCGACCGAGATGTGGCTCCCGCTCATGATGCAGCCCTCGATCATGCCGCACAGTCCGTGGCTCACGGATCGCAGCGTCGGCTGGCTGCTGCTCATGGGGCGCCTCGCACCGGGAGTGACACTCGCGCAGGCGCGCACCGAATTCGCCACGCTCGAGCGGCGATCGCTCACGACGCACGCTGCCGCGGGTGACCTGGGCGGCATCGAGCGGGGTCTGCGGGAGCGACCGGTGCAGGTGGAAGCGGGTGCGCGCGGCTTCTCGTACTACCGCAGTACGTACGCGACGTCGCTGATCACGCTCATGGCGGCGGTCGGCCTGGTGCTGTTGGTGGTGTGCGCGAACGTGGCGAACCTCATGCTCTCGCGGGCGGCCGCGCGCGGGCGCGAGATGAGCGTCCGGATGGCGCTCGGCGCCGGCCGGTGGCGGCTCATCCAGCAGCTTCTGACCGAGAGCGTGTTGCTCGCCGTCATCGGTGGAGCACTTGGTCTTCTGATCGCGTTCTGGGGGAGCACGGCGCTCCTCCGACTCGCCGGTTTCAGCGCGATTCCGATCGACGCGCATCCGAACGGCCGGATCCTCGCCTTCACCGCCCTGCTGTCGCTCGTCACCGCGATCCTCTTCGGTCTCGTACCGGCGCTACGCGCCACACGCGTCCAGTTGGCCGCCTCGCTCCGTACGCAGGGGCGTGGTATTGCAGGCGCGCCAAGCGGATCCGGCAAGTTCGCACTCGGCAGGTTGCTCGTCGTCGGACAAATCGCGCTCTCGATGCTGCTGCTCGTCGGCACGGGGATGTTGGTGCGCAGCACACAGCGATTGGAGCACGCCGATCTGGGCCTCGCACGCGACCAGCTCACGATCGCACGCATCGATGCGGGGAGGAGCGGCTACACCGGCGCGCGCCTGGTCGCCCTCATGCGCGATCTCACGACTCGCGTGCAGCGCATCCCGGGCGTGACCGGCGTGTCACTCTCGGAGAACGGCATCTTCAGCGGCACCGAATCGGGCACCACGCTTCAGGTGGAGGGATTCCGGGCGCGCGCCGACACGGACACCCTCGTCGCGTACGACGACGTGGGCCCGAACTACTTTCACGCCATCGGCGCGCACATCCTGCGGGGACGCGACTTCGCGGCGCGCGACAACGAATCGGGACCCAAGGTCGCCATCGTCAACGAGACGATGGCCCGCTTCTTCTTCCCGAACGGTGATGCGATCGGTCATCATCTGACCGCCGACAGCGTCACGTACGAGATCATCGGCGTGGTCGCGGACGTCCAGGAGCAGGGCGTGCGCGAGCCACCCGTTCGTCGCCTCTACATGCCGATGGTGCAGATGCCGCAGGTGCCCTCGTCGTTCAAGATGGAAATTCGGACGGCGGGCGGTCCCGCGACGTTGGTCGTGCCGGTGCGCCGAACACTGCTCGGGGCGGACCCATCGCTCGTCGTGCTGAGCGTCGATCCGCTCACCGATCTCATTCGCGATTCGATCAGTCAGGACCGGTTGGTCGCGCAGGTGGTGACGATCTTCGGTATGCTGGCGCTCGTGCTCGCCGCGCTCGGCCTGTACGGTGTGATGGCCTACGCGACCGTGCGGCGCACGAGCGAGTTCGGTCTTCGCATGGCGCTCGGCGCCGAGCCTGGCGACGTGACGCGGCTCGTGCTGCGCGAGGCGATGCTGCTCGTCGCCGGAGGCGTGCTCGTCGGTCTGCCGGTCGCGCTGTCGGCGACGCGACTGCTCGAGGGGCAGCTCTTCGGCATCGGGCTGCTCGATGCGCCGTCGATCGCGCTGGCTGTCGCGGTCCTCGGCGCGAGCGCGTTGCTCGCCGGCTTTCTGCCGGCACGACGGGCGGCGCACGTCGCACCGCTGGTGGCGCTGCGCTCGGACTGACCGCCAGGCAGCGTCGATCGTCGGCGCGCCTTACACGCGCGCGAGCTCCAGAATCGACGACGCCCTTCGCCACTCCTCCTGTCGTCGTGCACGCCGCTTGGGCGTCACGACGAGACCCAGCACGCGCCAGATCCATGCGCCGCGCATCATCCGGTTCAGTCGCTGCGCCTCATCCATCACCGATCGCGACTCCGCGACGCTCCATCCATACTGGCGGAAGAACTCGCCACCCTCGGCAGGCCCGAAGTGCATTGGCGCGTTGGCCGCGCCGAGCTGCTTGCCCCACATCCGCTGCATCATGCGCAGGATGAACGGCGAGGCGATCTCCGTGATCCACAAACTGAACGACGGTTGCGCATGGAGATCGGTGGAGAGCGCACCGACCTGGTCGGGTGTGAGATAGGCGAGCAGCCCCTCGCTCACGATGAGCGCGCGGCGCGCTTCGCTCCCGAGTCGAGCGAAGAGCGTGCGCCGCGCCGCGACGTCGGTGAGATCGAGCGACACCGCCTCGAGCACGCATCGCGCCCCCTCCGACGCCATGTGCTCGGCCTTGTACGCCAGAATGCCGGGCAGGTCCACGTCCACCCAGCGCAGCGTGGGCGGCAACGGCAGCCGGTACGGACGTGCATCGAGACCCGCAGCGAGATTGAGCACCAGGTCGATGCCGTCACGGTCGATCAGGCGCGTGATGAGCTCGTCGAATACCGCGGTGCGAACGATCATCGGCCACGCCATCGACCGGCCGCGCTTCATCGCTCGGACGATCGCCTCACCCCGCTCGCCCGCGAGTCGCCGAGCGTAGGGATCGCGGAAGATCGCGTCCGGCCGCTCGGACTCCATCGCGCGGTACACCGCCACCCACCGCGCGGTATCGGAGACATTCCCGATGACCGGCGCCGCGGCCGGTCTTGCTTCCGCATCGATCATGGCGCTACCCTGAGGCATGGGCCCACTTCTCCTGGCGGTAATGATCGCGGGCGCTCCGGCGCCGCGCAACGCCGACTCCACGGCGCGCTTCATGTCCCCCGGCATCTCGCACGAGCTCGCCGAGCATCGCGCGGCGCAGATCCGCAACGTGCGGTACGACCTCACCCTCGATGTCACGCGCCGCGATACCGCGGTCGGGCACGTCGCGATCGACTTCGACCGCGTGCAGCCGGGCGACGTCATCCTCGACTTCCGCGGACTGTCGCTCGCGTCGCCCATGGCGAACGGGCACGCGATCGAGGGACTCCAGAACAACGGCGCGCATCTCCGCATTCCGGCCGCACAGCTCGCGGACGGCGCCAACCATCTCGAGTTCGACTTCACGTCGGGCATCGCACCGGCCGGCGCGAGCATCATCCGCTTCCATGACAGCGCGGACGACGCCGACTATCTGTACACGCTGCTCGTCCCCGCCGACGCGAATCTGCTCTTCCCGTGCTTCGACCAACCCGATCTCAAGGCGCGCGTGACGTTCACGCTCACGACGCCGCGCGCCTGGCGGGCGCTCGCCAACGGGAAGCAGCTCTCCGCGGACACGAGCGGCGCACACATCACGTATCGGTTCGCGCGCACCCAGCCGATCAGCACGTATCTCATCGCCTTCGCCGCCGGCCCGTGGAAGACGTTCAGCGCCACACACGACGGGCGCACCATCACGATGTACGTGCGCGCCTCGCGGGCCAAGGAAGTGGAAGCCGACACGCTGCTCGCGCTCAACGGCCGCGCCCTCCAGTGGCTCGAGCGGTACTTCGACACTCCCTTCCCGTTCGACAAGTTCGCCTTCCTGCTCGCGCCGGCGTTCCCGTTCGGCGGCATGGAGCATCCCGGCGCCATCTTCTACAACGAGGCGTCGTTCATCTACCGCGAGCGTCCGACGCTCAACCAGCGGCTCGGGCGCGAGGCCACCATCTTCCACGAGGTCGCGCACCAGTGGTTCGGTGACTACGTCACCATGAAGTGGTTCGACGACCTCTGGCTCAAGGAAGGGTTCGCGACCTACATGGCGGCGAAGATGCAGGCCGACATGGACCCGCGCGCCGACGCGTGGAAGACGTTCTACCTGCGCAACAAACCCTCCGCCTACGCCGTGGACGTGACCGACGGGACGACACCCATCTGGCAGTCGCTCGCGAATCTCGACCAGGCGAAAAGCAACTACGGCGCGATCGTCTACAACAAGGCGCCGGGCGTGCTGAAACAGCTCGAGTATCTCGTGGGCCCGCGCGCGTTCCGCGACGGGCTGCGCGGCTACCTGCGCGCGCACCCCTATGGCAACGCCACCTGGCGCGACCTGCTCGGCGCCGTCGGCGCGGCTGCGCACATGCCGCTCGATGCCTGGGGGAAGGCGTACATCCTGCGTCCCGGGATGCCGGTGCTCGAGCAGCATGTCACAGTGCGCGATGGGCGCATCGCCGCGCTCACGCTCGTACAGCATCCGGCACAGGCGCTCTCTGGACGCGGCGCGTGGCCGATCAAGCTCGAGGTGGTGCTCGGCTACGACGGTGCGCGCCCCGTTCGCCTCCCGGTCGAGATGCGCGCGGAGACCACCGAGGTCGTGGCCGCGCGCGGCAAGCCCGCGCCGGCGTTCGTGTTCGCGAACGGCGATGACCAGGCCTACGCGCTCGTGATGCTCGACGAGCGGAGCGCGGACTGGCTCGAGTCGCACATCGCGACGGCGCGCCCCGACCTGCTGCGCGCCGAACTCTGGGGCGCGCTCTGGGACATGGTGCGCGATGCGCGCCTCGCGCCGGACCGCTACATCCGACTCGCCATGCGCGAGCTTCCGCACGAGCGGGACGAGCAGGTCGCGTCGAACGTGCTGCGGCGGACCGTGCGCGCGACCGAGGCGTACCTCTCGACATCACAGCGCGCCGAGCTCGTCCCCGCGCTCGAGCGCACGCTCTGGACGCTGGAGTCCGACAGCGCCCGCGCGTACGGGATGCGGAAAGCGTCGCTCGATGCCCTCATCGACATCGCGCAGACGCCGGCGACGCTCGCGCACCTGGACGCGCTGCTCGACAGCGCGCGCGTGGCGGGCGATGCGCTCCGCGAGCCCACGCGCTGGGCGATCGTCACTTCACTCATCAAGAATGGCGTGCCGAGCGCAGAGGGACGACTCGCGGCCGAGACGCGCCGCGACTCGACGTCGGAGGGGCGCCGTCGCGCATTCGTGGCCGGTGCCGCGTTCCCCAGTGCCGCCACCAAGGCGCGCTACTTCACACGCTACTTCGCCGATCGCGACCTGAACGAAGACTGGGTGACCGCGAGCCTCGGCGCCTTCAACGAACCGTCGCAGCACGCGCTCACGATCAACTACCTCACCCCGGCGCTGGACACGCTGTCATGGATCCAGCGCAACCGCCGCATCTTCTTCCTCGGCTCGTGGCTCGGCGCGTTTCTGGATGGCCAGACGACGCCCGCCGCGCTCGAGCAGGTCGACGCGTTCCTCACCGGCCATCCATCGCTCCCGCTCGATCTGCGTGAGAAGGTGCTCCAATCCGCCGACGAGCTACGCCGGACGGTGCGGATCCGGGCGGAGTACGCGGGGGTGGGGACAGTGGGGGGGCGGTGAGTGCCGGGTAGTGGGTTGTGGGTTGTGAGTTATGGGTTGTGAGTGACCGAGCACCGCTCACAACCCATAACTCACAGCCCACGACCTTTAGTCTTTCTCCGGCCCCGGCTCCAGCTCCGCGCCGCCGCTGCCGGCGGAACCGAACTTGGGCGATGTCATACCGCCCTTGGTCGTACGCGGGGGCTGAGGCGCCGATTGCGTCCGGTTGCCCTGCTGCTGGGCCCTCTGCTGCTGATTCCCCCGCTGCTGCCGGCCACTCTGCGCGCGCTGTGCGCGCTCGCCGCGATGCTCGGCGTCCGCCTCGGTTTCGGGCTGAGTTTCCGGGCCGACGCTGTTATCGCCCAGCGTTTCGTACGTGGTCGAGCCGGTGAGATTCGTATTCTGCTCGATCTGACCGAGCAGGTCCTGCGTGTGCTCGGGCTGCAGGGCGCGCTCGAGATCTTCCTGCTGATCGTCGCCGCTCCGTTTCTTGGCGTTCTTATCGCGCTGATCCGCCATGATGACTCCTGTCGCGAGATATGGACGCCGGCACTGAAACGAAAATCCGGCGACCGTCCGCGGACAGAGAGCGGCACAGCGCGTGCCAGCCTCGAGAACGTATCGCGGCGTCAGCCTGCCTTGAGCTTCGCGCCAGCAGCAGCACGCGTGTGCACGCCGAGCTTCGACAGCACGCTCTCCGTATGACGGCGCGCGGTGTGTGTGCTGATCCCCAAGTCCTCCGCGATCTCGTCGTTCGCGCGTCCCTGTGAAAGGAGACGTGCCACCTCGATCTCGCGCCGGGTGAGCCGGTATTGCTGCTGCAGCGCCAAGTCCGAGAGAGACTCGGTGCTCATGCACTCGATGGCGACGACGACCACGGGCGAGGTCCCCAGCAGCGATTCGCCGAGCATGCTTCCGCGTAGCTGATAGCGCCCACGCTCCGTGCGAAGCTCCCGCCATGCTGGCCGAGGCGCAGAACTGGCGCGCGTGCCACCACCCGGGCGCGCGAGCGCGGCAAGGGCGTGAACGATGCTCCGCATCGTCGCCAGAATCCGCTCGCACTCCGGCTCTTCCGCCAGCAGACGCGTGACGGCCGCGTTCTGATGGATCGGTTGCGCCCCGAGATCGAACACGGCGAGCCCTTCGGCCAGCGTATCCAAGAGCTGACCGAGCTGTGCGCGATACTGCAGGAGTCGCCGGGAGGCGCGCATGCTCGACTCGAGCGCGGCCTCGAGCAACGCCTGGACCTCACCGTGTGAGGCAGCTCGCCACGTGCCGGTGGACGGATGGTTCAGCAGCGAGGCCAACTTGGTGAGAGTCGCCTCGAGTTGATCGATGTTCGCGCTGCTCGGTGTGAGCGACATCCTACCCTCCCTCCGTCGGCGACAAGTGTTTCACATCGCGTGGCACGGCGAGAGCGCGCAGCGTGTGGCAGTCAGGATGAATGAAGCGCGCGCCAGGTTAAGACGCGCTAAGCGTGACACAAGTCACGAATTTGGTGGGTCACATGAGAGCGCGTGCCGCGCGTCTCCCGCCCCTCCAGAGCTGCGGAAGTAGGCTGTTTGCCCCATGCCAGGGCACCTCACACAGGCCATCTATTTCCTCGCCTGCATCGCGCTCCCTCGCACGTGTTGCGAGAGGCGGTTGGCACTTCCCCAGACATGGAGGTCCGCCGTGCCCCGTGGCAGTCGAGCAAGCCAGCCCGAGGACGTTTATCGCATCGAGATCACCGGAACGGTGGATCTGAGAACGGGCGAGATCCGATTTGCGGGACAGTTGAAGGGGCTGTGGGGACTGGGCGACGCGGACGCATGCCAGGTGGACGGCTGCGTCCGTCCCGGGACCGCGGCCGACGACGTGGACGCGGAGCCGCGGAATCGGCGAAAGAGGCTCACGACGCGCGAGATGGAGGTCGTGCGCCTGCTCGCCCGCGGGCTGTCGAACGCCGAGGTAGCTCGGCGACTCGAAATCAGCACGCATACAGCACGGCGGCACACCGAGCGTGTCCTTTTCAAGCTGGGAGTGCACTCGAGGGCACAGGTTGCGGCGAGAATGTTTGGGGACCGCGGTGGGATTGGGCTGGCCGATCGCGCGGAGAAGGTCGTCGATCGGCCGGTCGAGTCCGATGTAGAGGTGCCTTCGGCGCTACCGGCAATCCGTGAGGCATCGGACGCTGAACACCGACTTTAATGAAATGACCAGACGGGGCGTGCTGACAAGATTAAAGAATTTATAGGTCAAACGCCCCATGCGACGCACGGCGGGCAGCGACAGTTTCCGTGCTGGTTCCGCCTGGGCCGGACATGGGGAGAGGCCTCCCGGGCAGCCGTTCGTACGAGCCGAGTCCTCTCCCGCTCGATCAGCTCACCCGTCGCTACATGGAGGGTCCGATGTCACGTCTTCGTTGGCCCGCCGTCGCCAAATACATGCGCACCACGCTTGCCAGCCGCGCTGTCAGCCGGGGAATGATGGCAGTGCTCTTCCTCATCGCGGTCGCTGCGTGTGACGGCAACCAATCGCCGGCTGCACCGGTGGAGCCGAACCAATCCCCAGCCGGCAACGTGGGATCGGAGAGCGGCCCCACTCTGGTCACGTTCGCTGTACCGGATTCCGTGAAGAACCCCGTCTCGAGCACGACCAGCACGAGCACGACTTCGACCATCTCGGGACCATCGTTCAGTTGGATGCACGCACCGACCGTGAGCGCGCTGGTCTCGACAACGACAGCGAACGGTACCGCCGCCGAAGTTGCCTACGCGCCAGAACTGGCGCCTACCTCGGCCACAACGGAGCTGACCCCTGGGTGCGACGACTGCGTGCTCATGAACGTGCCCATCGGTTTCACATTCCGATTCTATGGGTCGGATTACACCGCACTGAACATCAGTACGAATGGCTTCGTAACATTCGGCTCTGCCCAGATTCCTTACGGTGGGTGCTGCAAAGGGCTGCCGATTCCTGTACCCAACGCCGTCAACAACATGATCGCGGTCGCGTGGACCGACTGGATGCCGGCGTCCTCCACCCCGATTCTGTACGAAACGCGGGGAACCGCGCCGAACCGGCGCTTCATCGTGCAGTTCGACCTCAAGGAATACGGCGGCAAAGGCCGTCTGAAAGCGCAACTCGTTCTGTATGAGGGGTCGAACAGTGCCGTGGTGTACACACAAGAGTTGGCGGCGACGACCTCGTACTATCACCCGGCTACCCAGGGCATCGAGAACGCCACTGGGACGGAGGCGTCGTACCTGCCAGGCAGGGTCAACACGCACTTCGCGCTGTCGAACGACGGGGCATCGTTCGGAACCGGATCGTCCGCCCCGGCGCCGGCTGCGAATCGGGCACCGGTTGCGAGTGTCGGCGGGGCGTACTCAGGAATGGAGGGCGCACCGGTCAGCTTGTCGCTGAGCGGCTCCGACCCGGATGGAGACGCGCTGACGTACACCTGGGATCTGGGTGACGGCACGACGGGCACGGGCAGCACGCCGCCCGCGACTCACGTGTACGACGACAACGGCAGCTACACCATCAGCCTGACCGTCTCCGACGGCCGCGGCGGCACGAACACGGCGACCACGACCGCGACCATCGCCAACGCCGCGCCAACGCTGAGCACCATGACCGGCCCCATACAGGCCAGTGCCGTGAACACCGCCATCGCGGTGAGCGCCACCTACTCCGACCCCGGCATTCGAGACACGCACGTCGCCTCGGTCGATTGGGGCGACGGCTCCAGCTCGGCCGCATCGGTGATGGAGACCAACGGCTCGGGGACCGCGAGCGCGACCCATGGCTACACGTCGGCCGGCATCTACACCGTCACCATGACGGTGACGGATAAGGACGGGGGCGTCTCGAGCCCGCAGCACTTCCAGTACGTTGTCGTCTACGACCCCTCCGCCGGCTTCGTCACTGGCGGCGGTTGGATCGACTCGCCCGCCGGCGCCTACGCGGCGGATCCGGCGCTGGCCGGGAAGGCGACGTTCGGCTTCAATGCGCGCTATCAGAACGCGATGACCATCCCGACCGGCAACCTGCAGTTCCACTTCGCCGCAGGATCGCTCGACTTCGAAAGCACGAGCGGCGAGTGGCTGGTGATCACCGGTGCCCGGGCGCAGTACCAGGGGGCGGGAACGATCAACGGCGCGGGCAGCTATGGCGTCCTGTTCACCGCCATCGATGGGCAGACCAACGGCGGCCACGCCGATGCGTTCCGCATCAAGATCTGGGATCGAGCGACGGGAGCCGTGGTGTACGACAACCAGATGGGAGCTTCCGATGACTCCGGCGCCGCGACTCTCCTTGGAGGCGGGAGCATCACGATCCATCGGTAATTCCTGGACGAGAGTCGTACAGATACAGGACGTAGCCGTACGGGGAGGGGCGCGCTGTGGCGCCCCTCCCTTCTTCATCTCCCCCCACCCTTCCGCTACCGCTTGCCTATCCCGACGCCTGCGCGCACTTTGAGATTCAAGCGCACATCGGGATTGTTGATGCCGTGGAGCGGAATGCTGAATGGAAATCGGCTCGGCTCGCTGGTCGGGCTGTGCCTGCTCCTCTTCCCCTTGCTCGCTGCAGCGCAGGGGACAACTGAAATCGTGCGCGGCCGCGTCCGCGCAACGGACGCCGAGCCTGTCGAAGACGCCATCGTCACGGTCACGGGACTGCAGACGAATGCCGTCCGGGTCACCCGGACGAACGACAAGGGCGTGTACACCGTGTTGTTCGCGGATGGCGAAGGGGAGTACGTCATCTCCGTTCGGGCCATCGGGTACGCACCGGGCACCGCGCGGGCCACGCGGCTGAGCGACGCGAACGTCCTCGTGGCCGACGTCACGCTCGCGGCGGTGGCGGCGCAGCTCGATACGGTCACCGTCGTCGGGCGCCGGCTGCGTCTCGGGCGGGGCAACGACCGCTCGATCGGCGGGAACGAACAGAGCGTCTCCGGCGGCGCCCTCTTCTCGCTCGATCCCTCCGACCTCCGCTCGCTCGTCGCGAACGTCCCGGGCATCATGTACCTCCCGGGCGCGAACGGCGCGGCCGGCGCGTTCTCCGTCCTCGGTGCGTCGCCGGACCAGAACAACATCCTCGTGGACGGCTCGACGTTCGCCGGCTCGTCGCTCCCGCAGGATGCGATCGGGAGCGCGCAGCTCGCCACCACCACGTTCGACCCGGCGCGCGGGCATTTCGCCGGCGGCGAGCTGTCGATCCGCACGCGCGGCGGGAGCGACGTCTTCGGCGCCGACGTGCATGGTACGCTCGCCGACCCGCGGCTCGCGTGGGCCGACCCCGCCTCGCTCACGCCGCTCTCGCGCGACTACTCGCTCGGAGGCAGCGCCGGCGGGCCGATCCGCAAGGGGAAGCTCTACTACTTCGGCGCGTTCGACATGTCGCGCACCTCGAGCGACCAGTTCTCGCTCCTCTCGCCACGCGAAGCGCTGCTCACGCAGTACGGGCTCTCCCCCGACACCATCGCGGAGCTCGCCGCGCAACTCGACAGCCTGCACATCCCCCTCACCACGGGTGCCATCCCGCGCACGACCGGGAACAACCGCTACTCGGCGTTCGCCCGCTTCGACGCGACGCCGAGTGCCACGACGTCGTTCAGCGTGCACGCGAGCGGTGACCTGAGCAGCCACGACGGCACCGGGATCTCCACGCTCGGCTTCCCCTCGCTGGGGAGCGGGAGCCGCTCGAGCCGCATCGGGGTGCAGGTCTCGGCGTCCGCGTATCGGGGCGGCTTTCTCGATGAGCTCACGACGAGCCTCAACCGGTCGTCGTCATCATCCGATCCGTACATCGCCCTCCCCAACGGGAGCGTGCGTGTGGGCGTGCAGTACGCGGACGGAAGCGATGGGTTGACGTCGCTCTACTTCGGCGGCGGCACGTCGGGCTCGTCCGAGAGCAAGGCGACGACGTGGGAGACGAGCAACGAGCTCTCGTGGCTCACGTCCGACAGCCGGCATCGGCTCAAGTTCGGACAGGGCGTCACCTATGCGTGGAACTCGTCGCGCGACGTGGCGAATCCGTTCGGGATGTTCACCTTCCAGTCGCTCGATGATCTCAAGGCGAATCGTCCGTCGTCGTACTCGCGCATCCTGTCGTCGCGCACGCGGTCGACGAGCGCGGTGAGCGGATCGCTCTGGCTCGGCGACGAATGGCGTCCCTCGAACTCGTTCCAGCTGGAAACCGGTGCGCGCCTCGATGTCGCCCGCTCCGGAACCGAGCCCGCGTACAACCCGACGGTGAACGCGCTGTTCGGTGTGCGCACGGACCGCATTCCGCGGGACGTCGGCATCAGCCCGCGCATCGGGTTCTCCTGGACGCCGGGCGCCTCGACGTCCGACGTCATTCTGCGTCCACCGATCAGCATCTCGGGCGGATTCGGCGCGTTCCGCGGCGTGATCCAGCCCGACCGCATCGCATCGCTCGTCGACGCGACGGGGCTGCCCAACACCGTCCGTCAGCTCGTGTGCGTGGGCGACGCGACGCCGATCCCGAACTGGCGGTCGTACGGCGTGGACAACGACGCCATCCCCTCGACGTGCCTGGACGGCCAGGCGCCGGTCGAGTTCTCCACGGAACAGCCCACCGTGATGGTGTTCGACTCCACCTTTCGAGCGCCGCTCAGCTGGCGCGGCAACCTGCAGGTGAGTGGCCTGAGCCTCGCCGGGTGGCAGCTCCGCGTCGGCGGCACGTACTCACTGGGGGTGAACGGGGAGAGCAACATCGATCTCAACCTGCACCGCTCACCGGAGTTCACCCTTCCCAATGAGGACGACCGGCCCGTCTTCGTCGCGCCATCGAACATCGTGCCGTCCAGCGGAGCGATCGCGCCAGGGGCATCGCGCAACACCGATCAGTACGGCCGCGTGATGAGCATCGTGTCCGATCTGCATTCGCAGACGGCGCAGTTCTCGTTGAGCCTCGCGCCAACGCGTCCTCTCTTCGGGAAGGTCCCGCTGTTCGTGAGCTACACGTTCACCAAGAGCCGGATGCAGTCGCGCGGGTTCGACGGCACCACGGCGGGCGATCCGTTCGCGCGGGAGTGGACGAGCGGACAGCAGCCGGTCCACAACATCATCCTCAACGCGTCGTTCCGCCTGACGTGGCTCTCGTTCCGCCTGCTCACCAACATCACATCGGGAATGCCGTACACGCCGATCGTCGCGGGCGATGTGAACGGCGACGGGCTGAGCAACGACCGCGCGTTCGTCTTCGATCCGACGTCCTCCTCGGACCCCTTGCTCGGCAGCCAGATGGCGGAGCTGCTGGCGGCCGCGCCGGAGCGTGTGCGCGGCTGCCTCACCCGGCAGATCGGACACATCGCGGGGCGCAACAGCTGTCACACGGGGTGGCGCGTCCGTCCCGATGTCAACGTCGCGGTCAATCCGCAGCACGAGAATCTGCCGTTCGTTGGCGACCGGTTGCATCTGTCGCTCAACACGGTGAACGCGATGGGCGCGCTGCTCCGCGTGCTCGGGCTGTCGGGGACAGCGCTCGGGCGGGCGGCGGCGGGGGACGGGGCGGACCCGGTGCTCCTGTACGTCGATGGCTTCGACCCCGCGACGCGCCGCTACCAGTACCGCGTGAACCAGCAGTTCGGCGAAACCCGGGACCGCACGGTGGGCGGACGGCGCTTCAGCGCGCCGTTCCAGGTGCAGCTCCGCGCCGAGCTCTTCTTCGGCGGCCCGTCGCACTCCTCGCTCGCGCAGGAGCTCGGACTCGTGGCGAAGGACGGCGAGAAGCCGCTCACATCGGAACAGGTGAAGGCGCGGCTGCGCAGTCTCACGAGCAATCCGCTCGCGCAGCTGCTCATGCTGCGCGACTCGCTCCTCCTCACCGCGAAGCAGATCCAGGACATCCAACAGCTCAGCAACGGCTTCGAGGCGCACGCGGACTCGACGCTCACGCCGCTGGCCCGCTATCTGGCCGAGCACGGGAAGCACGTGAACGACGACGATCTCGGCAAGCGGCTGGCATCCGTGCAATCGCGTGTGCGCGATCTGATGCTCGATGCGTTGAGGGAGGCGAGTGAGCTGTTGATGCCGACGCAGAAGGAGCGGCTGCCGGAATACCTGCGCGACGCGCTCGCGGCAGGGACTCAGCGATAGGCACAGATTGGCGCAGCGCGGATCGGCACATCGCGCGCAGTTGTGTACGGGCCCACCGCGGGTAGCGGCATGCGGAGGGGAACGCGCCGCATGCGGCCCCGATTGGTGAGGCGTCGTAGTTGCGAGTAGCGCGATCCGCGCTCTATCTTCTCGCTCGTCACCCTCCATCCTGGAGCATGCATGCTCGTCTCCACTCTCGCGGTCCGTGCGGTTCCGGCGCTCGCGCTCATGGCAACGCTGAGTCTCGCCAGCCCGGCGCACGCGCAGGACAGCACGAGCGCGCCGAACATCGGTCAGATGGCGCCGGACTTTTCCGCCCCCGGCGCCACGCGCTACGGGCTGCTGCAGAGCCCCGTGAAGCTCTCGGATTTCCGCGGCAAGACCGTGGTGCTCGCCTTCTTCTACAAGGCGCGAACGAAGGGCTGAACGATTCAAATGGAGGCGTACCGTGATCAGTACGCCAAGCTCTTCAACAGTGGGAAGAACGTCGTGGTGATCGGGATGAGCGTCGATCCCGATACCGCACTCGCCTCGTGGGCGAGGGACGAGAGCTTCCCGATCCTCTTCGCGAGCGACAGCGACGGCCAGATCGGCCGCGCGTACGGGATCTGGAGCGACAAGTACAAGCTCGACACGCGCGTGGTATTCGTGATCGATCCCGAGGGGAAGATCAGCTATCGCGCGATGCCGTTCCGCGAGCTGACCCAGGATGCGTACACGCAGCTCGCGGCGGCGGTGGATCGGACGGTGGAGCGGGGGGCGGGGGCGGAGAAGTGAGTCAGTAGGTCAGTGGGTCAGTAAGTCAGGAACGGCCCGTAGGGTGAGATGGACTTGCCCTACGGGCTTCTTCTGACTCACTGACTCACTGACTCACTGACTCACTGACTCGCTGCTGCACTTGACGAATCCCTAGCCACCCTTCCACCATGCAAGGGTGAGCACTCACCCCGCTCCTCGCCACACGCTGCGCGCTCCCTCGGCGCATGCGGCCGCGCGCGGCATTCTCGCGGCGGCCGAGCGCGACTTGCAGCAGATCATCCTCGACATCCACGATGGGCCGGTGCAGGAGATCTTCGGCGCGCTCTCGCAGATTCAAGTGCTGCGCGGGCGGCGGGATCTTCCCGCGGCCGAAATGAGCGAGACGCTCGGGCGCGTGGCGGCATCGCTCGAGCGCGCGCTCGGGGAGATCCGGAGCTTCATCGGCGCCTTCCGGCCGCCGGAGTTCGAGCGGCGCAGCATCGAGGCGATTCTCGAAGGGCTCGTCGTCCAGCACGAAGCGCTCACCGGGAGCGCGGTCGAGTTCACGGTCGAGACGCCGCTGCCGAACGTGTCGCTCCCGCTCAAGATCGCGCTCTATCGGATTCTGCAGGAAGCGCTCGCGAACGCAACGCGGCATGCGCACGTACGCCAACACTGGGTGCGTGTGTGGACCGAGAACAGCGAGATCGTGCTCGAGGTACGTGATGAAGGGCGCGGGTTCGACGTCGCGGCCGTGACGGCGAGCGAGAACGAAGTGGGCGTCTCGGGCGGCCACTTCGGGCTGCGCGGGATGCGCGATCGCGTGGAGATCATGAACGGCTCACTGACCATCGAATCGGGTGCGCACGGGACGCGCGTGGTCGCGCGGCTGCCCGTGGCCTGATAGGCGGAGTCCGTATGATTCGGGTGTTGCTCGTGGACGATCACCCGCTCGTGCTCGAGGGGTTGCGCGGCCTCATGGATGCGGAGGCCGACGTCGAAGTGGTGGCGACGACGACCCAGGGCAATTACGTCACCGACCTCGTGCGGCTGCATCGTCCGGACGTCGTGGTGCTCGATCTCGAGCTCGGCGATGTGAGCGGCTTCGAGGTGCTGAAGCGACTGAAGGCGCAGCGCGTGCCGACGCGTGTGCTCGTGCTCACGGCGTACGGTGATGGCGAGTCGATGCGCGCCGCAATCGAGCACGAGGCGGACGGCATCGCGCTGAAGACCGATTCTCCCGCGCGCACCATCGATGCGCTGCGCGCGGTGAGCTCGGGCGCGCTGGTCTACCCGCAGGCCGCGCGGCGCTGGATGCGCGCGCCCGCCGAGCGCTCGGCCTATGGCCCGGGCGCGCTGAGCGAGCGCGAGCGCGAGGTGTGGGCGCTGCTCGCCTCCGGCCTCTCCAACCGCGTGATCGCGCGCAAGCTCGGCGTGAGTCCGAGCACAGTGAAGTTCCACACGCAGAACCTCTTCCAGAAGCTCGGCGTGAACAACCGCACGGCTGCGGCGGTGGAGTACGAAAAGCAGATTCCGGCCGCGGCGCGACGGACGGGAGAGACGAGAGGAGAGAGACTGGAGGCGTTGTGAGTGATCAAAGGGGTCAGAGGCGATTGATCGCATGCGATC
>DASVCF010000070.1:0-2031 GCA_036381735.1 Gemmatimonadaceae bacterium | reverse complement strand
GGCAGTGCGCCGCGCCAGTGCAGCCGCTCCGTGACGCCCAGCTCGGACGCGAGGCGTTCATACGGTGCGCGCCCGTCCCCGTCGCCGACGATGTCGAGCGAGAGGGGGGTACGCGCAATCGCCAGCGCCTGTATGAGCACGCGTAGCCCCTTCTGCTCATTGGCTCGGCCCACGAACAGCAAACGGTCGGTGCTGCGGACGCGGCCGGGGTGGAAGAGGTCCGTGGCAACGGGCATGGGAGCGACGATCGGCCGCGCGGCGGGGAGAACATCCGTCACTCCGTTGGCCAGCCAGTGTGAAACCGTCGTCACCGCGCTGGACTGTCGGAGCACCGCGCGGAAGCGCGACCGGGCGAGTGCGCCTCTGCGTCCGAGGCGGACGTCCGAGCCGTGCAGTGTCGTCACGATCGGCATATGCGTGCCCGGTGAAAGAGTGCGTAGCCAGGTCGCTACCATGCCGCTCGGAAACCACCAGTGCGCGTGAATGAGCGCAGGGCGAAGCGCGCGCCGTGCGTGTCGGGCGGCGCGCAGCTCCGCGCCGAGGAATCCCAGCAAGCTGAACCGCGCGCTCCAGGAGGTGGCGACCTGCTCCGCCATCGTTCCCGTGTAGGCGAGCGTCTCGAAGCGACGCGGCGCGTACCGGAAGCGATGGACGGGAACTCCTTCGATCACATCCTGCGCCGGCACGCCGGGCGCCCCAGGCGCGATGGCGTTCACGTCGATCCCTTCCGACCGCAACGCGACGGCGAGTCGCAGGAGGAATGACCCGGCCGCGTCCCCCGCGAAGCGAGGGAACGCGTGCGTCAGGAAGAGCACTCGCATGGGATCAGTCGCGCGCGCGCGTGCCTCGCTCGACGCGTACGTCTTCCAGTTGCCGCCGCAGCTCGCGGAGCTCGGCGCGCTGCCCCGCGATCATCTCGCCCAGCAGTCCGCCGACGAAGAGGATGCTGCCGACGATGATGCTCACCTCGATCAGGTTGAGCAGTGGCCGAAACCCCACGCCGGCGAAGATGCGAATGCCGATGGCCACGAGCCCCGTCACGACGCCGACGATGAAGAGCAGCGCGCCGAGCGTACCGAACAGCAGCAGCGGCTTCCGCGCGAAGCGCAGCTCGAACCACACCGACAGCATGTCGAGCACACCGACCGGGATGCGGCCGATGCCGAACTTCGACTTCCCCGCGTTGCGCGGATACAGCGGGACGGGGATCTCGGTGACCGTGTATCCCTGCGCGGCCGCGACAACGATCATATAGCGGTGCCAGTCGGGGCGCGCGGGGATGGCGTCCATGATCTCGCGGCGGTACGCCTTCACGGAATTGAGATCGCGAACGGGCACGTCGAACAGGGTGCGGCTCAGGCGGTTGTACACACGCGAGACGAAGGCCTTCTCGTAGTGTCCCTGCTTGTGCCCCGTGACCATGTCCGACTCGCCGGCGAGGATGGGCGCGACCAGGCGTGGAATGTCCTCGGGCTTGTACTGCAGGTCCGCGGGATAGAAGACCAGCACGCGACCGCGCGCATGCAGGTATCCCGTGCGCAACGCATCCGCGATTCCGCGACGCGCGCGGTGCCGCGCGAGCCGGAGGAACGGGTAGCGCTGGGCGAGCGACTGCAGCACCTCCCACGTCGCGTCCTCCGAGCCGTCATCGATGACGACCACCTCGAAGCGCGCCGGCGCCGAGGCGAACGCGGCCGCCGCCTGCTCCATGAACAGCGGCAGATTCTCCGCTTCGTCCTTGGCGGGCACCAGCACGCTCACGTCCACCCGATCGTGTGCGTCGACCGGATCTTCGGATCGGTCGCGCTCCGGCGACAGCGCGGTGATTGGTCGCGATGAGGCCACGGTCATACTCGCTTCCGCATCCGCGCCGAGAGCACGCCGAGCTGGTCGCGGTACTTGGCCACGGTCCGGCGCGCGAGCTGGATCCCTTCTTCCTGCAGGATGTTCACGATCGCCTGGTCCGTGAGCGGGCGCCGCGCCTCCTCCTCGGAGACGAGCTTCTGGATCTTCGCCTTGATCCCGCGCGCG
>DASVCF010000069.1:0-13520 GCA_036381735.1 Gemmatimonadaceae bacterium | reverse complement strand
AACAACAGGGAGGAGGGAGGAGGGAGGAGGGAGATGCAACGACTGTGGCACGGCTGTCATCCCGAGCCCAGCGAGGGATCTCGGGCAATCCAGCGAGATCCCTCGCTGCGCTCGGGATGACAGCCGTGCCACAGTCGTTGCTTCTCCCTCCTCCCTCCTCCCTCCTCCCTGTTGTTCTGGCCTACTGACTCACTGATTGACGCTCACCACCGTCCCCGCGCCTGGCACGCGGGCGAACTTCGCCAGGCGCGCGCCCATCCGGTCGATCGTCTCCTTCGCGCGCCAGCGGTCGGTGCCGTTGTACAGAAACGCGAACGCGAGGAGCTCACCGTCGCGGGCGGTCACGTAGCCGGCGAGCGAGATGACGGTGTTCGTCGTCCCCGTCTTCGCGTGCAGGTTCCCCTGCGCCGGCGTCGAGCGCATGCGGTCGCGCAGCAGCTCGGATTCGCCGGCCACGGGGAGCGAGGCGTGGAACGCATCGGACCAGGGGGCGTGGTTCGCGTAGGCCAGCAGCTGCACGAGCGCGCGCGGCGTCGTATGGTCGAGCACGGACAGGCCGCACCCATCCGTGGTATACACGGCGCCCGGGGCGGTGCCCACCTTCTGCGTCAGGAAGCGCTCGAGCAGCGCGCTCGCGGTCGCGACCGAGCCGATGTGGCTGGGATCCGCGTGTCGGCCGGCGTCGCGGAAGAGCAGCTCCGCGAAGTGGTTGATGCTCTCGCGGTTCATCGCCGAGATGAGTCGCGCGAGCGGCGGCGACGGGAGTGACGCGACCTGCGTCGCGTCGACCGGCGTCTTGCCCAGCTGGATGGTCCCATCCACGGTGATGCCGAGCGCGGCGAGCGCCTGCCGCAGTGCGCCGGCGGCGAAGAGGGCCGGTTGCTCCACCACGAGCTGGTAGCGCCGCGTCCCCGCATGCGTTCCGATCCATCCGCGCGCGACGATGTTGCCGCTGGGGTCCGTGTAGATGATGACGCGCGCGCCGCGGCCCGCGACCGTGCGCACGCTCGCGCGCACGGGGATGTCGGTGGCGGGGTCGAGCGACACGAAGGCCTGCGCGTTCGCTGACGCCCCGGGGCGCACGACGATCTGCACGAGGTTCTCGTCGAGCGAGAGCGCCGAGACGCGCTGCGCGTAGCTCGCCTGGAGATAGCGGTGCAGCCATCCCTCGGGGACGCGCGACGTGTCGAACGCCGTCGCATCGGCGATGAGGTTGCCGGTCACGTGCTTGATCCCCGCGCCCGCCACGAGCTGCGCCAGCAGATCCATTGGCGCGCTCGGTCCACCCTCGAGATAGCGCTGCGACAGGCCGGGGTCGCCATCGCCACGGAGATACAGGTTGCCGCGCATGGTGCCGTCGGTGGCGAGCGGCCCATCGCGCAACACGGCCGTGCTGAACTGGTGCTGCGCGCCCAGCTCATCGAGCGCGAGCGCGGCGGTGAACAGCTTGAAGTTCGATGCCGGCTTGAGCGGCTCGTCGGGGTTGAGCTCGTAGAGCGTGTCGCCGCGCGTGAGCGAGACGACGAGCGCACCCCACTTTCCGCTCCGCACGCGGCTCGTGAGCAGATCGCCGAGGTCGTTGGCGAGGACGCCGACGGCCGGCGACATGGTCGCGCGCGGCGCGGCTACACTCGGCGCATCGACGGTGACCGTGCGCGCGGATGCCCGCGACGCGCTGCTCGCGCTCGGCGCGCGCTCGGGCTCCGCACCGCTCGGCGCGCTCGAGCCGGCGTCGTCGGGAAGACTGGCCGCGTTCGCGACCGGAGCGAGCTGCGCCTGCACCGGTGCCGGCAGGACGAGTGCCGCACACAGCGCGGCGAACAGCGGCGCGCAGACGATGCGCGCGCGAAGGCAACGAGAAGCGATCACGACGGGATGAGAAACGACGAAAGACGAGAGAGGAAACCGGGCCCCTGATGCTACGACTGGGGGCCCGGTTCGTCACACGGAGCAGCTATACCTTGAAGACGATGTTGCGGCGCGCGAGCTCACGCATCATGGCGTAGAAGACGAGGACGAAACAGATGGCGAACGCGAGCGATGCATTCACGGGGCTGAGCCACGACCCGAACAGCGTCCGATCGATCCCCACCTGCAGCGACACGTGCTCACCCGCGTAGTTCACGGAGAACAGCGTCTGCAGGAAGCGCCCGATGAACCCCTCGCCGATGAACGCGAAGAGCGGGTTCAGTCCGAAGATGACGAGCGGCTTCACGCCCCATGAAATGCGCTTCACGTCGATGAGCCACATGCACGTGGCGAGCGTGACGCACGCCATCCCCGCGGTGAAGAGCACGTACGAGCTGGTCCACAGGCTCTTGTTGATGGGGAAGACCCAGTTCCAGATGAGCCCGGCGACCATCCCCATGGCGCCGACGGCGAACAGCGCCGAGATCCGATCGAGGATCGGTCGAGAGGAGGCGATCCATCGTCCGGTGAGGACGCCGAGGATCGCGGTGCCGATCGCCGGGATCGTGGAGAACAACCCTTCGGGGTCCCACGTCACCGAGCCCTTCCACAGGTGGTTCGTGCCGAAAATCGTGCGGTCGATGAACGCGCCGAGCGTCGCGCTCGCGTCGTTGAGATTGTGCACCCCGAGTCCGTGGCCGGGGACGGGGATGAGGGTCATCGCGAACCAGTAGCCGAAGAGCAGTGCCGCGAGAATGGCGATCTGCTGCTTGACCGTGGTGCGCAGCGTGAGGAGCGCCGCCGCGATGTAGACGACGCCGATGCGCTGCAACACGCCGGTGAAGCGCCAGTCGTGCAGGCCGAGCGGTGGGTGCACCGAGCTGAACGCGAGCGGCCCGAGCGTGAACTCGAACTGGTGGTACGGGATGCCGGAGAGCAGGAGTCCGATGAGGACGATCAGCCCGCCGCGCTTGAAGATCTGCCGCAGGATGTCGCCATCGGTCGCGCCGCGCGCGCGGCGCGACGAGAGCGAGAGGTGCGTGGTGATGCCGACGATGAAGAGGAAGAACGGGAAGATGAGATCGGTGGGCGTCCACCCGTTCCACGTCGCGTGCTCGAGCGGCGGGTAGATGTGCCCCCAGTCGCCGGGGTTGTTGACGAGGAGCATGCCGGCGATGGTGAGTCCGCGAAAGACGTCGAGCGCGACGAGTCGCTCGCGGACGCGGGCAGTCGGGGTCGGCGCGACGGTCGATGTCGGAGCATAGACCGAGGCGGCGGTCGGGGTGGTGGGGGCGGTCATGGGCGGGGGCTCCTGGGTTGGCGAGCCGTGCACGTGCGGGGTGCTTCATTGTCGCATCGTTTCGGGGAATTGTCGAGGGCGGCTTCACGGCGATATGGTGACGTGCGCATACGCCGTGATGGCGGATGGATGCGCCGCGCGGGGTTGACACGGTGGGCTCCGGGAGCGAACGATGCGACATGGCGAGTGTGACTCTCGACGGTGTCCGCAAGACGTTCGAGCACAACGGCCGCGAGCAGGTCGCCGTGCACGACATCGACGTGCACGTGCGCGACGGCGAGCTGGTGGTGCTCGTCGGACCGTCCGGGTGCGGCAAGAGCACGACGCTACGCATGATCGCGGGGCTCGAATCGATCTCGGGCGGGGTGCTGCGGATCGGCGACCGGATCGTGAACGACGTGCCGCCCAAGGACCGGGATGTGGCGATGGTCTTCCAGAACTACGCGCTCTATCCGCACATGACTGCGTACGAGAACATGGCGTTCGCGCTCACGCTGCGGCACGCGCCGAAGGGCGAGATCGATGCGCGCGTTCGTGAGGCCGCGGGGATTCTCGGGATCGAGTCGCTGCTCCGCCGGAAACCGAGTCGGATGTCGGGCGGGCAGCGGCAGCGCGTGGCGCTGGGGCGGGCGATCGTCCGCAAGCCGCAGGTCTTCCTGTTCGATGAGCCGCTCTCGAACCTCGACGCGCAGCTCCGCGTCGCCATGCGTCGCGAGCTCTCGCGCATTCACCAGCACCTGGGCGCGACGATGATCTACGTCACGCACGATCAGGTGGAGGCGATGACGCTGGGCGAGCGGATCGTCGTGCTGAACGAAGGGCGCGTCCAGCAGATCGACACGCCGCTCGCGCTCTACGAGCGGCCGCGCAACACGTTCGTGGCGACGTTCATGGGGAGCCCGCCGATGAATCTGCTCCCGGGCGAGCTGCGCATCACCGACGGCGTGGTGTGCTATCGCAGCCGCGGGGGCGCCGTCACGCTCACGCTGGCGCCCCAGTGGGCGCCGCGCGTCGCGGCATGGGGAGGACGCGAGGTGCTGCTCGGGATCCGCCCCGAGGACGTGCGCGTGTCACCATCGTCCGATGCGACGAGCGCGCCGGCCGTGGGGCAGGCGCGCGTGGAGATCGTGGAACCGTTGGGCGGTGAGACGCTGGTGACGATGCGCGCGGGCGATCAGGAGCTGACGGCGCGCGTGCCGCCGCACGCGGAGATCGGGGTCGGACGCGGCGTCGCGCTCGCGTTCGACGTCGGCCGGATCCACCTTTTCGATCCGGCCACGCAGCAACGGCTCAGCGAGGCGTAGCGGGCGTCTCGGCCGGCTGCCACTGCACCGGCGCGCCGATGTCCGCGGCCGACGGCAGCCGCTCCACCTGCGCGGATGCCGCGTCGTCCATCCCGCTCGCCGACCACTTGAAGAAGACCGCGCTCAGGATCCCGACGAAGATGAGCGTGCCCGGGATCCACATGATGAGCCCGCCGATCCGCTGGTCCTGCAGCGCGGTGATCGCCCATATCCTCGGCGCCTGCGCGTAGAACGGATAGAGCACGGTGTCCGCGTAGGTGATGAAGATGCTGATGAGCTCCATCGGGAGCATCAACAGGAACGCGTACAGCATCTGCGCGGGGTACGCGAGCCGCGGCACTTCGGGGAGCGAGCTCATGAGCGGCCACCACATGATCGTCGCGGCCACGAGGAAGCACAGGTGCTCGACGATGTGCACCGGGTGGTGCGCCATCGCGAGGTTGTACGCCTGCGGGATGTGCCATCCCACCATGGTGCCGCTGAAGATGAGGAACGCACCGAGCCCGGAGCCGATGCGCTTCGCGACGGGGAACACGCCGGGGATGCGGAGCGCCGGCCGGATCATCCACCCGGGGATCCCCGCGATGAGGAGCGGCGGGACGAGCATGGTGAGCAGCAGGTGCTGCACCATGTGCGCGCTGAACAGGTAGTCGTCGCTCAGATCGTGGAGCGGCCCGTTCAGTACGAGGAAGAGGACCGTGAGGCCGGCGACGAAGGAGAGGATCTGGCCGGCGGTGGGGGCGCGCGCTTCGGCCCGCGCCCTCCACCAATAGATCGCCCCCAGTGCGAGGATGCCGATGACGGTGCTCGGGTGCACCGAGAACGTCGCGAAGACATCCTCGCCAACAGGGTGCAGTGCTACGACAGACAGCATACCAGCCTCGGGATCATCGCAGATGGATGATCAACTGGCCGAAGAGGAAGAGCAGGGAGAAGACGACGAGCACCGCTACGGATAGCGGACCGACGAACAGAGCCCGGAACAGCTTGGCGTCGTACTTCAGGTGCATGTAGAACATCACGACGATCGCGAACTTCGAGATCGAGAGCAGGATCAGCAGCGGACCGAAGACACGCGTCTCCTTGAGGGGCGTGTAGTAGATCCACACCTCGAGCGCCGTGATGATCGTGAGGATGAGCGCGACCTTCCAGTACGTGTGCCAGGTCGGGTGCTCGTGTCCGGCCGCGTGCGCGTCGGCGACGGCGTGCGGCTGGGCGGGATGGACGGATTCGGCAGCCATGGGATCTCGTTACGGGATCAGGTAGACGAAGGTAAAGATGATGATCCAGACCACGTCGACGAAGTGCCAGTAGAGCGCCATGATGTCGACGTTGATCTCATCTCGCGGTCCGAGTCCGCGTTTGAAATCGATGAAGAGCATGGTGATCAGCCAGATCACCCCTGCCGTCACGTGCGCACCGTGGAACCCGGTGAGGATGAAGAAGGTCGAGCCGAACAGGTTGGTCTTGATCGTCAGCCCTTCGCGCACGAACGAGGTGAACTCGAAGGCCTGGAACCCGAGGAACGTGGTGCCGGCCAGCGCGGTGGCGGCGAGCCAGATCTTCGAATACTTGCGATCGCCCCGCTGGACGGCGGCGAGCGCGAGCACCATGAACAGCGACGACATCAGCAGCACGAACGTCGACGCCGAGGTGACGGGAATGTTGAGGATACCGCGGCACGCCTGATGGGTGGCCGCGAGAATTTCGGGGTGCGGGCACGGGCCCACGACGCTCCGGTGCTTGTAGACGAGGAACGTCGAGATCAGCGAGCCGAAGAAGAAGCACTCGGACCCGATGAAGGTCCAGATGGCGATCTTCGTGGTGTTGAGCCCGGTGCTCGTATAGCCGTGTTCGGCCGGACCGTGCGCCGCGATGGTCTCTGCGGGTGGCAACTAAGGGGTCTCCGATAGGGGGTAGTCGTGATGGCAGTAGGTCAGTAGGTCAGTGGGTCAGTGAGTCAGGAACGGCCCGTAGGGTGAGATAGACTCGCCTTCCGGGCTTTTTCTGACTCACTGACCCACTGACCCACTGACTCACTCTCAATGTCCTTCCACTTCGGGCTCGACCGGCGTCAGCAGCCAGCCGTACAGTGCGCCCACGAAGATGAGGCCGCCGAGGATCATGATCGGCAGCGACTTGCCGGCCATGAGGCCGATGAACGCGACCGTCAGACCGAGCGCGGCGATGAGCGGCTTGATCGTCGGCGTCGGCATCGGGATGCCCAGCTGCTCCGCGGTCGGGACGGGATCCTCCGTCGCGCCAGGAGTGCCCGGCTCCCACCGCTTCACGACCGGCTCCGCGGCGATCTGCTCGGCGGACTTGCCCTCCCACATGGGGTAGCGCGAGGTGACGTGCGGCAGCTTCGCGAAGTTGTAATCAGGCGGCGGCGAGGGCATCGACCACTCGAGCGTCGGTGCGCCCCACGGATTCGGGCCGGACACCTTACCCGCGCTGCGGCTGCGGAGGAAGTTGTAGATGAACACCAGCGTCGCGAGCCCGAGGATGTAGGCGCCGATCGTCGACAGATGGTTGGCCGTCGTCCACCCCTGGTACGCCTCGTACCGGTAGATGCGCCGCGGCATGCCGTCGAGCCCGGAGAAGTGCATCGGGAAGAAGGTGAGGTTCATCCCGATGAACGTGCCCCAGAAGTGGACCTTGCCGAGCGCCTCGTTCATCAGACGGCCGGTGATCTTCGGGAAGTAGTAGTAGATCCCGGCGAAGAGCCCCATCATCGAGCCGCCGAACAGCACGTAGTGGAAGTGCGCGACGATGAAGTAGCTGTCCGTCTGCGCGAGGTCCGACGGGGGCGACGAGTGCATGACACCCGAGATGCCGCCGATCGTGAACAGGCCGACGAGGCCGAGGGCGAAGAGCATCGCGGTCGTGAAGCGGAGCTGCCCACCCCAGACCGTGCCGAGCCAGTTGAAGATCTTCACGCCCGTCGGGATCGCGATGAGCATCGTGGTGATGCCGAACACCGAGTCGGCGATCGGACCCATGCCGACGGCGAACATGTGGTGCGCCCACACGCCGAAGCCGAGCGTCGCGATGAGCATCAGCGAGTACACCATCACGGGGTAGCCGAACAGCGGCTTCCGCGAGAAGGTGGGGATCACCTCGGAGACGAGTCCGAACGACGGCAGGATGAGGATGTACACCTCGGGGTGGCCGAACAGCCAGAAGAGGTGCTGCCACAGGAGCGGATCGGCGCCCGCGGCGTTCTCGTAGAAAGTGGTGCCGAAGAAACGATCGAAGAGCAGGAAGGTGATGGCGACCGTGACGATCGGGAACGAGAGCGCCATCAGGAACTGGTTGACGAACGTCGCCCAGGTGAAGACCGGCATGCGCATCATATGCATGCCGGGGGCGCGCATGTTGATGATCGTCGCGATGAAGTTGAAGCTCGCCGCCAGCGACGAGAGACCGACGATCTGCAGACCGACGACGTAGAAGTCCATGTGCAGACCGGGCGAGTAGGCGCGCGTGCTGAGCGGCGCGTACCCGAACCAGCCGCCGTTCGGCGCGGCGTGCAGCAGCCAGCCGGTGTTGATGAAGAGGCCGCCGAGCAGGAACACCCAGTAGCTGAAGGCGTTGAGGCGCGGGAACGCGACGTCGCGCGCGCCGATCTGCAGTGGGACGAGGAAGTTCCAGAGCGCGGCCGTCATCGGCATGATCGCGAGGAAGATCATGGTGAGGCCGTGCATCGTGAACAGCTCGTTGTACGTCTGCGCCGAGACGATGGTACCGTTCGGCCCGTAGAGCTGCGTGCGGATGATCTCCGCCTCGAGCCCCCCGATGAGGAAGAACGCCAGCGATGTATAGAGGTAAAGCTGCCCGATGCGCTTGTGGTCGACGGTGGTCAGCCAGCTCCACACCCCACCCTTGTAGCCGGTGGCGGCGCCAGCGCGGGTCAGCGTTGCAGCGGTCGTTGCCATTCGTGCTCTCCGGTTACTTCAGGGACGACAGGTACGCGGCAATGTCCGCGATCTGCTGATCGGTCATGCCACCGGGAAGGTTGGGACTCTTGCCGAACGCCGGCATGATGACGCCGGGCTTCATGAGCGGCGCGTTCTTGATCCACAGCTCGAGATGCTTGATGTCGTTCGGATACATAGCGCCGGCGATGGTGTACCGGCTGCCCACATGCGTCAGGTTCGGACCGATCACGCCGGGCGAAACCCCCTGAATCGTGTGGCAGGCGAGGCAGGGCCCGCTCCTGAACAGCTTGAGGCCGCGTGCCGGATCGCCCTTCACGTCCGAGAACGTGAGCCCCGCGGGGGGCGGCGTATTCGGAATGACGTAGTCGGGGATGTTGCTCGCCGGGTAGATCCCGGTGGCCGGCCCGGCTGCCGCGGCCGCCGTCAACTGTTGCGCGCTCGGCGCCACCGTGAGCTGCTGGCTGGTGAGCGCCACCGTAGCGGTGGCGGGCTGCGCCGCCGGTGCAGCGGGCGCGTTCGTCGTATCGCTCGGGTTCGCGGGGAACGCCGGCCCCGTCTTCTGATGCGCGATCCATGCGTCGAACTCCGCTTGCGGCTGCGTGAACACCTTGAAGTGCATGTTCGCGTGCGAATCGCCGCAGTATTCGGCGCAGAAGCCGTTCCACGCGAACGTCGACTCGGGGGTGAACCAGAGGTAGTTCGTGTGGTTGGTGACGACGTCGCGCTTGGCGCCGGCGAGCTGCGGGATCCAGAACGAGTGGATCACGTCGGCGCTCTTGAGCGTGAAGTTCACCGGACGCCCGACGGGGAGGTAGAGCTCGTTGGCCGTGACGACGTTGTACTGCGGGTAGCGGAACTCCCACCACCACTGGTGCCCGATCACCTCGACCTGCAGCGAGTTCGCCGGCGCGGGCGCTTGGGTCTGGAAGATGGTCCGCACCGTCGGTACCGCGAGGATCGCGAGGATCGCGGCGGGGATGAGCGTCCACGTGATCTCGATCGCCGTATTGCCGTGAATCTGCTTCGGCACGGGCGACTTCGGGCGGGCGCGGAAGCGGAAGATCGCGTAGATCAACAACCCCCAGACGAAGACGCCGACGCCGATGCCGAAGTACAGCAGACGGTACGTCAACCGATCCGTGGCATGGCCAAGATCAGAGTGCGCCCCGAAGATCGTGTTGGGGTTGTAGGAGCAGGCGGCCACACCTGCGGTGAACACAGCCGTTAGCGCGGCGAACGCCAGCCGGCGCGAGCGGGAGCGAAGGGTCATCCCGAATCCTGAGAGACGTTTTCAACGTTCGTGTTGCGAGCGCCGTGGAGGGGGGGCGCTCCGTCCAATGTGTGGCGCGGAAGCTATGGCGCGCGTGGGGCGAAATCAAGGCAAATGAAGTGCCGTCCGCCGAAGCGGCAGTGCGATTTCGTCAGGCATTGCCCGACATTTGAAAGCGCGTGACGCCCCTGTCGTCGTCCCGAGCGACAGCTGTCATTCCGAGCGACAGCGAGGAATCCCGGATCGTGCACCCGAACAGCGATTCACCACAGAGACACGGAGGGCACGGAGAACAGCGTTAGAAAAAGCTCTCTGTAGTGCTCCGTGCCTCTGTGTCTCTGTGGTGGATGTTCATGCCCCAGCCCGAGATCCCTCGCTGCGCTCGGGATGACATTCCTGCGTTCGGGATGACACGGGTTACTCGACCTTCTCCAGTCGCGGATTCGGACGATACTCGCGCCCGGCCTTCGACTCGGGGCGGCCGTCGACACGCACCACGTCCGCCGTGAAATCGAAGCGTCCCGCGAAGAGCGACGAGCCCACGCCGTACGAGTCCACCGGGACGCCCGCTTCTTCGAACGCGCGAATGCGGTCGACGGTGAAGCCGCCGGAGACGACGATCTTCACGTGCTGGAACCCTTCGCGGTCGAGTGCGTGGCGCACGTTCCAGACGAGCTGCGGATTCACGCCAGTCGGCTTGAACGAGCCCATCATCGGAATGATCGAGCGGTCGACCATGCTCTCCGCGGTATCGAGCCGCACGCCCCACAAGCGGCGGCCGAGCGCGCGCGCCGCCTTGATGCTCGTGCCGACGCAATCGTTGTCGTAGTCGACGAGCGTGATGATCTGCACGCTCGGATCCATGTACTCGGCGAACTTCTCCGTCGCCTTCACCGTGTCGCCGCCGTAGCAGGCGATGAGCGCGTGCGGCACGGTGCCGATCCCGCTCGAGCCCCACCAACTCGCCTGCGCATCGGTGGACACGCCGATCGCGCCCGCAATGTGCGCGGCGTAGCCATCGCCTGTCTGCACCAGCCAGTGGTCGTGGCGCGCGGGAAAGAACATCACGCTCTTCGGACGCGCGGCATCCACGACGAGCCGCGTGTTCGTGCCCACCCGCGTGCGGCGCGCGAGCACGCCCAGGTACAACGTCTCGAGGTGCGCGAAGCTCGGGTACGGCCCCTCGATCGTCATCACCGTCTCCCACGGCGCGACCGGATCGCCATCGTAGAGCGCGCGCACGTCGAGCTGGCTCCAATCGTCCGAGCACAGCTTGAGGATGGCGATCGCCTCATCCATCCCGCCGAGGAATGCCTGCGACTTGCCGAACACCTGCATCAGCACGCGCGGACAGTGATGATCCGCGAGCAGGATCTCGCGCGTGCGGACGAAGTATTTGTCCGAGTAGTACCCCTCCCGCATCTTCTCGACCGGGAGGTTGAAAACGGAGGGGTCGAGGCGGGGGCGGCGGGGGTGGGGCATGTGCTGAGTCATAAGGGAATGAAGGAGTGGGTCAGTGAGTCAGTGGGTCAGTGAGTCAGCAACTGCCCGCACGGTTGTCATCCCGAGCGGCACTGCCATCCCGAGCGGCACTGTCATCCCGAGCGGCACTGTCATCCCGAGCGCAGCGAGGGATCTCCTCGCCAGCCCGAGATCCCTCGCTCCGCTCGGGATGACAGGCTCTCGGGATGACACCCGTCGCTCGGATGCCTCCCGTCGGTTCCTCGCTTCTCCCTCCTCCCGCCTCCCTGTTGTTCTGACCCACTGACCCACTGACCCACTGACTCACTGACCCACTATTCACGGCTCCCAGTCATCGCGTTGGGATCGAGGATCTCGTCCAGCTGCTCGCGCGTCAGCAGCCCGCGGTCGCTCACCACGTCGTACACGCTGCGGTCGCTCTCGAGCGCTTCACGCGCGATCGACGTCGCCGTCTCGTAGCCAAGCACAGGGACCAGCGCCGTGACGACGCCGATGCTGTGCTCGACGAACCAGCGCAGGCGGTCGGGGTTCGCGGTGATACCGACCACGCACCGCTCGCGCAGCACGGCGCATGCGTGGCGTAGCGCCTCGAGGCCGTGCAGTAGGCGATACGCGATGATCGGCTCGAAGACGTTGAGCTGCAGCTGCCCCGCCTCGGCGGCGATCGTCACCGTCACGTCGCCACCCATGATGTCGAAGCACACCTGGTTCACGACTTCGGGGATGACGGGGTTCACCTTCCCCGGCATGATCGAGCTCCCTGGCTGCACCGCGGGCAGGTTGATCTCGTTCAGCCCCGCGCGCGGACCCGAGCTCAGCAGGCGGAGATCGTTGCAGATCTTGGAGACCTTCACCGCGCACCGCTTGAGCACGCCCGAGAGCTGCACGAAGACGCCGGTGTCCGCCGTCGCTTCGACGAGGTCGGGCGCCGTCGTCAGTTCCAGCCCGGTGATCTCGGAGAGATGGACGCGCACCCGCTCGGCGTACCCCGCCGGCGCGGTGATCCCCGTGCCGATGGCCGTCGCGCCCATGTTGATCTCGCGGAGCAGCGCCTGCGTCTCCGTGAGGCGGTCGACGTCCTCGAGAATGGTGTGACCGAACGCGGCGAACTCCTGGCCGAGCGTCATCGGGACGGCATCCTGCAGCTGCGTGCGTCCCATCTTGAGGATGCCGGCGAACTCCTCACCCTTGGCCAGGAACGCGTCGGCGAGCGCGCGGAGCGAATCCTTGAGCCAATCGATGTTCGCGTGCAGCGCGAGCTTCACCGCGGTCGGATAGACGTCGTTCGTGGACTGCGAGAGGTTGACGTGCGAGTTCGGGTGCACGATGTCGTACTCGCCGCGCGCGTGGCCGAGGATCTCGAGCGCGCGGTTGGCGATCACCTCGTTCGCGTTCATGTTCGTCGACGTCCCGGCGCCGCCCTGGATCACATCCACGAGGAAGTGCGCGTGATGCCGCCCCGCGCGGATCTCGCGCGTGGCGCGCACGATCGCGTCGCGGATCGTGGGGTTGAGAAGTTGCAGATCGCCGTTGGCGAGCGCCGCGGCCTCCTTCACGGCCGCGATCGCATCAATGAATGCGGGGAACTCGCGCAGCGGGACGTGCGTGATCGGGAAGTTCTCCAGCGCCCGCAGCGTCTGCACGCCGTAGAGCGCTTCATCCGGCACCTCGCGCGTGCCGAGCAGGTCGTGCTCGGTGCGATGTCCGCCGCCGGCGAAGCCGAGCAGGCGGCCATGTCCCACGAGCGTCGCATCGGCCGCGCGCAGGCGCTGCGAGATGGAGCGGGCGGCGCGCGCCACGAGCGCGGCGTACACCGACGGCCGCTCGGTGAGGAGCTTGCGCACTTCCTCGGCGCTGATCGACGCGAGCGTCGTGGGCTCGAGGGTGCGCGCGGTGGTGCCATGCGGCGACTCGTCCAGCAGGATCCCTTCACCGAGCGCTTCGCCGCGCCCGAGAGTGGCGAGGCGCTTGGTGCCGCCATCCTCGCCTTTCTCGATCGCGACGCTGCCCGACGTCAGGATGGCGAAGAAGCGTCGGGGCTCGCCTTCGCGAAAGAGGATCTGATCCGGCTCGAACGCGCTGGCGCGCATGTGGCGCGCCAGGTACCAGAGGTTGTCGTCGCCGAAATCGCGGAAGAAGGGGAATCGACGAAGCTCGTCGGCAAGCGTGTCGCTGGGCATCTCGCGTGGATGGGAAGGTCGCGTGGAAGCTATACGAGGAATGCGACTGGCGGCAACGGGGATCGCTCGATATTTCTGACTGCGAGGTACCTGTCATACGCCGGATTTGCGTCTCACTGTCATGCCTCGCTGCGC
>DASVCF010000068.1:0-5714 GCA_036381735.1 Gemmatimonadaceae bacterium | reverse complement strand
CGCGATGGGCGGCGGGCATCCCGGCGCGGCGAGTCCGGGGACGGCGAAGCGAGCGCCCGCCGCATTGGCGAGGAGCACGGCGTAGCTCTCGTGCTGCGTCGAGTCGTTGATCCCGCCGGACTGGTAGCCGGCCGTGATGCTGTTGCCGAGCGATACGTAGCTGTCGAACATCGCGCCACCGACCGGCGGCGGCGCGGTGAGCACGTTCTTGTCGGAGGAGCAGGCCGCGAGCGCGCCCATCAGCACGAGCAGCGCCGCACCGCGAACCGAATATGTCATACGGGGCATGACGGAGTCTCCCTGAGTGCTGTCGCGGTTAGAAGCTCGCCTTGAGGCTGAGCGAGAAGATGTTGGCGTTCAGTTCGTAGAAGCCGACGTTGGGGGGGATGCCCCCGCTTGCGGGGAACATGTCGGGCACGTTGTTGTTCAGCGCAGTACGCTCGGCGAGGCGCCCGCGACGCCCCTTCGTCTCGACGCGCAAATATCCCGCATCCACCGTGTAACGCTGCGCGACCGGGATGCTCAGGCCGAGCGTCCAATCGTAGCGGTTCATGTCGGGGAGGAGCGGCGTCACCGTCGCATCGGGCGCGGGCGTCTTCGCGTAGTTGAAGCCCACGCGTCCCTGCCACCCGGGCGCGAACGTGTACTGGGCACCGGTGCGAATGCCCCACGAGTTGCTGTAATCCTCGATCAGCGTGCGGCTGTTCGCCGATGCCGGGCCCTCGAAGTTCACAGGCAGCTGATCGAACGTCTTCCACCCCACCCACACGTAGTCGGCGGAGAGTAGTGTGTTCGGGATCCCGGAGTACCCGAGTCCTGCCTGGAACTGCGCGGGGTGCGAGATGGACGTCGAGACGTTCTGCGGGACGAGCGCACCGCCCGTCGTGAACTCCGGCGCGACAAGAGCATCTACCGGCGTTCCCGCCGGAACGATGACCGTCCCATCCGGTGCCGTGATGTCCGCCGGCACGATGAGCCCGGTACTCACCTGCTGGAACGTCGCGTCCGCGCCGTCGTACTTGAAGTCGAGCTTCGAGAGGTAGCGCGCCCCCAGCTGGATGTCACGCGTCAGCTGCGCGTGCAGCCCCACGTCGAAACCCCACGCGGTGGCGTTTCCCTTGAGCCGTGCTTGGGCGAACTGGGTGCCGGGGCGAATCCCCAGCAGCGCGAACGTCGTACCGGGCGGCAGGCCGGGAATCGGCGCGGGTTGCGCCGCGAGATCGATCGCCTGCACGAGCTCGACGCGCGAGTACCCGAGCACCGGACCGCCACCGATCGACAACCGTCCGGGGATGATCTCGAACGCGACGTTCGGCTGGAAGTAGAAGCTTTCGAGACTCGCCTTCTTGGCCGAGAAGCGTCCGGGGAAATCACTCCCCCATTCCGATGTGAGGCCATAGGGCATGTACGCACCCAGACCGAGCGCCCATCGGTTCCCCGCGTAGTTGACGAACAGGTGCGGCGGGAACTCGGTTGGCACGGTCCCGGGAAAGTGCGCCTGCGTGGTGTCCGCCGTGAAGCCGCCGTTCACGCTGATTGCCGCGACCCCCGCATACGCGGACCACCCCTTGAGCATCGTCGCCGCGCCGGGGTTCCAGTAGATCACCGAGGCGTCCGTGCATGGTGCACCGGTGGTCGCCTGAGCCCGCCCGACCGCGCAGGTACCGATCTCGTTCAAGCCGAACCCCTGTGCTCCGACGGCGGCGGGGATGCCGCATGCAGCCACCAGCATGAAACACCATGAAACACGAGTGAGCCTCATGTGCTTCCTCCTGTGCGCAAACACGTAAAGAGCCCGTACCGAGAGCCGGCCGGAGACGGGCGATAAGATACAGCGCGATACGCCGCCTCAGCAGGGGGAGGGGGCAACCGCGCTGGACGGGTGCGTGCCTGTACGGGTGTGCGTGGGGGGCGGGCCGAGTATCAGGTGTGCACGCCGAGCGCGTGCACGGCGTACCAGACGCTCCACGCAAGCAGCGCCGACAGCGCGGCATCTCCACCGTTCGCCACGGCGTGTCCGTTGGCATCGACGAACTGCGCGGCGATGCCGTTGTCCAGCGGAGCGCGACGGAGCCATTGCAGCACCTCGGCCGCGTCGGGTCCCATGAGCCGCGCGCACTGCTGCGCGAGGGCGTGCGGCTCCGTGCCGAGTCCGCGCACCGTGCGACGGTACACGGAGTCGTGCCGCTCGACGGCATCGTAGAGCGGCAGCCAGAACGCCGAGCCGTCGGGCTCGTCTTCGGACACGGTGTGTCCCGCGAGATCGATGGCCGATGCGAAGGTGACGCGCCCTTCGCGTTCCGTGGAGAAGTGCCGCCGCAGCGCGGCGCGCACGGCATCGGGGTCTTCGACCGTTCGCGCGCTCTCCTCATCGAGCGTCCGGCGGAAGACGTCGAGCGCCTGCGCCGCGACCGCGTTGCCGTGCAGGGTGAACGGATGCGGGGCCGGCGCGCCGGAGAGCAGCACCTCGGTGGTATAGAGGGGCACGTGCTGATCGCGCAAGCTCGCGAGGTCCTCGGCGGAGACGTACAGTGTATCGGCGACGACCGGCTCATCGATGATCTGCTCGTCGCCCGTCTCGCGGATGTACCGGTCGATGGCGAGCGCGAATGCGGCGACGCCCTCGAGCGACAATCCCGGTTCGAAGAGCGTGCCGTCCAGGTAGTGCACGCCGTCGCCGGGCGCGTAGCCGTGAAGCTCGCACGCACGCAGTAGGAGCTCGCGCGCGAGCGACGCATCCGCCAGCTGCACGGCGGGGAGGGTCCACATGAGCGCTTCCCAGTCGCGTACGGTCACGCCCACGCCGTTCCAGGGCGCGCGCGAGTGCACGAGATAGTAATGCGCATCGTCGAGTGCTCGCCCGGTCGCGTAGAAGTAGGCGAACAGCAGATTGCGATTGATGAGGCGGTCGATCCCCTCGTGACCGACGGTCTGCTCCAGCGCCTGCAGCGCGTCGCGGGTGGCCGAGAGCAGCTCGCTCCATCCACGCCGTCGCATGACGGCCACCGTCGCTTCGGCTCCGTCGCGCTCGGGACCCGCCGCGATGTAGAACGCCGCGCTCCCCCGCCCTCCCGGCGGAATCACGAGGTCGCGGTGCAGCGCGAAGCCCGGCGTCTCACCCGGCGTCGTATCGATCCGCGCAGGGCCGTCGGGGGCGATGGCGAGCGCCGCGAGCGATGGTTGCGCACTTCCCTCCAGCACGATCACATCGTTCGCGACGACGAGGCGATGCGCGTCGCCGGCCGGACGCGGCGTGCGCACGCGGAGCTGCCGATGACCGAAGACTCCCTCGAGCGAGAGTGTGACGCGCGCATCCTCACTGCCGCGATTCTCGACGATGATGGCGTACACGGCACCCGCCACGTCCGCCGCACGCCCATACGGCGCGAAGATCGTCCCGCGCACCACGAGGGAGCCGACGGTCGATGTGAAGGTGGGAAGCCACTCGTAGAGACGCTCCCACGCCAGCCCCTGCGCGCCGAGCTCGCGGCGCTCGCCATCCACGCGCAGGACCGGACGCAGCAACGCCGGGCCGTCGCCGGTCGCGAAGGTCGGCGAGCCTGCGAATTCGAGTGCGGCGCGCGATCCGCGGTGCAGCACACCGAGTGCGTGCAACGAGCCATCCAGCGGATGGATGCACGGCAGCGCGAGCCAGTGGTTACCGGTGACCTGCCAGGGGACGGCGGGAACGGGAATTGGTTTCACGGCATGGTTCGAGTGAGGACGCCGCGCTCATGCACCGCACGCGGAATGACTGCGCGCTATTAGATTGACAGCGAGCCACGTACAATGGTAGTCTCGCCGCCGGCCGTCAACGAGTGCGGCACACACCACGCACGCTCCGTTCCGATCCGCCCACACCGCATGTCCCCTCGTACGTCCCTCCCGTGCGCTCTGGTCCTCACCGCGCTGCTCGGCATCCCGACGCTCGTTCGGGCGCAAGCCGTACTCGGCATCGGCGACGATGCCACCACGCTGCCGGGTGGCGGGTTTCGGCTGAGCGTCTCCAACGCCTGGTCGCGGTACGATGCACGGTACGACGCGGCCGGCAATCCACGGCCGCTCGCGCCCGATCTCACCGCACCGGACGCCGGCGTCGCGCAGTTCGAGAACCTCGCGCCGCTACAGCAGCACGTGCGCGCACTGTCGGGCCTGTCGAGCTTCGACGTGAGCATCGGTCAGACGGCGCTCGACGAGAATGCGCTCGTGCGCACGACGCCCATTCGCGCCGAGCTGGGGGTGACGCACTGGTTGCAGCTGGGCGTCATGGTGCCGGTCGTGCGCACGCAGACCAACGTCGCCTTTCGCGTCAACTCGGCGGGGCCGGCGGGGAACGTCGGGGTGAATCCGGGACTCGCACCGGGAGCGGCCGCGGATGCGAACGCCGCGCTACAGCAGCAGTTCACGTCGGCCGCCGCCGCGCTCGGCGCAAAGATCGACGCGTGCACCGCGAACCCGAGCGGCACCGACTGCGCGAACGTGTTGGCCAACGGACCGTCCCTGCTCGCGAGCGCCCAAGGCTTCGCGTCGGGGCTCGCGCAGGTGTACGACTCGTCGTTCTTCGTGCCCCTCGCTGGCACGGACGCGGACAATGCCATTCGCGCGCGGGTGGCCACCTTCAGCAGCACCTTCGCGGGCTTCGGCATCACCGACATCACGTCCACCGGGCCGAGCGCATCGCAGGCACCAGCCGGTGTTGGTGACGTGCAGCGCTTCGTCACCGATCCCGCATTCGGCATCGCGGCGGACTCGATCCAGACTGTGAGCCGCCTGGGGCTGGGTGACATCGAGCTGTCGGCGAAAGTGCAATGGCTGAACACGGTCGGTCAGGCGGACCGGTTCCACGTCCGTCGCGGCGTGAACGTCCGGAGCGCCGTGACCGGGGTCGTGCGACTCGGGACGGGGAGTCCGAGCTCACCGAGCAACTTTCTGGACATCGGCACCGGCGATGGACAGACCGACGTCGAGGTCCGCTCGCAGAACGACATCGTGTTGGGGCGCCGCTTCTGGGCGAGCGTCGTGGGATCGTACGGCATCCAGCTCGCCGATCAGCGCATCATGCGCATCGCCGATCCCGAGCAGCCGATCGCGGGCGCCTACCGCACATTCAACGTGCAGCGCGATCTCGGCGACTACTACTCGATCGCGTTCACGCCGCGCCTCGTGATCGACGACTACTTCTCGCTGGGTGCCCAGTACCTGTACTGGCACAAGGCGCAGGACCGCTACAGCGGAACGTTCACGACCACGAACTTCGTGGGCGACACGGTGACACTGGATGCGTCGATTCTCGATCGTGAGACCGCGCAGCACGAGCAGCGGATCAGCGTCGGCCTGCTCTACTCGACGCTGGCCGCGTACGCGGCCGGGAAGACGTGGCTGCCCCTCGAGGTGAGCTTCGAGCACACGAACGCCATCGCCGGTTCGGGCGGCCGCACGCCGAAGATCTCCGACACAACACTGCGGATTCGCCTCTACGCGCGCCTGTTCGGGGGGCCGATGTGGGGAAGGCCGTAACTACAGAGAGCAGAAAGCAGAGAGCAGAAAGCAGAGAGCAGGACCGGCCTGTCATCCCGAGCGGGAGCGGCGTCATCCCGACCGGAGCGAGGGATCCCTCGCTCCGCTCGGGATGACATTCGCGATCCATCACTGCGCTGGGGATGACGACAGCTGGAGATCCCTCGCTCATGCTCGGGATGACACCTCTGCTTACT
>DASVCF010000067.1:0-7319 GCA_036381735.1 Gemmatimonadaceae bacterium | reverse complement strand
CGGGCGAGCACAAAGCTATCGGGATCGTTGTCGTTCACGTAAGGGCGCGCGCGCCCCGCGAGCCCCTTGATGAGCCCCGTCACCGCACCGCTGATCACGATGGCCTCGGTGCTGTACAACCCCATCGCCGCCACGCGCCGGCTGCCGCTCAGGCGCCCGATGCCGTACGCGGCCACGCTCCCGTAGAGCACTCCCGGGCTGCCGAGGAAGTTGAAGTCGCTCGCCATGTCGCGGAAGACCGTGCGTTGCTGCGGCCACGGATCGCGGAACTCTTCGGTGATGCGTTGGTCGAAGGGCATGGCGACGGCGGTGGCGGCCACGAACGCGCCGGCGATCCATGCGTCGCGGCGGGTGAAGAGCGGCGTGCGGGTCGTGGTCGTTGTATCGGCCGCCGTCGTGTCGATGGCCATCGCCGCGCGATCGATGGCGGCGCCGATCCGCGCCGACGTCCGGGGAGTGGTGCGATCGACCGGCGGTGCGATCCAGCCGATGGATGGCTGCATTCCGAGATTGGACGATCCCAACGGCGGCGGGCTCGACACGCCGCCGCCGGACGCCGCGAGAAGCAGCGGCAGTACCCAGAGTTGTGGCATACGGATGATCAGATGGAGTGAGTGATGGGAAGCGTGAGCGCGAACTCGCTCCCCTGCGCAGAAGAGCGCACGAGCTCGAGCCGTCCACCATGCGCTTCGGCGACCATGCGCCCGATGGCGAGACCGAGGCCGGCGCCACCGGTGGCCGACGACAGAGAGCGCGAGCGCGCGCGGTCGGCGCGGTAGAAGCGCTCGAACAGCCGCGGCTGCGCATCTTCCGGAATCCCCGGGCCCGTGTCGATGACGACGATCCGATACAGCGCACCCGCCGCATCGCGCTCGAGCGCGACGCGCACCTGCGCCTCGTGCTCCGAGTACTTGATCGCATTGTCGAGCAGGTTGAGCAGCACGCGACGCAACAGCTCCTCGTCCCCGCGATAGGGCGACTCGACGAGCGGCGCGCAGCACAGCTCGATCCCGCGCCGTACCGCGAGGGATCGGGCCGCGCGCACGCACTCGGCCACGAGCTCGTCCAGATACAACTCGCGCATGCTCACTGGCGTCTGCCCCGCATCGGCGCGCGCGAGAAGGAAGAGATCGTCGACGATGTTGGACAACCGCTTCCCCTCGTCGCCGATGACGGCCATCGCCTCGCGATACTCGTCCGCGCTCCGTGCGTGGGACGCGAGCGCGATATCCGCCTCGCCGCGCATGATCGCGACCGGCGTGCGCAGCTCGTGCGATGCGTCGGCCATGAAGCGGCGCTGCTGATCCAGCGCGCCGGCCAACCGGCTCAGCAATCCGTTCAGCGTCTGCGCCAGCTGGCCCAGCTCGTCGCGCGGGTTCACGACCGGCAGCCGCTCGTGCGGATTCGCGGCACCAATGCGTGCCGCCCGCTCGCTCAACGCGACGACGGGCGCGAGACTCCGGCGCGCGAGCGCGTACCCGCCGGTACCCGCAAGGATGAGTGCGAGCGGGATGGCGATGAGGTACGCGGTGCGCATCTCCGCCAGCGTCTCCTCCTGGCCGCGCAGCGATTCGACGACGGCGACGACGAACGGCTCGCCATCGAGGTGCACCTGTGCGGCGTAGGCGCGGTAGGCGCGCGATGCGTCGTCCACCGTCACCAGCGTCCCGCGTCGATCGGGTTGCGCCTGCAGCACATTCGCCAGTGCGAGCGCGCGCACCGCGTGTCGCGGTCGGGCGTCGTTGCGACGCGCCGAGTCCCGCGTCGCCGCCTGCGCGCCGTCCGCCACCACGCGCCGCAGCGACGAGTCGAAGACGACGACCTGGACGTCGCGGAAACGGAACTCCCGCACCGCTTCGGTGACCGCCTTCTCGTTCGTGCGCTCGTCCTGGCGCTCCGCCTGCAGCTCGGCGTCGAAGGCGCTCGCCGTCGCCATCAGGTAGCGGTCCATCCGCTCGCGCGTCGCGCGCGCGAGGAACGCATACGACGCCGCCGCGAACACGACGAGCAGCGCGGCGAGCGCGGCGGTGTGCCAGAGCGCGAGCCGCGCCCGTACCGACTCAAGCACTCGCATCTTCCGCGGGCGCCGCGAGTATGTAGCCAGCGCCCCGCCGCGTCTGGATGAGCGATGGCACGCCCCCCGCGTCGAGCTTGCGCCGCAGCCGGTTGATGTTCACCTCGAGCACGTTCGACCACGGATCGTGATTCTCGTCCCACACGTGCTCGCAGATCTCCGCGCGCCCGAGCACGCGCCCCGCGTGGCGCGCGAGGAACTCGAGCAGCGCGTACTCCTTGGCCGTGAGCGGAATGTCGCGCCCCGCGCGCCGCGCGGTCTGGCTGCGCGTGTCGACCACGAGATCGCCCACCGTGAGCACGCTCGGCAGAAGCTCGTTCCCGCGACGCATGAGCGCGCGCAGCCGCGCGAGGAGCTCGCCGAAGGCGAAGGGCTTGGTGAGGTAGTCGTCCGCGCCCGCATCCAGCCCGGTGATCTTGTCCTGCACCGTGTCGCGCGCGGTGAGCATGAGTACGGGCACGCGCAGCCCCTGCCGCCGCAGGGTGCGACACACCTCGAGCCCGTTGCGCCTGGGGAGCATCACGTCGAGCACGATTGCGTCATAGCCGTTGAGGGCGGCGAGCTGCACGGCACGATCACCATCGTGGACGATGTCCACGGCGTACGCCTGCTCGCGCAGCCCCTTGGCGAGCGTGCTCGCAAGCCGCGGATCGTCCTCGACGACGAGAATGCGCATGCAATCCGACTCGACGACGCCGTAGAGTTATCCGGCGTGCGCGCCACGCACGGAGCCCGACCCGATACCGGACAACGCCGGCGTGTGGAGCTCCGAGTGGCCGGGGAGCATGTAGTCGCGCCCGCGCACCATGACGAGCAGCGTCGGCACCACGTACAACGTGATCGGCGTCGACAGCGCGAGCCCGCCGATGACCGCCAGCGCGAGCGGGCGCTGCAGCTCACTGCCAGCGCCGAGCGCCAGTGCGAGCGGGAAGAGCCCGAACAGCGTGCACAGTGTGGTCATGAGGATGGGACGCAGACGGACACGCGCCGCGTCACGGATCGCGGCCTCCAGCGGCAGCCCTTCGCGCAACCGGATGCGCGTGAAGTCGAGGAGGATGATTCCGTTCTTCACGACGAGCCCCACGAGCAGAATGAGCCCCATGAACGACGACACGTTGAGCGCGGTGCCGGTGACGAGCAGGAGCACCAGCGCGCCGACGAACGAGATCGGTGCCGCGAGCACGACGATGAGCGGCTCGACGAACGACTGGAACTGCACGACCATGACGGCGATCACGCTCACGGCGGCGAGGCCGAGCACGAGGAGCAGCGCGCGGAACGCCTGCTGCTGACTCGCGTACTGGCCGCCCAGCTCCACGCGGATCCCCGCGGGCGCGGGGTTCGCGGCGAGCACGCGCTGCACATCCTTCATCACGTCGCCCAGCGCGCGGTCGCTCACGTCCGCCGTCACGGAGATCATCTGCTGCTGATTCTCCCGCGTGAGCTCGGCGCGCGATTCTTCGGGCGTGAACGCCGCGACCGCGCCGAGCGGCACCGGGCTCTTCGATGGCCCGATGACCAGGGGGAGCGAGCGCAGCTGCAGCGGATCGTAGCGCACGGAGTCCGGTGCGCGCACGCGGATCCCCACCGATCGATCGCCCGCGTGCATCGCCCCCGCCTGCACGCCGAGCAGCGCGCCGCTCACCTGGTCGCCCACGTCCGCCGGCGTGAGCCCCAGCCGGCTCGCCTCGGCGGCATCGATGTGCATCATCATCTCGGCGTTCGGCTCGCTCACTCCATCGTAGAGATCCTCGATCCCCGACACCTGCTCCAGCGATGGGGCGAGATGCTTCGCGTACGCCTCCAGCGCGTCGAGGTTCTCCCCGAACAGCTTGATCTCCACGGGCGACGGCGCGCCGGCGAGGTCGTTGATCACGTCCGAGAGGATCTGTACGAACTCAATGTGCAACCTCGGGACCGCGACGCTGATTCGCGATCGGGCGTCATCGATCACCTGGAAGATATCGCGCTGTCGCTGCCCCGGCGGCTTCAGTCGCACGGCGATATCGCCGCTGTTCTGCTCGGTGGCGAAGAGCCCGAGCTCCGCGCCCGTGCGGCGCGATGTGCCGCTCACCTCGGGGATCGACGCCAGAATCCCCTCGGCAACCCGCACCTCGCGGTCCGTCTCCGCGAGCGCGGTCCCGCCGGGGGTGAAGTAATCGAGCACGAACGCGCCCTCGTCCATCTCGGGGAGGAAACCGGTGCCCATCGTGCGCTCCACCAACACGCCGGCGACGATGAGCATCACGGCGATCGCGATGAGCGTGCGCGGATGGTGGAGCACGACGCCAAGCGAGCGCTCGTATTGCAAGGTGAGACTGTCCACGCGGCGCCCGATGCGCGCGAGCACGCCGCCGCCCTGCGGCTCCTCACCCTCGCCCGGTTCCGCCTCCGCGTCGTGCGCCGTGACGAACTGCTCGCTCAAGAGCGGGATGATCGTCAGCGCGAGGAGCAGCGACACGAGCACCGCGATGGTGAGCGTGATCGAGAGCGCCTTGAAGAACTGTCCGACCACGCCCTCGAGCAGCCCGAGCGGCAGGAAGACGACGACCGTCGTGAGCGTGGAAGTCGTCACCGGCCAGATGAGCTCCTGCACCGCCTCGCGAATGGCGAGCGTGCGCTCCGGCGTGAACACGAGATGGCGCGCGATGTTCTCCGTGATCACCACCGCGTCGTCGATCACGAGGCCGATCGCGATGGCCATCGCCCCCAGCGTCATCAGGTTGAACGTCTGTCCGATGAGGCGCATCACGAACACCGTGATGGCGAGCGTGAGCGGGATGGACGTGGCGCTGATCGCCGTGATGCGGCCGTGCCGCAGGAAGACGAGCAGGATGATGACCGCCAGCAGCGCGCCGATGAGCATCGCGTCGCGCACCGACTTCACCGCATCGCGCACGAGCGCGGCCTGGTCGTACACCGGCTTGAGGTGCACGCCCGCCGGCAGCGTGCGTTGCACGCTCTTCGCGATCTGCGCGACGCTGTCCGCGATGGTCAGCGTGTTCCCGCCGATCTGGCGCGTGATGTTCAGCAGGGCCGCCGGCCGTCCATCGCCCGCGATGATGCTGGTGTGATCCTCCGTACCCACCCGCACGGTCGCGATGTCGCGCACGCGGAGCCCGCCCGGCAGCACCACGTTCCCGATGTCCGCCGGCGCGTGCGCCTCCACATCGGTCACGATGAGGTACTGCTTGTAGTCCTTGGACACGCGCCCCACGGCCGCCACCGAAACCGCTCGGCGGATCGCCGTCGCGAGATCGTCGTACGACAGGCCGTGCGCCGCGAGCCGCGCGGGATCCGCGATGACTTCGATCTCGCGCACATCGGAGCCCTGCACGTCCACGCGCCCCACGCCCGGCACGCGCGAGATGATCGGCTTGATGTCGTAGCGCGCGATGTCGTACAACGTCGCCGGATCACCCCCCTCGAGGTTGTACGACAGGATGGGGAAGAGCGACGGCGTGAGCCGCTCCACCTCGATGCTGATGTCCGGCGGCAGAGTCTCCTTCACCTGATTCACACGCGCCTGCGTGAGCTGCAGGGCGTAGATCATGTCGGTATTCGGCGCGAACGTCATCGAGATCTCGCTCGCGCCGCGAATGGACTTGGAGCGCACGCGCTGTACGCCCGGGACCACGCTCACCGCTTCCTCGATGGGACGCGTGATGCTGAACACCACCTGCCGTGCGCCGAGCGATGAGCCCTGCGCGACGATCGTGATGCGTGGGAAGAGCAGCTCCGGGTAGATGGCGGACGGCAGTCGCGTGGCCGCCCACAGTCCCGCCGCGCTCAGGAGCGCGACCACGAGGTAGATGAAGCGGCGCTGGTGCGCCAGCAGGTCGAACAACTTCACGACCGCACCGGCACGATGCGGCTGCTGTCCTCGACGCCGTAGGCGCCGTACGTCACCACGGTCTCACCCTCGTGTACGCCCTTCGTGATCTCGGCGAACCCTTCGGAGCGCTCCCCGACCGTGACTGGCCGAGCGTGCGCAATGCCGTGTGTATCGACGACGAACACCTTGAAGCCATCGCCGTCGGGGACGAGCGCTTCGGTGGGCACAGTGAGCGCGTGCGAGTGCACCGCCACCGCGATCTGCCCGAACACGGTCTCGCCGATGCGCAGCGGGCGCGTGGGGTGCGCGATGTGCGCGCGCACGGCCACCGTGCGGGACACCGAATCGACGGTCACGCCGACGTCCGTGATGCGCCCCGTGCCGAGCCGCTCGCCGGCGGGATCCTGCCCCGCGGTGAACGTCGCCGAGTCACCGGGGTGCACCGGCGCGGCCTGCGTGGGCGAGAGCTGGAGCACGATGTCGAGCGCGGTGGGATCCGCGACTTCGACGAGTGGCTGATTGGCATCGACGGACGCGCTCAAGACGGCCGACAGGCGCGTCACGACGCCGTCGAGCGGCGAGCGGAGCGTGGCGAGCTCCTGCGCGCGTCGTGCCTTCACGGCATTCGCCTTCGCTTCCGCCAGCGTCGCCGCGGCTTCGTCCACGTCCTTCTGCGGCAGGATTCCGTCGTGCACGAGCCGCACGGCGCGGTCGTACGCATTCTGCGCCGCCGTGAGCGCCGCCTCGGCGCCGTTGGCTTCGGCATCGAACGGTGCCCGCTCGAAAGCAATGAGCGGATCGCCCTGCTTCACGCGCTGGCCGGGCGTCACGAAGATGTGCGCGATGCGTGCGGGCGCGGGCGCGCTGAGCTCGGCGTAGTGTCCAGGGCGTGCGGCCACGGCGCCGATCGCGTTCACGGTCACGGCGAACGGACGCATGGTGACGGCCGCGGTGCGCGCCGCGACGGTCGCGGGTGCGGTGCTGTCCGATTCGTCCGCGCCGTGTGAGCCGCAGCCCAGGGCGAGTGCGGCGAATGCGACGGCGGCCAACGCGGCGCGCGTGTGTCGAGAGATCGTCACGGCCGAGCGGTGGTGAGGGTGAAGAGCTGGACGGCGGCATGCGCGCTGTTCGCCGCCGCCACATCGTCGATGTACTGGGCCTGGACGTCGCGCGCGTTGCGTTCGGCCTCGAGCACGTTCGCGAGTGGGATCGCACCTTCACGATACGCCTGGAGCGACATGGCCGCCACGCGCCGCGCGCTCGCGAGCAGCTGTTCGTCCCGCGTCGCCTTGCGAAGGGCGATCGCGCGCTCGCGGAGTGACTGCGCGATGGTCGCATCGCTCTCCTGCTTCGCCAGCGCGAGTTCCGCCCGCGCACGGTCGCGCTCCGCCACGGCCGCATCGATCGGCC
>DASVCF010000066.1:0-38460 GCA_036381735.1 Gemmatimonadaceae bacterium | reverse complement strand
GGCGAGGTCTCAGGCCTCACGCCATCCGGTCGATACGCAGACTCCAACGAGCAGTCCTGGAATCGGAGATCGAACCGAATGGCGTACAGCCTTAGTGTGCGAGGACCGGCTCTTACCGATGCCCGGTGCAGGTCGCGTCGTCCACGTATGTCGGTGCGTTGCCCGTTACTTTGCTGTTGTCCCACCACATACGGGAGGTGAAGTCGTCCTTCCCTCCGTCCAGGTCCGCGACCGCCGCGGCCAGGTTGTCCGCATTGACGGTTTGCTCCGTGGTCGAGTACTCGTACCGGCGCGGAACCGTCGGGATGATCGCCGCTGGACCAGCCACGATCGTCTGCGGCTGGCAGGTACGGCGCCACTCGAACCAGGCCTGGCTGCCATCGGTGAACAGCGCCAGCCACTTCTGCACGGCGATCTGCTTCAGGCCCGGATCGCCGCTTGTACCGGTCCCATCACCCTTGTAGGCCACGTTGGGCCCGGCGAGATAGGCGTCGATCGCCGCCTGGTCCGTGACACCCCACTGCTCCATCGAGGCACGGATACCATCCTCGTAGAAGCCCTTCGCCTGTCCGGCGTTGAACGGATCGAAGCCGCGCTCGGCCATCTCCGCCTTGATGAAGTCCACCTCGGCGGCGGTCATCAGGTACGAGGGGAGCGACGCGTTGGCCGGACTGCCGATCACACCGATGGACGTGGCACCGGGCCAGAAGATCGCCCCGGGGCGCGACGCCGTACCGGTCCACGTACCCGCCTCGGCCTGGCTCAGACCGTTCGGCATCCCGCCGTAGCCGTTCGCGTAGACCGAGGAATCCTGAACCGGCTGCGCCCAGATCGGCAGGCGCGGGTCGTTGTTGGCCACCAGGATGTCCATGAAGGGCTTCGCCATCCGGTGATCATCGCGGCCCTTGAAGTTGTCGGTCCAGGGGTTGTTGTAGACACCGTCACCGGGCCACCTGAGCTCGGCGTTGTCGGCGTTCGACTCGATCACGCCGCCAGGCGCCGTGAACGCGGCCTTGAGCTCGGCCCGTGCAGTCGTCTCATCTACGTTGACGATCCGCATCGCCAGCCGCGCGTGCAGCGAGTTGGCGAACTTCTCCCACTCGCCGAGATCGCCGCCGTAGATCGGATCAGCACCGCCGAGACCCGCTGCGCCGCCCGCATCCATCGCGGTCACCGCATCGGTGAGCGTCTTGAACATCCCGGTGTAGATGTCCGACTGCTTGTCGTACTTCGGCTTGAGCGCCGAATCACCCGTCGAATCGCCCTTGAGGGCATCCGAGTAGGGGACATCACCGAACAGGTCGGTGAGGTAGTCGAAGCTCCAGGTCTGCAGCACCATCGCCGGGCCGTAGATGCCGGCATCCTGCGCATCCTGCCCTGCCGCGATGACCTTGCGCAGATCCTCCAGGTGATTCTGGTACGAGTTGTCGAACAACCCGGCCGTGTTCGAGGCCTGGAGGCGCTGGTACTCATCCTCCTGCGGATACTGCGCCTCGCCGAGCTGCTGCGCGACGAACTCCGCCCCACGCAGGTCGGCGGACCCGCCGCCCAGCCACGTGCCGACGGCATCGCGCGCCGCGTAGGTGAACAGCGCGCCCGGCGGAGCGGATGTCGGGCTGTTCGGGTTGTTGTTGAGGTCGGTCAAGCCGTTATTGCACCCTACCACTCCAGCGGCGAGCGCAAGCCCGGCGACCGTTGCCAGTGCTTTCGTTTTCATCGTCTGATCTCTCCAGGAGTGTTCGGTTACGGCGTGATGCGCAGGTTGAAGCCCAGGCTCCTGGGATTCGGCAGCGCCGCGAACTCGAAGCCCTGTACGTTACCGGTCTGATAGGAGAATTCGGGGTCGATGTTCGGCACGTGCGTGTGCGTCCACAGATTGCGACCCACCACCGCGATGTTGGCCGACGACGCGTGTAGGAAGTTCGCCCACTTCTCCGGCAGGTCGTATCCGAGCGTGACCTCGCGCAGCTTGATCCAGCTGTCGTCGTACACGTACAGCGAGTGGATCTCGAACGTCGCGTTCCAGTAGTCCTCGGTCGTGACGTTCGTGGTGTTCTTCTGCTTCGTGTCGGCGTCAATGCCGTTCACGGTGATGCCGGGGTTGTTCCAATCGATCTCGCGGCCCTTGAGGTCCCGCGTGAAGATGCCGGTCTCATCACCGAACATGTTGCTGACGCTGAAGATATCGCCACCCTCGTGGATGTCGAACAGGAAGCTCAGCGACGCGCCCTTGTAGTGGAAGTCGTTGCTCCACCCGCCGGTCCAATCAGGATAGACGTTGCCGAGGACGTACCGCTGGGACGTACCCTGCAACACGCCACCCGAGGTGAGCGGCAGTCCGGTCGCGCTGTCCGTGAGGACCTTGTAGCCGTAGATGTCGCCGTACGGCTGGCCGACGCGCGCCTCGAGCTGTGCACCCCAGTCGCTGTAGATCAGGTAGCGGGTGAGGCCGGGGTACAGCGAATTCACCTTCCCCTTGTTGTGCGCGTAGTTGAACGACGTGGTCCACTGGAAGCCGTTGGCCAGCTGCAGGGGCGTGGCCGTGATCTGCGCCTCGAAGCCCTTGTTCTCGATCTCACCGGCGTTGATGGCCTTGGTGCCGAAGCCGGAGCTCGGCGCGACGGTCAGGTTGATGATCTGGTTCTTCGTGCGCTTGTCGTAGTAGCTCATGTCGACACTCGCGCGGCCGTTGAAGAACTCCATCTCCGCGCCGACTTCGCTACTCGTCGTGATCTCGGGCTTGAGGTCCGAGTTGGCGATCGTGTTCGACAGGGTGTACTGCGGGTTCGAGCCGAACTTCGACGACAGCCCGTTGTACGTGGTGAGGAGCTGATACGGATCCGCGTCCGCGCCCACACGCGCGAGACCGCCGCGCAGCTTCAGGTACGACAGCACGCTGTTCTTGAGCGACGGGAACAGGTTCGTCACCACGATGGACGTGTTGGCGGAGGGGTAGAAGTAGGAGTTGCTCCCCTTCGGCAGCGTCGACGACCAGTCGTTACGCGCCGTCCCTTCGACGGTCCACCAGTTGTCCCAGGTGAACGACGCCGACCCGAAAACGCTGTTGATCCCGCGCTGCTGGAACCGCTGCGTGAGCGTCGGCGTGATGGCCGCGTTCGACAGGTTGTAGATCCCGGCTACCGAAAGACCATCCGTCGTCTGGTCGGTCTCGGTGTAGCGCGCGTAGCGGTGCGCCGCACCGGCCGTGGCCGTCAGGTTCAGCCGGGTCGTCACGTCCTTGTTGGCGTTGAGCAGGAGCTGCGTATTCTGCTCGGTGTTCGCCATGTTGTAGAGATGCAGCGCGCCGGCGTAGCTCTGATCGGAGTAAACGAGGTTGCCCTTGGCGAAATCCTCGTTCACATCGGTGTTCCAGTTGTTCAGCCCGGCGAGGAGCGACGCATCCAACCAGTCGTTGAACTTGTACTTCGCCGACCCGCTGGCGATGACGTTGTCCCGGTTCTGGTTGATCATGTTGTCGTACTGCAGCCAGTACGGATTGTTGTGGTAGTTCGAGTTCCAGTTGAACAGGCTGCCGTCGGCGTTGTACTGCTTGGCCTTGAGGGCCGCCATGTCGACCTGCCGTCCGAACCAGATGAACTGCTCGAGGATCCCGGAGTTGTAGCCGACGCCCGGATTGTTGCGCGAGCGGTTCGTGATGTACTGGACGTTCGCGTTCGTCGACAGGTGGCTGCCAAGGTTGAGCGACCCGCTCAACGAGCCGCTGAGCTTCCGGAACGTGCTGTTCGGGATGTAGCCATCGACGTTCGAGTAGCCGAGCGAGGCACGGGCGCTGGCCTGATCGGTACCACCCGAGAACGCGATGGTGCTGATGGAGGTGCGCCCCGTGTTGAAGAAGTTCTTGACGTTGTCAGGGTGCGCGACCCAGGGCTGCTGCGGCCCGGTGAACTGGTCGATCAGCCGGCCGTCGAGCTTGGGACCGTAGCTCGCATCCCAGAAGTCGAAGATACCGGAGCCGGCGCCATCCACGTACTTGAACTGACCGCCCGACCCCTGCCCGTACATGTTCTGGTAATCGGGGAGGATCGAGGGGCTGTCCCAGGTCTGGCTGGTATTGAACTGCGTCTGGATCTTGCCGCCCGTCGCCGAGCCGTGCTTGGTCGTGATGAGCACCACGCCGTTGGCCGCGCGCGAACCGTAGAGCGCGGCGGCGTTCGGGCCCTTCAGGACCGTGATGCTGGCGATGTCGTCGGCGTTGAGATCGCTGATCGGGCTGCCGAAGTCGTGGCCGCCGCGGTCGTTGCTGCCGCCGAGGATGTTGCTGTTGTCGACCGCGATGCCGTCCACGATGTAGAGCGGCTCGTTGTTCCCGTTGATCGAGTTCGCGCCGCGAATCACGATGTGCGTCGAACCGCCCTGGGTGCCCGACGAGCTGACCTGGACACCGGCGACCTTACCCCCGAGCTGGTCCTCGACGTTCTGCGCATGCGTCGTGTTGAGTTGCTGCGAGGTAACCTGCTGGACCGCCGTGCCGAGCTGACTCTTCTTCTGGGCACCGCCGATACCCGTCACGACCACGCCCTGGAGCTGCACCGGATTGACGGTGAGCTGGAAGTCGTGCGTGAGGTGGCCCGCGGAGAGCGTGATCGGGGCGGACGCCTGCTTGTATCCGATCAGGCGCGCCGTCAGCGTCGCCTGCTGTCCGGTCGCTCGATCCGCCGGCACGGTGATCGAGTAGCTCCCGTCCGCCTGTGTGAGCCCCCCGAGGCTCATCCCCTCCAGGTAGACCTGCGCGGAGGCGAGCGGGATGCCGCCCTCGCTAGTCACCCTGCCGGTGATCGTGGTCGGTTGCTGCGCTACAGCCAAGGCGGGGAGCCCCAGCACCGCGCATGCACCGACGAGGACACGACAAAGCTGTTTCATCATGACTCCTCCTGCCCTGCGTGATGAAGATGGAACACGCTCCGCGCACAGCGTGTCGCGAGGTTCATCCGAAGCGGGGCCGGCGCGAGTCACGGGCAGACTCAGCCGTTCGGGTGGAACAGGGCGGCTACTGCGGGCGAAGCTGAACCGCACCCGCGAAATTGACGGGTGCAGAGATGGTGGTCGTGCGGTACGGCTGGAACTTCGGTACGGCTGGAACTTCGGTACGGCAGGGGTCATCCGAGCAGGATGACCGACGTGCGATTGCGGACAGTGCCCGGAAATGGGCAGAACGGATAATTCTCTTAGCCCGGCGCGCTGTCAAGGGTCATGTGTGGCGCGCGTCAGGAAAACGACGGTGGGGGTCGTCAGTCTCGTGGCGAGTGGCGAGTGGCGAGCAACGTCGTAGCGCGGCGGGACTCCGTTACCGGCGGGCGATGCCGAGCCGGCGCGCGAACAGGTTATAGCTCCCCGGCGGGATCTTCGTGAAGTGGACGATGCCCTGCCGGTTCGAACGCGCCACGCGCCCGAGCTCCACCAGCCGCAGCTCGACGCCCTCCAGCGGGTTGCCCGTCTCGATGTCGATCACGCGCGCGACGAGCACCGCATCTCGGCGGGTCTGCGCACGCGCGGCTACGGGGAACAGGAGAACGCCGATGAGCATCGCCACCACACTCCGCCACGCGCGCTGCGCCATCGTCCACACGCCCTCGTTGGGATGGAATCCGCTTACTCCTCTCGATCCAACGGATCGAACGCCTCCTCGCCGCGCTTGAAGACGCGAAACAGATAGTACAACGATGGAAAGAGGACCACAGCCCCGATGGCGAGCGCCCAGAGCACGAGCCGCAGCGTGATCGCCGGCGCCGCCGCCTGCTCGAGGGTCAACGTGGGCGGCACGATGTACGGGTACAGCGCGAGCGCCCACCCCCAGAGTATGAGCGTCACCTGCGCCACGGCCGCGAAGCGGGCGAGCGGGTATCGCCGCGCCCAGAGCGCCCAGATGGCGGTGAGGGCCGCGAGCGCGGTCGCAACCTGCAGCGGGAGCGCCCAAATGGAAGTGGTGAGCCAGGCGTGCATGCGCGGCGCGGCGCGCTGCGCGAGCAGCAGCACGCCGAATGCGGCGACGAACACGGCGGCGGCGGCGATGAGGGCGCGCACACGGAAGTCCTCGCGCAAGGGCTCGTCGGGAGCGTCCATCGTCAGGTACACGGCGGCCAGAAAGGCGAAGAGCGCGAGTGCGAACACGCCCACACCGATGGTGAACGGGGTGAGCCACGGCATTACGAACCCCGAGAGAAAGGGCTCGCCCGGCACGATGACCAATCGACCCTCGGTGATCGCGCCGATGCAGATGCCGAGCAGCACGGGCGTGGCGGTGCTCGCGATGGCGAACGTGCGCCCCCACCGCCGCTGCGCGCCATCCTGATGACTGTCGTACGTCCGGAAGGCGAAGGCCGAGCCGCGGAGCACGATCCCGATGAGCATGAGCGCGAGCGGGATGTGCAACGTGATGGCGAGCAGCGCGAACGCCGGCGGGAAGCAGGTGAAGAGCAGGACGACGACGATGATCAGCCAGACGTGATTCGCTTCCCAGATCGGACCGATGGCGTGGGAGATGAGCGCGCGCTGCTGCGCGCGGCGCGGACCGGACGCCAGGAAGTCCCACACACCGCCCCCGAAGTCCGCGCCGCCGGAGAGCGCGTAGGCGGTCAGCGACACGAGCATGAGCGCGGCGACGATGGTCGCCAGCGCGAGCGGCGCGCTCACGGTCCCGCTTCCTCCACGAGCCCCACGCGCCGGGTGCGCTCGATGATGTCCGGACTCGCCCCAATGTGATGGGCCAGCAGCCAGATCACGATGGCCGCGAGAAAGAGATAGAGCGCGGTGAACACGAGAAACGGCACGATGAGCCCCGGCATCGGCGTCACCGCATCCGCCGTGCGCATCACGCCGTAGATGACCCACGGCTGTCGCCCAACTTCTGTAACGGTCCACCCGGCCTCGGTGGCGATGAAGCCGAAGGGCGCCGCGATGGCGATGGCGCGCATGAGCCACCGGTTGGATGCGAGATCCCGCTTGCGGAGGCCGAGCACCAGCGCCCAGATCGCGACGAGGGCCATGTAGGTGCCGAGCGCCACCATGATCTGGAAGCTCGCGTGCACGGGGAGCACCGGCGGCCAGTCGCGCCGTGGAAATGCCTCCAGTCCCGTGACCACGGCGTTCGGATCGTGGAACGCGAGGAGCGAGAGTCCGCGCGGGATCTCGATCGCGTAGCGGGTCTCGCGCTCGGCCACATCGGGCACGCCGCCGATGCGCAGCGGGGCGCCGGCCTCGGTGCGGAACTGCCCCTCCATGGCCGCGAGCTTGGACGGCTGCTGCTCCGCCACGGCGCGCGCATTGATGTCGCCCGAGAAGGGCTGAACGATGGCGGCGGGCACCGCCATGATGAGCGCGACGCTGAGTGCTCGGCGGTGGAACGCGTTGGCCGGATTACGGAGCAGGAGCGCCGCATGCACGCCCGCCACGGCAAAGCCCGTCGCGGCATACGCGGCGAGCACCATGTGCACGACCTCGGGGAGCGCGGCCGCGTTCCGCATCGCGGCGATCGGATCGATGTTCACCGGTTGGCCGTTCACGAGCTGGAAGCCGGTGGGTGCGTTCATCCACGCATTGGCGATCACCACGAAGATGGCAGAGGCCGCCCCACTCAGCGCGACGACCACGCCGGCCAGAAGGTGCGCGCGCGGCGACACGCGGTTCCACCCGTACAGATACACGCCGAGGAAGATCGCTTCCGTGAAGAAGGCGAAGCCCTCGAGCGAGAACGGCATCCCGATGATCGCGCCGGCGTAGCGCATGAAGCCGGGCCAGAGCAGCCCGAGCTCGAACGACAGCACCGTCCCGGACACGGCGCCCACGGCAAATAGAATCGCACTCCCCTTGGCCCATCGCTTGGCGAGATCGAGGTAGATCCCGTCGCCGGTGCGTCGCCATCGATATTCGGCGAGCACCATGAGCAGGGGCATGCCGATCGCGATCATCGCGAAGATGATGTGGAACGCCAGCGACATCGCCATCTGCGAGCGTGCCGCGAGGAGGTCGCTCATCCCGACGCCTGAAAATCCAACCCGATGTCCAGTGCGATTGCTGAATGCGTGAGCGCTCCGACCGAGATGCGATCCACACCGGTCTCGGCCACCGCGCGCACCGTCTCCAATGTGATGCCGCCGGACGCCTCCGTCCACGCGCGACCGTGCACGATCGCGACGCACTCGGCGAGCTGCGGTGGGCGCATGTTGTCGAGGAGGATGATGTCCGCATCGGCGTCGAGCGCCAGCCGCACCTGCTCCGCCGAGTCGCACTCGACCTCGATGACGGTGCCGGGCTCGACGAACTCGCGAGCGCGTTCGATGGCGAGGCGCACATCGCCATCCACGGCGGCGATGTGATTGTCCTTGATGAGGACGGCGTCGCTCAGCCCGAAGCGATGGTTGCGACCGCCGCCCGCGCGCACGGCGTACTTTTCGAGGGCGCGGAGGCCGGGCGTCGTCTTGCGCGTGTCGAGGATGCGGGCGCGGGTGCCGCGCACGGCGTCCACGTAGCGGCCGGTGAGCGTGGCGATGCCGGAGAGCCGCTGCAGGAAGTTGAGTGCGACGCGCTCCGCGGACAGGATGGCCCGCGCGTGCGCGCTCACGCGCAGGATCGGCATGCCCGCTGAGACGCGGACGCCATCGTCGGCATCGATACGGATGGTCGCGTGGGGATCGAGCAGACGGAACGCGGCGATGGCGAGCGGCACGCCGGCGACGACGCCCGCGTGCCGCGCGACGATGGTGCCGTGCTCGTGCCGATCGGTCGGGACAGTCGCGATGGTCGTGATGTCGTCGAAGGCGCCGTCCTCGGTGAGCGCGGCGCGCACGAACGTGTCGAGCTCGGATTCGTCCAGCGGGAAGCGCAGCGGATCGTCCGGCGGAACGGCGCATCCGCCAACGGGCGTGATGCGCCGCGGAGGATGCGTCTCGCGCTCGCTCATGCCCCCGCCGGCGTGCTCATTCGTGGACGCCCGCGTCCTGCAGCGCGCGCCGCGAGGCCGTCGAGCCGCCGATCGCGAGCATCCGCTCGATCGCGAGCCGCGCGCGCGATGCCGTTTCGGGCGGGACGGTGATGCGGTGCTCGAGCGCCTCGAGCGCGTGCAGCACCTTGGGGAGCGTCGTCATCTTCATGTACATGCACGACGCGCGCTCGTTCGCGGCGTAGAAGCGCTTCGCGGGATTCTCCTTCTGCAGACGATGCAGAATCCCCACCTCGGTCGCGACGATGAACTCGTCGGCATTCGACACGGCGGGGCGCCGCATCATCCCTTCGGTGGAGAGGATCTGCACGCCCTCGGCGTCGATGTCGCCCGCGGACATGGCCTCGAGCACGCTCGTCGAGCAGCCGCACTCTGGATGGATGAGGAATTCGGCCTCCGGGTGGACGGCGCGCTGGCGTCGCACGTTGTCGGGGCTGATTCCCGCGTGCACGTGGCATTCACCCATCCACACGTGCATGTTCTCGCGCCCCGTTATGCGGCGGACGTGCGCGCCGAGGAACATGTCGGGGAGAAAGAGAATCTCCTGCTCCTCGGGGATCGAACGCACGACTTCGACCGCATTGCCCGAGGTGCAGCAATAATCGCTCTCCGCCTTCACTTCGGCCGTGGTGTTCACGTAGGAGACGACGACGGCACCCGGGTGCTCGGCCTTCCACGCGCGCAGCTGCTCGGCGTCGATGGTTTCGGCGAGCGAGCACCCCGCGGCGAGATCGGGGAGGAGCACCGTCTTCTCGGGCGACAGAATGGCCGCCGTCTCCGCCATGAAGTGCACACCGCAGAAGACGATGACGTCCGCCTCGGTGCTCGCCGCGGCGCGCGACAGTCCGAGCGAGTCCCCGACGATGTCGGCGACGTCCTGCACCTCGGGCCGCTCGTAGTTGTGCGCGAGGATGACGGCGTTGCGCTCGCGAGCGAGGGACCGGATGCGAGACTGGAGATCGGAGACGCTGGTAGTCATGTCTGAAACTTCGCCGGGCGGGGAGGCGGGGGGAAGGGAGAAGAAGTGAGTCAGTGGGTCAGTGGGTCAGAACTACAGGGAGGAGGGAGGCGTACAGCGGTGTCATCCCGAGCGGAGCGAGGGATCTCGGGCTGCGAGCGAGATCCCTCGCTCCGCTCGGGATGACATCCGTCGCTCGGGATGGCAGGCGGCTGGGATTCCTCGCGTTCGCTCGGAATGACAACGCTTCCCCAGGTCGTTGCTCCTCCCTCCTCCCTTGCCCTCTGACTCACTGACCCACTGACTCACTGACTCACCAAGTAATGTGCCTCCCCTCCCAGGTCCGCTTCGTGGCGGGGAAGTCGCTGCGGAAGTGGCCGCCGCGGGACTCTTTGCGCAGGAGGGCGCCGCGCGCGATGAGCTGGGCGGTCTGCACCATGTTCATCTCCTCCGTGGCGCCCGCGGGGAGGCGCGACGCGATCTCGTCGAGTGCGGCGAGGCAGCGGCGGAGCCCGGTCGCGCGACGGTCGATGCCGGCGTCGCGCCACATCGCGTCGCGAATCTCGTTGGCGGCCACCTGTGCGGCGCCGCGGTCGTACAGCACGGGGACTTCCCACTCCTCGAGCGGCGGCTCGGCGCCGAGTGCGGGCGTCGTCTGCAGATCACGCGCGACGCGTTCGGCGAAGACCAAACCTTCGAGCAGCGAGTTCGACGCGAGCCGGTTGGCGCCGTGCACGCCGGTGTTCGACACCTCGCCGCACGCGTACAGACGCGGCAGGCTCGAGCGTCCCGCGAGGTCGGTCACGATGCCGCCCATCATGTAGTGCGCGGCGGGGGTGACGGGGATGAGCTCGGTGCGCGGGTCGATGCCGCGTGCCGTGCACAGCGCGAAGATGCCGGGGAAGCGATCCGGGAACTTGGCGCCGAGGTGCGTGGCGTCGAGCCAGACGCGGGAACCGGTGCGCTGCTCGCGGAAGATCTCGCGAGCGACCACATCGCGCGGTGCGAGCTCCGCTTGCGGGTGGCGGGCGAGCATGAATCGCTCGCCCGCGTCGTTGACGAGGATCGCGCCCTCACCGCGCACCGCCTCGGAGATGAGGGAGAGCGGGTTCTCGGGTGTGTCGAGCGCGGTGGGGTGGAACTGTACGAACTCCATGTCGGCGAGGCGCACGCCGGCGCGGTGCGCGATGGCGAAGCCGTCTCCCGTCGCGACGGCGGGGTTGGTGGTGTAGCGGAAGAGCTGGCCGCATCCGCCGGTCGCGAGCACGGTCGCGTCGGCGATCACCTCGACGGCGCGGCCGGCGACGCTCGCACGCACGCCGCAGCAGACGCCGCCATCGACCAGGAGGTCGAGCACGCGGGCGCGCTCGAGCACCTGCACGCGCTTCGCATCCCGCACGCGGGCGATGAGGGTGCGCGCGACCTCGGCGCCCGATCGATCGCCCTGTGCATGCACGATGCGGCTGCGCGAGTGCGCGGCCTCGCGGCCAAGCTTGAAGTCGCCGCCGGGCTCGAGGTCGAAGCGCGCACCGGCGGCCTGCAGCTCGCGCACACGCGCCGGTCCTTCGGTGACCAACACATCGACAGCGCGGGCATCGCAGAGTGCGGCGCCGGCGGCGAGGGTGTCGTTGCGGTGGAGCATCGGCGAGTCGCCGGCGCCGAGTGCCGCGGCGATCCCGCCCTGCGCGTACGCTGTCGCGCTGTCGAAGAGCGAGCGCTTGGTCATGACCACGACATCGGCCGACTCCGACGCGCGCCAGGCGGTATGGAGGCCGGCCACGCCGCTGCCGACCACGAGCACGCGGGTGCGAATGCGCGTGGGCATACCGAGAAATGTATCGCGTGACAATGACCCGCGGCGGACAAAGGCTTGCGACGAAGGCCGGCGATCCAAGCCTGCCGTTTGGAGTGCCCCCTCCGGTTGGAGCACCGGGAGGCCCAACGCTTGCAGGCAGTACCCACATGCGTTACCGGGATGGACATCTCCATGCTGCCTAGTGAGCACAGCGCCTTTCGCGAAGGCGTGATCGCCGGCGTCATCGGCGCGACAGCTGTCGCCATCTGGTTTCTCGCCATCGACATCCTCATCCACAATCCGCTCTACACACCGCGTGTGCTCGGCGAGGCGCTCTGGAGTGTGTTCGGTCCCGTGCGCGAGGGGACGGCGGTGTTCGTGGCCTTCTACACCGTGTTCCACTATGTGGCGTTCATCGTCGTCGGGATCATCGCGGCCGTCATCATTCACGCCGGGGATCGTCAGCCCGCCGTGCTCGCCGGCGCGCTCATCCTCTTCGTCATGCTCGAGATCGGCTTCTACGGCTACACGTCGATCCTGAGCACCTTCCTTCCGCTCGAAGGGCTGGCCTGGTACACCGTCGCGGCCGGCAACGTGATCTCGGCGTTCCTCATGGGGCTGTACTTCTACCGAACGCATCCGGCGCTCAAGGGGGAGTTGGAGAGGGCGCTGGATGGGACGGACGACGGGTGAGGGAAGAAAGTGAGTCAGTAGGTCAGTGTGTCAGAACGACAGGGAGGAGGGAGAAGGGAGAAGGGAGGAACCGGCGGGGGGCATCTCGGGCGCTTGTCATCCCGAGGGGCGGGTGTCATCCCGAGCGCAAGCGAGGGATCTCGGCCATCGAGCGAGATCCCTCGCTTGCGCTCGGGATGACAGGCAGCCCGAGATTCCTCGCGTTCGCTCGGAATGACACCGCTGTACGCCTCCCTCCTCCCTTTCCCTCTGACTCACTGACCCACTGACTCACTGACTCACTCTCTTGCCCGTCCCGCTTCTCGGAGCAACTTTACAGGCTCCATGCGGAACCTCTTCCTCGTCGTCCTGCTGCTCCTCCTCGCCCACATCGTTCTGCTCTTCGCTCACCCCTCAGGGGCCACCCCGGCCACGCGGGGGGCGGGGCTCGACGTGGGCGTCGTGTTCGACGTCGGCGGACGCGGGGACAAGTCGTTCAACGACGGGGCGTACCGCGGTGCGGAGATGGCGGCGGACGATCTGGACGCGCATCCGCATTTCATCGAGCCTGGTGAAGGGTCCGACCGCGAAGCGGGACTGCGCCTGCTCGCGGCCGAGGGGATGGACGTCGTCGTCGGCGTCGGCTTCATCTTCAGCGACGATCTGACCGCGCTCGCCAAAGAATATCCCAACGTTCACTTCGTGGGCGTCGATTACTCGGTGAAGACGGACGACAAGGGGCACGTGATCCCGCCGCCGCCCAATCTCGCGGCGGTGAAGTTCCGCGAGGAGCAGGGCTCGTTTCTGGTGGGCGCGCTCGCGGCGCTCGTCGGACACTCGAAGAAAGTCGGATTCGTGGGCGGGATGGACATCCCACTCATTCACAAGTTCGAGGCGGGGTACCGCGCGGGCGTGAAGTACGTGTGCCCCGACTGCACGGTGATCGCGCAGTACGCAGGCGTCACGCCCGATGCGTTCCGCGATCCCGGCAAGGGGAAGGAATTGGCGCTCAGCCAGTATCAGTCCGGCGTCAACATCATCTTCCACGCCTCAGGCTCCACGGGGCTCGGCGTCTTCGAGGCGGCACGGCAGACGGGGAAGCTGGCGATCGGTGTGGACGCCGACCAGTACAGCGAAGCTCCGGGGCACGTACTCACGTCGATGGTGAAAGGCGTGGACGAAGCGGTGTTCGACCAGATCCGCCGCGAGAAGAACGGCACGTTCAAGGGCGGCATCTATGAATACGGCCTGGCCGAGAACGGCGTAGGGTACGTGTACGACGAGCACAACAAGGCGTTGATTCCCGACAGCGTGCACGCGCGGCTCGAGCAGATCAAGCGCGACATCATCGCGGGGAAGATCGAGGTGCCGGCGCAATGACGGCGCGGGATGCGGGACGCGGGATGCGGGATGCGGAACCGCAGAGAGCAGAGAGCAGAAAGGAGAGAGCAGAAACTGCCTCGGCGGAGAGGGATCCGTCTCCACGAGCCGTTCCCGCCTCCCGCCTCCCGCATCCCGCATCCCTCGCCGTCGCCATGCACCACATCGAGAAGCGCTTCGGTGCCACGCGGGCGGATCGCGATGCGAATCTCGAGGTGGCCGCGGGGGAAGTGCACGCGCTCGTGGGGGAGAATGGCGCGGGGAAGTCGACGCTCATGCACATCCTCGCGGGGCTCTTTCCACCCGATGCCGGGCAGGTGGTCGTCGACGGCCGCGACGTGACGGGGTGGACGACCGCGGAAGCGATCGCGGCAGGTGTGGGGATGGTGCACCAGCACTTCATGCTCGTGCCGACGCTCACCATCGCGGAGAACGTGGTGCTGGGACGCGAGCCGGTGCGCGGCGTGCGGCTCGACATGGCGCGCGCGAATCGCGAGGTCCGCGAGGTTGGCGAGCGGTACGGACTCGCGGTCGATCCGCGCCGCATCGTCAAGGATCTCTCTGTGGGCGAGGCGCAGCGCGTCGAGATCCTCAAGACGCTCTTCCGCGGTGCGCGCATCCTGATCCTCGACGAGCCCACGGCGGTGTTGTCGCCTCCGGAAGTGCGCGAGCTGTGGCGCGTGCTGCGTCGGCTGCGCGAGAGCGGCGGGACGATCATCCTCATCACGCACAAGCTCGATGAAGTGATGGACGTGTCCGATCGCATCACCGTCATGCGTCACGGCGAGACGGTGGCGCGCATGGCGACGCGCGACACGACACCGGCCGAGATCGCACGGGCGATGGTGGGGCGTGAGGTGACGTTGGTCGGGACGCGGGACGGCGAGGGAGGAGGGAGGCGAAAGGAGGGAGGTCCCTCCTCCCTCGCCGTTCGCGGCCTCACCGTCTCCACGCCCACCCGTCCGCATGCGGTCAACGACGTGTCGTTCGCGGTCGCGCCGGGACAGATCCTCGGCATCGCGGGCGTGGAGGGGAATGGGCAGACGGAGCTCATCGAAGCGATCGCGGGGCTGCGGCGGCCGGCCGCCGGGACGATCGCGCTCGTGGGGACCGATGGCGCATCGCACGACGTGACGACATGGAGCGTGCGCGAGCGAGCGCGCGCGGGGCTCGCGCACATCCCCGAGGACCGGCATCGGCGCGGACTCGTGCTCGAGTACTCCGTGAGCGACAACCTCATCCTCGGCATGCAGGAGCGATTCACGCGCGGGCTGTCGCTCGACCGCACGCGCATCGCGGCGAACGCGCGCGCGAAGATCGAGGCGTTCGACATCCGCCCCGCCGATCCGTCGCTCCCTGCGCGCGCGCTCTCCGGCGGGAACCAGCAGAAGATCGTCATCGCGCGGGAGATGGGGGGCGAGTTCTCCGTGCTGCTCGCGGCGCAGCCGACGCGCGGCGTGGATGTCGGCGCGATCGAGTTCATCCACGCTCGGCTTCGCGACGCACGCGATGACGGCAAAGCGATCCTGCTCGTGTCCGCGGAGCTGGCCGAGGTCCTCGCGCTCTCCGATCGCATCGCGGTGATGTACGCGGGGCGCGTCATCCGGATTCTGTCGCGCGACGAGGCGAACGAGGAGCTGATCGGCGAGCTCATGACGGGCGCGAAGGGAAGCGCGGGCGACGTCCTGCTCGAGGACACGGCCGAGGGCACCATCGCCAATCCAGTGATCACTCCATGACCGTCGCCACCCTGTCGATATCATGACGGCCGCCACGTTGCGCGCGCGCGCCGAGGAGGCGTTGCTGCCGCCGTTCGTCGCCCTGCTCATCGCGATCGTCGCGGGCGATCTGCTCATCCTCAGCGTGGGGCAGTCGCCGGGCGAAGTGTACCGGATGCTGCTCGCCGGGACGTGGGGGAACGCCTACGGTTTCGGGCAGGTGCTGTACAAGGCGACGACGCTCATCTGCACGGGACTCGCGGTCTCGATCGGGTTGCAGGCGGGGCTGTTCAACATCGGCGGCGAGGGGCAGCTCGCGGCGGGCGGCTTCGCCGCGGCGCTCGTGGGGCTCGTGCTTCCCGTCGGGACCCCTGCCCTGCTCGCGATTCCGCTCGCGATCCTCGCGGCGATGGCGGCGGGCGGCGTGGTAGGGTGGGTACCGGGCGTGCTCCGCGCGCGCTTCGGCGCGCACGAAGTGATCACGACGATCATGCTCAACTTCATCGTGCTCGCCCTGCTCAACTGGATCATCGTGTCGCATCTCCACGTGCCGGAGACGCTGCACACGCCGGAGATTCACGCGGGCGGGCTATCGCGGCTGTCGAGCGTGATGCCTTCCTTCCACGGCTCGGCGGCGAACACGTCGATCATTGCGGCACTCGCGGCCGCCGTGGCGTGTGCGTGGTACCTGTTCCGCACGCGCGCGGGGTACGACCTGCGCGCCGTGGGACTGCAGCCGCAGGCCGCCGAGTACGGCGGCATTCACGTGGGACGCGTGTGGATCAGCGCGATGACGCTCTCCGGCGCGCTCGCGGGGCTCGGCGGGATCAACTTCGTGCTCGGCTACAAGCACTACTACGAAGAAGGGTTCGGCACGGGCGCGGGCTTTCTCGGCATCGCCGTCGCGCTCGTCGGACGCAACAATCCCTACGGGGTGGTGATCGCGGCGCTGCTCTTCGCGACGCTGTCGCAGGGCGGGCTCGCGATCAACGCCGTCGTGCCGAAGCAGATGGTCGACGTGCTGCAAGGCGTGGTGATCATCGCCGTCGCGGCGTCGGTGCCCGAGGTGCGGCGGCTGCTCCTGGGCCGGCGCAAGGACGTGGAGGCCGCATGATCCTGCTCGTCTTCATCGCGCAGACGATACGCATCGCGATCCCCTATCTGTTCGCGGCCGCTGGGGGCGTGGTGGCCGAGCGCTCGGGCGTCATCAGTCTCACACTCGAAGGCTTCATGCTCGCGGGCGCATTCGGTGCGGCGCTCGGCAGCTACTACAGCGGGAACCCGTGGGTCGGTGTGCTCGGCGGCGTCGCGGGCGGGATCGTCTTCGGGCTCATCCACGCCATCGGGTCGATCCGGTATCGCGCGGACCAGGTGGTGCTCGGGGTCGCGATCAACCTGCTCGCGATCGGCGTGACGCGCTTCTTCCTGCACCTCGCGTTCGACAGCTCATCGAACTCGCCGCGCGTGCCGGGGTTCTCGAGCAGCGGACCGGGCGATGGGCTGCTGCTCGGCCTGCTGCACAACCCGCTCATCGTGCTCGGGCTCATCGCCATCCCCGTGATCGCGTGGGTCATCTACCGCACGCCGTTCGGGCTGCGCGTGCGCGCGGCGGGCGAGCATCCGCAGGCGGCGACGACGCTCGGCGTCCCGGTGGCGCGCGTACGCTACCTCGCGGTGGCGATCTCCGGCGCGCTCGCGGGGATGGGCGGCGTCTATCTCGCGCTCGACCAGCACCAGTTCACGGCGGAGATGACGGGCGGGCGCGGGTACATCGCGCTGGCGGCGATCATCTTCGGGAACTGGGATCCACTACGCGCGGGGATCGCGTGCTTCCTGTTCGCCGCGGCCGAGGCGTTGCAGATCCACCTGCAGGGAACAGCGGGCGTCCCTTCACAGTTCGTGCAGATGATCCCGTACGTCCTCACGATCGTCGCCCTCGCCGGCGTCGTCCGCAAGGCGCTGCCGCCCGCATCGTTGGGGCGCGTCGAGTCCAACTGAGCTTCGCGATGTGACTGATTCCCAGTCGAGGTGGCTGCAACCGCTGCGCTCGGGACCCATGAGCAAGTTGTGGGTCCTCATGTTCACCGCGTTCGTGGACATGGTGGGCTCGCTCATCATCATCCCGCTGCTGCCGTTCTACGCGGAGCATCTCGGCGCGAACGGGTTCGAGCTCACCATCATCGTGGCGTCGTTCTCGGCGGCGCAGCTCCTGAGCGCGCCGCTCTGGGGGCGCGTGTCGGACAAGTACGGGCGGCGGCCGGCGCTCATCGCGGGGCTCATCGCGTCCGTCATCTCGTACATCATCTTCGCGTACGCCGATTCGATCTGGCTGCTGCTCGCCTCGCGGCTGGTGCAGGGCGCGGGCGGCGGAACGACGGGCGTCATCCAGGCGTACGTGGCCGACTCCGTGGAGCCGAAGAACCGCGCGCGCGGATTGGGCTGGCTGTCGGCCGCGACGAATCTGGGCGTGATGCTCGGGCCCGTGATCGGCTCGGGGACGACGCTGCTGGGGACGCACGCGCCGGGACTCATCGCCGCGGGCCTCGGCGCGCTGAACGTGATGTTCGTCTGGTTCTTCCTCACGGAATCGTACGGCGTGGCGGCGCGCGCGAAGGCGCGGGTGCGCCAATCGGTGCGCTCGGCGGTGTTGCGCGTCGTCCGTGCGCCGCGCGAGGCCTCGTCGCGGCTCATCTGCATCTACGCGTTGGCGATCGGCGGATTCTACGGCATCACGGCGCTGCTCACGCTCTTTCTCAACGATCGATTCCACGTCACCGAGCAGACGATCGGTTTCTTCTTCGTGTACATGGGCGGGCTGAACGTGCTGTTCCGCCTCGCGCTGCTCGGGCGGGTGGTGGATCGCCTGGGCGAGGCGCGCACGTCGCGGCTCGGCACGATGCTCCTCGCGTCCGGCCTCTTTCTGATTCCGTTCACGCGCCCGGTTCCGCTGCCCGGGCTGCTCTCGATGCTCGAGCTCGGGCTCGCGACGGCGCTCATCCCGCTCGGCACGACGCTCACCTTCCCCAGCGTGACGGCAATGCTGTCGCAGGTGGTGGCCGACGATGAGCGCGGCCTGTACCTCGGCCTGCAGCAGACGTACGGCGGGATCTCACGCGTGGTGTACCCGCCCCTCGCGGGGCTCGCGTGGGATCACCTCGGGATTCCGTTTCCGTTCTGGATGTCGGCGGTGATCGTGGCGGGGACGCTGATCATCGGGCGCGGGCTGAAGGGGTACGCGCGCGACGAGGTGGCGGAGGTGGAGCGGGCGGCGGAGCGGGAAGCGGGGAAGGAGGCGGTGGTGGGGGAGTAGCAGCGCTCGCGCCCAATCCCATCACACGAGGACTTTCCTGAGCGCGAGCATCTGCCGCGCATTCGAGGTGATGGTGCGGAGGTTGTTCACCTTCGACTGCCCGCTGCGTCTGGGTCGCATTCCCGTCGGCACGCTCATCATCCGATAGCCACCGCGCGATACCCGGATGATCAACTCCATGAGGACGGCCCATCCGCGTCCGTCGGCATGCAACGGGAGATCGCGCACGAGCTGGCGTCGGAACATGAGGACGCCCTGAAACTTCGGGAATCGGCCGAAGAGCGCACGATAGAGCACACGCTCCGCGAACGACAGTCCCTTCGCCACGATCGAGCTGCGGCGATCCGGCAGATAGCCGAGCACCATATCGACGTCAGGCATGAGACGCAGGAACTGCGGGATGATGGTCGCGGGAAACTGTCCGTCCGCCGGAAAGAAGGTGACGAACCCCCCGCGCGCCTCCCGGAAGCCCGTGCGATAGACGCCGCCGAGCCCCGCGTTCACCGCATGGTGAATCACGCGGACCGATGATGACGCGGCCGCGAGCCGATCCGCGATGGGCGACGTTCCGTCGGTGCTGCCATCATCCACGATCAGGATCTCGTGCGGCTCATGCAGCTCGGCGAGCACGGCTCCGATCTCCTGCACGGTCGCCTCCACGGTGTCGACCTCGTTGTACGCCATGACGACCACCGTGATCGTGGGTGGCGGGCTCATCGTCGGCCGCTACGCGAGTGAAATCGCATCACGCCGTGTTCTCGCTGGGAGCGAGTACGCGCGCCGGGACACCGACGACGACGTTCCCCGGCTCAACGTCGTGCAGGACCACGCTCCCCATGCCGACCATCGCGCCGTCGCCGATCGTCGCATCCTGAATGACGCGGCTGCCAGTCCCCAGATAGCACGCCCGACCGATAGTGACGCGACCCGACAGGCAGACGCCAGATGTGACGATCGTATAGTCACCAATTCGGCAATCATGATTGAGAACGGAATTGGCGAGCACGATGACGTGCTGGCCTACCGTCACGTTGGCGCCGACGGTGACGTGCGGGTAGATGATCGCCCCGTAGCCCACCGTACTGCGCCGCGACACGTACGCGCTCGGGTGGATGATGGACTCGAACCGGTCCGCCGCGATGCCGGTGCGCCCGATGATCTCCGCACGACGGCGAAAGGACGATGGACTCCCCAGCGCATCCACGAAGCGGGCGTCGAGCTGGCCCGCGTGGGAGAGCGGACCGATCACCGGCACGCCGGCAACGCGACTCCCCGCCTTGGCCGGGTCGTCGTCCAAGAGCCCGATGCACCGGTAGGTCGCCGCGCGCTGGTTGATGTCGTCGATGAAGTCGAGCACGTCGAGCGCCGTCCCGGCGGCGCCAAGGATGACGAGATCGATCATGCGATCACTTCCGCGCGGCGCTGGATGCGCCGCGGCGTGTGGACGCACGCGTGGACGCAGCGGATTCGACCGCGGCCAGCAGCTCCGTGGCGACGAAGTCCTGGTCGGCAGCGGAGAGCCCCGAGTGGAGCGGAATCGCCACGATGCGCGCCGCAACGTCATCGGTCACGGGAAAATCCCCCGGCGTGAATCCATGGCGCTCGCGCAGGTAGCGAACGAGCGGCATGTGATGCGTCCCGATGTTCGCTTCGATGCCACGCGCGCGGAGCGTGGCGATGATCTCCGCCCGGCGGGAGGCCGCCTGCTTCGGCAGCAGCACCGCGTACGTCTGGTAGACGTGATGCACGCCGGGGAGCGCGACGGGCGGACGTACCGGCGTGCCGGCGAAGCGCGCATCGTAACGCGCGGCCATGGCGCGACGAGTCGCGATGATGCGCTCGAGCTTCGCCATCTGCGTCATCCCCAGCGCGCCCTGCAAGTCGGTCAAGCGGTAGTTGTATCCGGCATCGATGAAGTCCGGCGACGCGGCGTCGGGATCCTGTCCGTGGTTGCGCAGCATGCGCGCCCGTCGCGCGGTGTCGTCATCGTCCGTCACGATCATTCCGCCCTCGCCGGTCGTGACCGCCTTGCGAGGGTGAAAGCTGAAGCAGCCGATGCGCCCCATCGTGCCCGCGAATCGCGCATCGGATCGGGCGCCGAGTGCGCATGCGGCGTCCTCCACGACCGGCACGTCGTAGCGAGCCGCGACCTCCAGAATGCGTCGCATGTCGGCCATCCCGCCGAACGTGTGCACCGGAAGAACCGCCTTGAGACCTTCCGTCCGCTCGAGAACGGCCGCGAGCATCTCCGGATCCATGGTGAAGCCGTCCGCCTCAATGTCCACGAAGACGGGCTCGGCGCCGCACAACGCGATGACGTTCGCCGTCGCAGGCCAGGAGTAGGTGGTCACCGCCACGCGGTCCCCAGGGCCGATACCGAGCGCGACCAGCGCGAGGTGCAGCGCCGCCGTGCAATTGCTCACCGCGACGGCGTGGCGTGCGCCCACGAATGCGGCCACGCGCTCTTCGAACGCCCGCACCCGCTCACCCTGCACGAGGTAGCCCGATCGCAGCACGGCCGCGACGGCCTCGATGTCCTCCGCGCCGATGTCTGGCGCGGCCAGGCGAATCATGCCGCCATCCGCGTGCGATACCACTCGATCGTGCGCAGCAGACCTTCGTCGAGATCGACGCGGGGCTCGTAGCCGAGGAGCGAACGCGCCTTCTCGATGTTCGGAATGCGGAGCTCGACGTCCGCGTTGTCCCAATCGACGAAGCGGATCTGCGACGGCGATCCACTCAGCGAGACCACCTGGCGCGCGAGGTTGTAGATGGTGACCACGCTGCGCGGGTTCCCGATGTTGAACGATTGACCCACCGCTTCCGGCCGCTCGAGACACGCGACGATCCCATCGACCATGTCGTCCACGTAGCACCAGGCGCGGATCTGACTGCCGTCGTTGTGAATGGTGATGTCCTCGCCGCGGAGCGCCTGCACGATGAATCGATGGATCGCTCCCTCGCCGACCTGTCCGGGGCCATAGATGTTGAACGGGCGGATGGAGACGGTCGGCAGGGCGAACTGGCGATGATAATTGTGCGCCAGGTGCTCGGTCGCGAGCTTGCTCACCGCATAGGTCCATCGCGCCTCGCCCACGGCGCCGAGACTGGTCACGTCGCCCTCACGGACCTTGTACGCGTAGGTGCCGAAGACTTCGCTGGTGGAGAAGTCGATGAACCGCTGGATGCGCTCCGCCTCGACGGCCGCCTCGAGCGCGTGGTAGGTCCCGAGGATGTTCACCTTCATGGTCGCCACGGGCATCTTGAGCACCGTGTCGACGCCCGCGATCGCGGCGAGATGGACGACGGCATCGCATCCGGCCATCGCGCAGCGTAGCGCATCGAGATCGAGGATGTCGCCTTCGATCATGCGCAGGTTGCGATGGGCCAGGAGGCCGCTGTCCTTGAGCGAATTGCGGTGGCAGTTGTCGAAGATCACCACCTGGTTGTCATCGACGAGCCGCCGTGCGAGCGCTGTTCCGATGAAGCCGGCGCCACCGGTCAGCAGGATGCGTTTCTTCTGCATCGTAGGGGAAAGGGGAGGAAGACTACCGTCTGTCGTGTCGCCGTACTGACCCGCCGACAGTAAGACGGCCCGATGCGCCGTTGGCAACGTACATCCGGTCCGCCGGCGCTCTGGACGAACGCGAAACGCCGCACGCGGTTGCGCGTCCTGTACACGACGCCTCTTCGACCCCGCGGCCGCACTCATCGCCCTCCCCCCCGCGCGTGAGCCACTCTCTTCTCGATCGACCAGACCCCCCTCGCCTGTCAGGTGAGCCGGTGGGCGCACCGTCGCGACGTGCCCGAACGACCTTTCTGGCCATCAGTGCGGCAGTAGGCGTCGGCCTTGCGCTCGCCATTTACCAGCCGTGGCGCGCGCTCCCCTTCGATGTCCGCGACTTCTCGGAATTCCTGCCGCTGCTGCTGCACAACAACTCGTTCGCGGCGCGGCTGCACGCATTCACCGACTACTACGCGTCACAAGGCCGGTTGAACATCCTCAGCTACCTGTTCCTGGTGCTGAAGTGGTCGGTGTTCGGCTGGCACTCGGCGGGATGGCAGCTCGCGCGCTTCGTCGAGATGTGCGGCATCGTGGCCGGTGTCTTTCTCACGCTGCGCCGCATGGGCGCGGCCCGCGCGGGAGCGGTGGCCGGCGCCGCGCTGTTCATCGTCGCGAGTACCGCGGAGCCCTCCTGGACGCGGCTCACGATGGGGGAGCCGCTCGGCACGATGGCGATGCTGGGCGCGCTCTGGCTGGCGGCGGGATACCAGCGCGCGACGAGGCGGCCGCGCGACGGCGTCGCCATCGCCATCCTGCTCGCCCTCGCCTTGCTCGCCAAGGAAATGTTCGTGGCCACGGTGCCCTTCGTGCTGCTCGTGGCGCTGTGCTTCGAGGGACCGGATCGCGTGGTCATTCCGGAGCGCACCGCCCGCAACATTCGCGTCGTCGTCGCGAGCGCCATCGCGTGCCTCCTCGTGCTCGTTCCCGTGGCGATCACCGCGTTGCGCGTGTCGGGGGAGCGGTTCGCGGCCCAGTACGGCGCCGCGGCCCTGAGCAGCGACCGCGTCCTACACCTGATGGGTGTTCTCCTGCTGCCGGTGCATCCCGCCTACGCACCGCGCATCGCGCCGCTGCTCTTTCCAGCCAATCTCCTCTTCGTCCTGCTGGTGATCGCGGGTTGGGCGTTGGCGGTGCGGGAGCCCGTCACACGCGATGCGGCAGCCCTCCTGGGATTCGTCGCACTGTTGCTCCCGCTCCTGGGAGCGATCGCGTATGCACCGTGGCCGCTGTTCGAGGACTTCTACGGACTCCCATTCCTGATCGCATCGGCCATGTTGGTCGCGCTCGCCGTCACCTACATCGAGCGGTACGCGCCCCGTGGCACATGGGCGGCGTATGCCGCCTGCGTCGTCATGCTCGGCTACAGTGCGACGACCACGCAGCACGCGGCACGCGCATCGGCCGCTCGACAGGAGGTCAACGACGAGCTGTCCCGAGCGCTCGTCGCGAATGCGTATCCCGATTCGGTCGTGATGGCGACGCGCTTCATCACCCCGCAGCAGTGGGAGGGAACGGGGCCGACGCTCCGGCGCTACGCGCTCGTCTTTCACCCGGGGGTCACGCTCCCTCCCATCCGGGATGCGTTGTGCCCGGCGACGAAGCCGATCTATGCGGCGCTGTACCAGGATCCGCACGACCGGCACATGCTCATCACCTATTCGGATGAGTGCGGCGTCTTCCCGCGGCCAATGCAGAGCTTCGTTCGCTACTATCACTACATCTACTGGCCCACGCTCCAGCGGCGCACCGACTCGCTGCGGGCCGATCTCCTGTCACGCCCACCGGCTCGGTAGTCGGTCAGCGCTCAGCCGCCCCGCGCTGTTCTCTCTCGCATCGATCCACGCATGGCCTCTACCTCCAATCGCCGCCCCCCGCAGCACGTTGCCGCGGCGATCATTGCCGCCCTCATCGCCCTCCTCGCCTTCCTCCCCATCGCCAACTGGATCCCCGGCGGCCGCGACGCGCCGTGGTACGCGCTCATCGCCAGCGAGTGGCTCAGCGGCAGCGCGATCGTCGTCGGCGTCGGGATCGTCTTCGCGATCCTCTCGCGGAAGATCGACGCGCTCTGGCACCCGGGGGCGATGGATGAGTTGATCGCGCGGTGGGTCGCGCGCCCCGTGCGCGCCTGGCTGATCCTCGGCGCGCTGGCCTTCGGTCTCTACTGCATCATCGCGCTCACCGTCTTCAGTGGCCGGCCGCTGTCGATCGATGAGCTGGTGCAGGTGCTGCACGCGCAGATCCTCGCGACCGGACACCTCTCGCGCCCGACCTTCGCGTACCCGGAGTTCTTCAGCACCCTGCACATCATCGACATGCACGGGCGCTACTTCTCGCAGTTCCCCGTCGGCGGTCCGGCCATGCTCGCCATCGGCGTGCTCCTCGGCGCGCCCTGGATCATCGGCCCGCTGTTCGGCGCGATCGCGGTCATCGCCTATGCCGCCTATGTGCGCGTCGTCGAGCCGAAGGCCGGCGTCACGCTCGGCGCGACGCTGCTCTTCGCCTTCACGCCGTTCGTCGTGTTCATGTCGGGGTCGCAGATGAACGACGTGACGACGCTCGCGTGGGTGATGATCGGCGTGGCCGGATTGGCCCGCGTCATGTCGTCCGATGTGCCGCGGCCGTGGGCGGCGCTCGTGTGCGGACTCGGATTCGGTATCGCGGCGACCATCCGCCCCGTCGATGCGCTCGCGTTCGCGGCGCCGGCCGGGATCTGGTATCTCGTGCGTGCGCTCCGCGACCGCACTCGCTGGCGCGACGCGATCCCCGCGCTGATCGGCGTCGGGATCCCGGTGCTCGTGCTGCTATGGGTGAACGCGCAGACGACGGGCGCGGCGCTGCTCTTCGGGTACGAACAGCTGTGGGGGAAGAGCCATTCGCTGGGCTTCCACAAGTCGCCGTGGGGCGCGCCGCACACGCCGGCGCGCGGGCTCGAGCTCATCAACCTCTACTTTCTGCGACTGCAGACATACCTCTTCGAGTCGCCGCTGCCGTCGCTCGTGCCGGCCATCGGCGCGCTCGCGCTCGCGCGCCGGCTCGACCGGTTCGATCGCTATCTGCTCGCCAGCTCGGGGCTGCTCGTCGGCTTCTACTTCGCGTACTGGTTCGACGGCTTCTACCTCGGCCCGCGCTTCATGTACCTGCTCGTCCCGGCGGCCGCGCTGTGGACCGCGCGCTTCCTCCCGCTCCTCAAGGATCGCTTCGGCACGGGGCTCCCGTACCGCATGGGTGTGTACGGCTACCTCACGGCGGGACTGGTCGCGCTCTTCGTGCTGATTCCATCGCGCGCCACACAGTACGCGAACGGACTCGTCACCATGCGGTGGGACGCCGACAGCGCGGCGGCCGCCGGATCCATTCGGAACGCGCTCGTGCTCGTGCGCGAGAGCTGGGGCGCGCAGCTCGTCGCGCGGCTCTGGGCACTCGGCGTCTCACGCAGCGAAGCCGACCTGCTGTACGGCCACGTCGATGCGTGCGCGCTCGACACGCGCATCACCGCGCTCGAGCACGGGAGCACGCGCGGGGAGGCGGCGTTCGATGCGCTCCGTCCGCTGCTCCGCGATTCCGCGCGCACGGTCGGCTCGCCGTTCTCGCCGGACACGACGGAGCAGTACCTCCCGGGCACCGCTTACTCGCCGCGCTGCGTGGCCCGCATCAACGACGACCGCGTCGGCACCACGCTCCTCGCACCGCTCCTGCTCGAGCACGGCGGCGGCAACATCTACGCGCGCGATCTGCACGGGCGCGATTCGCTGCTCGCGCGCGCCTATCCGGGCCGCCCCATCTACGTCGTCCGTCCCGCGAACTCGGACGTCGGCACGCCGCCGCAATTCTACCGCGCACCCGATGATTCCCTGTGGGCCGCCTGGCGGAGCGGCGACAGTCTCTCGATTCTTCTCGCGGTGAACGGTGTGCGCGAGCAGCAGCAACGGGACGCGGCGGAGCGCGCGGCGTCGGACAGCGTGACGCGAGTGCTCGACGAGCTACTGGGGCCGAAGACCGCGCCGAGCGATGGGACGCGCGCGCCCGAGGACAGCACGACGAGCGCGACCACTCCCGCGATGCGGCACACCACGTCGCCCTCCGCACCGCACCGCTGATCCGGTGGTCGAGCGCCCGAAGCGCGTCACCACTTCGGGCGCTCCACCCCCACCGTCTCCACGGCCGGACTCACCTCGTTGCACTCCTCGTACGTGATGAGCCGCGCGCTCCGCGCGTTGGTGAGGTACGCGTACCCCCACTCGATGAGCACGCTCAAGCGGTTGCGGAAGCCGACGAGATAGAGGATGTGGATGAAGAGCCAGAACCACCACGCGATGTACCCCGTGAGCCGGACGCGACCGATCTCGGCGATCGCGCGGTGCCGGCCGATCGTCGCCAGCGCACCCTTGTCGCGATAGCGGAACGGCGTGCGCGGCTCGCCGCGCAGCGTGCGCACGATGTTCGCCGCGGCCCACGTCCCCTCCTGGTTCGCGGCGGGCGCGACGCCGGGGACCAGCTCGCCATCCTTCCACGGTACCGCCGCGATGTCGCCGACGGCGAATACCTCCGGGTGCCCCGGCAGCGAGAGATCGGGCTCGACGATCACGCGCCCCGCGCGATCCAGCGGCACATCGAGCGAGCGCGCGATGGGTGATGCGGCGTTCCCCGCGGCCCAGAACACCGTGTGCGCCGGGATGCGCTCGTCGCCCATGTATACCGCGTCGGGCTCGATGCGTGTGACGAGCGCGCGCGTGCGCACCTCGACGCCGAGCGATTGCAGGTCGTGTAAGGCGACGCGCGAGGCGTCCTCGCCGAACGTCGGAAGCACGCGCGGCCCACCCTCGAGCAGGATCACCTTCGTGTCGCGCGTGTCGATGTGCCGGAACTCGCCGGGCAGTACGCGCCGCGCCATCTCGGGAAGCATGCCGGCGAGCTCGACGCCGGTCGGTCCGCCGCCCACGACCACGAACGTGAGCGCGCCCGGACTGCGCTCGACGGCCGGCGTCTGCTCCGCCTTCTCGAACGCCATGAGCAGACGACGCCGGATCTCGCGCGCGTCCTCGATCCCCTTGAGCCCCGGAGCGAGCGTCTCCCACTCCGGATGACCGAAGTACGAGTGCCGAGCACCGGTGGCGACGATCAGAAAGTCGTAGGGGATCTCATACGGCTCGCCGCGCATGAGCACGACGCGGCGCTGCACGTCGACGCCGCGAATCTCATCGAGCAGCACCGTCGTGTTCTGCTGCCGCCGGAGCAGGTGCCGGATGGGCGACGTGATGTCGCTCGGCGACAGCAGCGCCGTGGCCACCTGGTAGAGCAACGGCTGGAACAGGTGATAGTTCGTGCGGTCGATGACCGTGACATCGACGGGCGCCTTCGCGAGCTTGCGCGCCGCCATGAGCCCGCCGAACCCACCACCCAGGATCACCACCCGTGGGCGCAGAATGCCCGCCCCGCTCGGCTGTTTCCGTCCGTCGGCACGCGGCTCCGGACTCTCGGTGCGCGCCACCGTGATGTTCGCCAACCTGTTCTGCATCGCGCTCGCTACTCCAAGCGGTGGTGTCGTTGGGGACAGACACTCCAACCGTTGCACGTCGCGTGCTCAGGCGCCTCTCGATGAACCTGCGCACGCCGGTCGCGCACGACGCGAAGATCGGCGGAGTGTTCCCACATACTCAACGCCCCACACGACCCGCCCGTTCCGCCTGTTCCGCCCGCGCCTCCCGCCTCCCTGCTCTCTGCTCTCTGCTCTCTGCTCTCTGCTTTCTGCTCTCTGCTTTCTGCTTTCTGCTTTCTGCTCTCTGCCTCCTCACCCCGCCGAGATCGTCTCCGCCTGCGCCCCTCGCCCTTCCGTGAACCGCGCCGCGAGCGCGATGAGCAGCACCAGCGCGATGAGCAGCACGCTGTAGGCAGCCGCCGTTCCGAAGGCGAAGTTGCGCAGCTGCGCCAGGATCTCGATGGAGATGGGCCGGTTCGCGTGCGTGTACAACACGATGCTCGCCACGAACTCGCCCACCGCGGTCACGGCCGCGAGCATGGCGCCCGCCACGAGCCCCGGTCGCGCCGCGGGAAGGATCACGCGCCGCATCGTGAGCCACCATGAAGCACCGAGTCCGCGCGCCGCATCCTCGAGCGAGGGATCCATCTGCGCGAGCGAGCCCTCCGTCGCCGTCGCGACGAGCGGAATGCCGCGAATGAAGTACGCGAGCGGAAGGATCCAGAACGTGCCGACCAGCAGCACGCGCGCGGCGAACAGCGCGTTGCGATCGAAGGTGGCGGCGAGCCCGAGCGCGATCGCCGTCGCGGGGATGGCCCATGGGAGCGCGACGAGCATGCGCAGCAGCCGCCGTCCGGTGAAGCGCCGGAGCACGATGAGGTACGCGGCGAAGAAGCAGACGACGATGTCCGCCGCCGTCGCGATGATCGTCATCGTCACGCTGTTCCGGATCGGCACCCAGAGCTGACTCTCCGTCGCGAGGCGGCGGAAATTCTCGAGCGTGTACTGCGGCGGGAGCACCTGCGTGGTCCACGTCCCGTCCTTCGCGAACGACACGAGGATCACCATCGCGTGCGGGAGGACGAGGAGCACGACGAGCGCCACGGCGAGCACCGGCGCGAGCACGCGCCACACGGGCGAGCGGAGCACGATGCGCCGCGTCCCACCGCCCCGCCCCGCCATCGTGTAGCGCCGGCGTCGCTCGAACCAGCGCAGCAGTGCGAGCGCGATCAGCGCGCTCACCGCGAGCACCGTCGTCTCGACGTACGCCATCCCGATCGACCCGTTGAGCTTCGACGCCACGATCTGCGTGGAGAGCACGCGGATGCCGCCGCCGAAGATGTACGGCGCCGAGAAGCTCCCCATGGCGCTCATGAAGACGAGAAGCATCGCGCCGAGGAGCGACGGCGTGAGCATGGGGAGCGTGACGCGCCACAACACGCGCCGCCGCGAGGCGCCGAGCCCTGAGGCGGCGTCCTCGAGCGAGGTGTCGAAGCGCTCCAGCGCCGCCGAGACGAACAGGAAGACGTACACGTACATCGTGTACGCGTGCACGAAGATGATCGCGCCGATGCCGTTCAGCGTCCACGGCGCGTGATCGAGACCGAGCACGTTCTGCACGGCGCGCGTGACCACGCCGCTCTCGCCATACAGAAAGAGAAACGCGATGACGCCGACGAGCGGCGGGAGCGCGGCCGGCAGCGTCGCGACCACGCTGAGAATCCTGCGCCCGCGGAACTCGACGCGCGTGAGGAGAAACGCGAGCGGGAGTCCCACCGCCGTCGCCGAGACGACGGAGCCGATCGCGATGAGGATCGTGTTGACGAGCGCCTCGCGGTCGGCCGGACTCTGCACGAACTCGTGCCACAACCCGAGCCCCTTCGCGAAGCTCCCGATGATGACCGAGAGATTCGGATAGACGACGGCCCAGAGGAGGAGCGCGAGAACGGGGAGGGCGAGGAGCCAGGGGCGGGACGCGGGGCGCGGGGTGCGGGGCGCGGGGTGCGGGATGCGGGATGCGCTGTGCGGGATGCGGGATGCGGGATGCGGAGCTGCCTCGGAGGAAAGGGCTTCCGCTCCATGAGCCGCTTCCGCATCCCGCATCCCGCGTCCCGCCTCCCGCGTCATACCACCGCCACCGGCTCCCGCGTCACGCGGAGCGCGACGCGATCGCCTTCGCGCACCGAGCGGTCGTGGCTCACGACTTCGACTTCGATCGTGTCGCTCACGCGCACCCGGTAGGCGACGAGCGCGCCGGTGAAACGGCGGCCGCTGACGATCCCCGGCCACGCATCGCTCGCCTCTGGCGACGTGAAGCCGAGCGCATCCGGGCGCAGCACGGCGACGACATCGCGCGGTGTCGCCGAGTCGGACGATGCGACAGCCTGCACGCACCGCTCGCTCTCGCCGATGCGAATCGTCGCACACTGACCATCGAAGCGCGCGGGCACGAGCGTCGCCCGTCCGATGAACTCGGCCACTTCGCGCGATGCGGGCCGGTCGTACAGCTCGTCCGGACTCCCCACCTGCAGCAACCGGCCGCGAGACATCATCGCCACGCGATCCGCTACGGCGAACGCATCCTCCTGGTCGTGCGTGACGAACACCACCGTCACGCCGAAGCGGCGGAGCGTCGCGCGCAGCTCGGTGTGCATCGCCTGCCGGAGCGCGTAGTCGAGATTCGACAGCGGCTCGTCGAGGAGGAGCACCTGCGGCTCGATGACGATCGCCCGCGCGAGCGCGACGCGCTGCTGCTCGCCGCCCGAGAGCGATTGCACCGGCCGCCCCGCCGCGCCGCCGAGGCCGGTCGCGGCGAGCGCCTGCTCCGCCCGCGCGGCGCGCTCGCGCTTCGACATCCCTCGCGCCTCGAGCCCGAACGCGACGTTCTCCCCCACCGTCATGTGCGGGAAGAGCGCGTAGTGCTGGAACACCATCCCGAAGTTGCGCTTCTGCGGCGGAAGCGCCGTGATGTCGCGTTGCACGCCGTCGTCGCCCGTGAGGAGCACGCGCCCCTCGTCGGGAAACTCGTACCCCGCAATCATGCGGAGCGTCGTCGTCTTCCCCGAACCCGATGCGCCGATCAACGCCAGCAGCTCGCCCCGCGCCACATCGAGCGAGACGTGATCCACCGCCACCTGCGAACCGAAGCGGCGGGTGAGGGCCCTGAGCGCAAGAGCAGGCTGTGCGACGGGAGATACGTTCTGGGTCATGGGTTTTGGGTCATGCGTGGCGCTACCCACAACCCAAGACCCATCACCCACGACCGGCGCCTTCTCCCGCCGCTCGCCTCTCGCGTCCCGCATCACCGGTTCCGGATGTGCGAGTCCCAGTACCGCATCCACTCGTCGAGGTGCTGCGCGAGCAGGGGACGGTCGAGGGGCATCGGCTTGATCTGCGGCTTCGCCTCGCGAATCCAGTCGGGGAGCGAGTCGAGCGGGATGTCCGTGCGCGCGGGAATGCGCTGGAAGCTGTCGGCGGCCGCGATCAACGCCTTGGGCGTCGTCACGAACTCGTAGAACTCCTTCGCGAGCTGCGGATGCTTCGTCCCGTGCACGATCGCGATCGCGTCCACCAGCTGCGGCGTCCCGCTCGTCGGGATGACGTATGCCACCGGGATGCCGGTGCGCTGCTTCAGCATCGCGATGTCGGGCATGTCCCAGAGCGTGATGAGCCCTTCCTGCCGTCCGAGCTTCTGGTAAAGGATCGTGGGGTCGAGCGTGTACGTCTTGGTATTCGCGCTCAAGCGACGCAGCCAGTTCATCCCCCACGCGGTGTCGCCCGTCTGCTGGATCCCGCGCACGATCATCGCGCCGAAGATCATGCGCATGGTGCCACTCGCGATCGGATCGCGGATGATCACCTTGTCCTTCCACTTCGGGTCGAGCACGTCGTCCCAGTCCTTGGGCGCCTCGGCCGCGCTCACCGCCTGACTGTTGTAGGCGATGACTTCCGGCGTCAGGTACGTGCCGTACCACAGGTTGTGCGTATCCTTGTCCTCGGCCGGCACCGCGTTCGCCCACGTGGGCGTGTACGGGTCGAGCAGTCCTTCGCTCGCGCCGCGCGCGAAGATCACGGCAGGCGCGCCGAACCACACGTCCGCCTGCGGATTCGCTTTCTCCGCGCGCAGCCGATCGAGCACCTCCTGCGACCCCATGTCCACCCATTGCACGTCGACATCGGGGTGCGCCTGCTCGAACGCCTGCTCGTAGTGCGTGAGCAGATCCTTCCCGTGCGGCGAGTAGACCGTGAGCACCGTGCGGTTGTCACCGGTGCAGGCGGCGAGGAAGAGCAGGAGCAGCGGAAGACGGGAGGCGGAATACGCAATGCGGGATGCGGGATGCGGGATGCGGAGCTGCACACCGCACCTTCTCCCGTGCGCGAGAAACGACAGCAGCGTGCGCATCAGTACGCTCCGCGGTGGGCTCGCGGCCCTGTAGCCCCGCATCCCGCATCCCGCGTCCCGCATCCCGCCCCCAACAGATTGACGAAGATCCTCGCCCCGCCCGGCACGCCCGCCGGCAGCTGCCGGAACAGCGCGAGCGTCGTGTAGATGTACGTCCCCCGCCCGTAGTGCGCGAAGAGGATCGCGGCATCGTTCGGTGGCTCTCCCGGATCATTCATCGACAGTACCGTCGAGTAGTGCGAATCGAAGGTCGACGGCATGTAGACGGAGCGCTCCTGCACCCACCCCGTGAAGTCCTGTTGCGTGATCTTGTTGGGTGTGTCGAGCAGCGGACTGTCGGGACGCAGCACCCGCACGGGTGCGTTCTCATCCGTCACGCGCGCCGCCGGCCGCGCGAGTGTGATCGGGTACGGCAGGATGCCCGGCTTGGTCATCTCGTACTGGCCGTACTGCACGACCATCGTCCCGCCCTTCCGCACGTAGTCGAACAGACGCCCGTTGCTCGCCACGAGCTCGGGATGCGACGCGTAGGCCCGCGTCCCCACGACGATCGTCGTGTAGCGCGAGAGATCGGCGGTCGCGAGAGTCGCGGGATCGAGCTCCGTGACCGGGACGCCCAGCTCGCGCAGCATCGGCGCGACGTTGTCCCCCACACCATCGATGTAGCCGACGTTGAGATGCGCGGGGAGCTTCACGTCCACCGCCTGCAGCTCGATCGTCGAGGGACGATACAGCGTTTGCGGCGTGATGTGCGGGTACGCGATCGGGATGTACCCGGTCGTGAAGCGCGCGCCGTCGGTCGCCGCGGCCACCGAGATCGTGTCCGTCCCCGCCCGCACGCGACCACGCACGCGGAACGTCACCGTTCGCGTGGCGCCGAGTGCGGGGAGCGTGACCGTCCGCGTGCTCGAGTCCGCGCGCAGCCCGGCGGGGAGATGCAGCGCGACCGCCACCGTGCGCGGCTCTACCGAGCCGGAGCGCAGATGCACGTCCACGGTGCGATCGAGCGCCGAGCTCGCCGGCGCGTATTCCACCGTGCGGTCGAGCGTCACCGACACCGCCGGCACGACGTCGAGCGGCTCGCGCACATCCCCGCGCAGCGGGTCGGCGTAGTGGTGCACGATCGGCACCGTCGCCGTCACGGGCGCGCCCGCGATCCGCATCCGCACGACCGCCGCCGTCGCCTGCTCGTGCTCGGCTTCGGATGTCGTGGAGACAGGCTGCGTGAACATGTCGCCCTTGCGCGGCGTCACGAGCCACCACGGCTGCGTGATCGAGTCGAAGGTGGCGACATCGCTCCAGCGATAGATGCTGTCCGGCTCGATCGGCACTGACGGATCAGCCGCGGCCCACGGCGTGTGCGCGTTGGCGCCCGAGAGCGTCACGCCGTTCACGAACACCGGCGACGGCCCCGCGTTGTACACCGCGAGATTGACGGAGATGGTGTCGCCCGTGTGACCGAATGCCGGCGCGCTGCTCGCCACCGCTCCGCGCTCGACGGTCGCCTCGACCGTCACGCCGGACGCGAGCATCAGCGCCCGCGACGCGCGCGCCTCGCCCTCGCGAAGCGTGCGCTCGACATCGGGGTTCACGGTGCGGCACGACGCGGCACTGCTCGCGCTGCCGCTCGCGCCGTCGCACCGCACGCGGTCGATGAGCATCTTCACGCGCGCGAGCGCGGCGACGTCGCTCGACGGATCGCGCAGGTCGAGACGCGTCTGCGCCGCGCGAACGGCATCGGGGAGCGAATCGAGCGCCGCACGCTGGACGGCCGTCGACACGAGCGGGATGAGCCGGCGCCACGTGGTGTCGATCCCGTCGAACAACGAATGCTCCGAAGTGGGATCGACGTTCGCGTTCACGCGCGAGGCCTCGCGCTTCACGAAGTCCATCTGCGCGCCCATCTGCTGCAGGACGCCGAACGCCTGCGACTTGTGCTGCGAGCGGCTCTGCGCGGCGATCTCGGCGTACGACTTGCCGATGAGCCAGTCGTACGCGCCGACGTCGAACATCATCGTCGCCGACGCATGGTTGAACCACGCGCCGCGGTAGAACTTGCTCGGCGTCCAGGGGCCCAGCCCCTGCGTGGCGGAGCGCGGGAAGCGCACCGTGTCCGCCGCCGCGTCGAACGCTTCGCGCGCGACGATCCCCGCAACCTGATGCTGCCCGTGTCCATCGCGCGGCGTCCCCGTGAACACCGAGACGATCACCTGCGGCCGGAACGCGCGCACCACAGTCACCACATCCGTCAACACCGAATCGTGCGGCCAGTGCGCGAACGATTCGGCCGCGCTCTTCGAGAAGCCGAAGTCGTACGCGCGCGTGAAGTACTGCTCCGCCCCGTCGATGCGCCGCGCCGCGAGCAGCTCCTGCGTGCGGATCACGCCGAGGGCATCGCCCAGCTCGTTCCCCAACAGGTTCTGGCCACCGTCGCCGCGCGTGAGCGCGAGGTACGCCGTCTCCACGTGCTGCCCACGCGCGAGCCACGCGATGAGCCGCGTGTCTTCATCGTCGGGGTGCGCGCCGATCACGAGCACTCGCGTGGTGACGCCGAGTCCGGCAACCGCTTCCCCCAACGCCACCGCGCCGCGCTCCTGAGCACAGGAGGGGCGCGGCGCGGCAAGAAGGAGGGACAGAAGGGTGAGAAGGAGTGGCTTCACGGAATGAGTTCTGAGTTGTGGGTTATGAGTCGTGGGTGATGGGTGACGGGCTGTGAATGGTCATGGGACCAGCATCCGAAACGTCTTGACTCAAGACCCACAACCCACGACTCACAACGCAGCTCCCACAGCCGCCCCCAACGCTTCCTTCACGATCCTCGCCTGCATCTCCGCGTGCGGTGCCGGGTAGCCTTCGGCCGGGCTCGCGCGCTCCGGACGACCAACGTACCGGATCGGCATGGTGTTCCCCACCGCGGCCCGCAGTCGAGGGGCGACGAACGCCCAGGCGCCCATGTTCTTCGGCTCCTCCTGCGCCCACACCACCTCGTCGATGGCCGTATAGCGATCGAGGATCGCCTGGAGCTCGTCGTGCGGCCACGGGTAGAGCTGCTCCACGCGCACCAGCGCGATCCCAGGCGCGTGCTCCTGCGCGGCGAGATCGTAATACATCTTCCCCGTGCAGAACACCAGCCGCCGCACCTGCTCGGGCGATTCGCGCGTCGCGGGGTCGTCGATCACCGTCTGGAACGTGCCGCTCACGAGGTCGCGCAGGTGCGACGCCGCTTGCGGCAGACGCAGCAGACTCTTCGGCTGCATCAGGATCAGCGGCCGGCGCTCCCGGTCGGTGAGCGCCGCGTGACGCCGCAGCATGTGGAAGTACTGCGCGGGCGTCGAGGGATAGGCGACGCACATGTTCCCTTCCGCGCACAGCTGCAGGAACCGCTCGAGACGCGCACTGGAGTGCTCGGGACCGCCGCCCTCGTAGCCGTGCGGCAGCAGCATCACAAGCCCCGAGATCTGCCCCCACTTCGCGCGCCCCGACGAGATGAACTGATCGATGATGGGCGTCGCGACGTTGGCGAAGTCGCCGTACTGCGCCTCCCACATCACCAGTGCGTGGCGCGCCGCCACGCTGTAGCCGTACTCGAAGCCGAGTACCGCCGTCTCCGAGAGCGGGCTGTTGTGCACCTCGAACGTCCCTGTCGCGCCCGGCAGATGCGCGAGCGGCGTGTATGTCGAGCCGTTCTGAACGTCGTGCAGCACGGCCTGCCGGTGCGAGAACGTGCCACGCTCCGCATCCTGACCCGTGATGCGGATGGAGATCCCCTCCATGAGGAGCGACGCCCACGCCAGCGCTTCCGCATGCCCCCAGTCGACCTTCCCGTCGTCCCCCTCGCTCAGCGCCGCGCGCCGCCGCTCGAGCTGGCGCGCGAGCTTGGTGTTCGGATTGAAATCCGATGGCCACGTCAGCAGCCGCTCGTTGAGCGCGATCAGCTGCTCCGCCTTCACCCCGGTGTCCGTCGGCAACGCGTTCACCGCGACCGGGTGCGTCGTCGGCTCGTGCTCCGGCACCGCCACGGTTCCCGCCTTCATCGCGTCGTACACCCGCTGCAGCTCGTCCTGCACCTCGGTGTCGATCCGCGCGACATCGGCCGCCGTCACGAGCCCTTCACGCTCGAGCCGCGCGCCCCACACCTCGCGCGGCGTGGGATGCGCGCGGATGGCGTCGTACAGCAACGGCTGCGTGTACGCCGGCTCGTCCGTCTCGTTGTGCCCGTGCCGGCGATACCCCACGACATCGATGAGGAAGTCCTTCCCGAACCGCGCGCGGTACGCGAGGCCGAGCCACACCGCCGCGAGACACGAGGCCGCGTCGTCGCCGTTCACGTGCACGATCGGCACGTCGAACCCCTTCGCCAGATCGCTCGCGTAGTACGTCGAGCGCGCGTCGCGCGGATCGGTGGTGAACCCCACCTGATTGTTGACGATGATGTGCAGCGTCCCGCCGGTGGTATAGCCGCGCAGCGCCGAGAGATTGAGCGTCTCGGGCACCACGCCCTCGCCGGGGAACGCGGCGTCGCCGTGAATGAGGATGGGAAGGACGCGGGACTCGGGATGCGGGATGCGGGATGCGGGAACAGCCTCGGGGGAAAGAGCTGCTGCTCCACGGACCGTACCCGCATCCCGCACCCCGCCGCCCGCCGCCCGCGCCCTCGCCACGCCCTCCACCACCGGGTCCACGAACTCGAGATGGCTCGGATTCGGCACGAGCGTGACTTCCACCGTGGCGCCGCTGGGGAGCGCCTTCCGCGTCTCCGCGCCAAGGTGGTACTTCACGTCCCCCGTGTCCGTCGCGTCCGCCGACGACGGCGGCTTCCCCTCGAACTCGGCGAAGATCCCCGCGAGCGGCACGTCGAGAATGTGCGCCAGCACGTTGATGCGGCCGCGGTGCGCCATCCCGATCACGACTGCGTTCTGTCCGAGACGCGCCGCGTCGTCCAGCGCCGCATCGAGCATCGGGATGAGCACGTCGTTCCCCTCGATGCCGAAACGCTTGAAGCCGAGGTACACGCGCCCCAGGAAACGCTCGAGGCCATCGACCTCCGTGAGCCGGCGCAGCACCACGCGCTTCTCGTCGGCGGACAGCTCGCGCCGCATCTCGCCGTCCTCGATCACGCGGCGCAGCCATTCGCGCTCGGCCTGTTCCTCCACGTGCTCGAACTCGAAGCCCAGAGTCGAGGAGTACAACTCGCGGAGGTGACGCACGGCATCCGCCGCAGTGTGCGCATGGTCGAAGCCCAGCGCCGCGCCCGGAATCCGCTCGAGGTCCTGCTCCGTGATCCCGTGAAATTCCGGCGTCAACTCGGCTGCGCCGAGCGGCGGCGAGCCGAGCGGATCGAGCTGCACCGCAAGATGACCATACTCGCGAATGGCCTGCACGAGCGCCGCCGCACCCGCCACGGTGCGCAGATACGCCGTATCGCTGACGGGCGCTGTCGTCGACGCGCCCGCGATGCTTGCCGCAAACTGGAAGAACTGTCGCCACGATTCGTCCACCGACGACGGATCGCGCAAGAACGACTCGTACAACTCGGCTACGTACGCGTCGTTGTAGACACCAACGAAGGGGAGGGAAGTCATGCGGAGAAATTTATCGGAGAATGAAGAGAGGGAGAATAGTGGGGAGAGCAGAAGGCAGAGAGTAGAAAGCAGAGAGCAGAAAGCAGGGTGTCATCCCGAGCGTAAGCGAGGGATCTCCTCGCCGGCCCGAGATCCCTCGCTTGCGCTCGGGATGACAGGTACCCGGGATCCCTCGCTCCGCCCGGGATGACAGATCCTGCCTAATCCCTCCTCCCGTTCTTCTGCTCTCGGCTTTCTGCTCTCTGCTCCCGGCCGTTCCCGGGCACCACCAACGTGAACGTGCTCCCCTCCCCCAGCGTCGACTCGACCTCGATCCTGCCACCGAGGAGCGCGGCCAGGCGCTGCGAGATGAAGAGCCCGAGGCCCGTGCCGCCGTGGCGACGCGTGAAGCCGCTATCGAGCTGTGTGAAGGGGCGAAAGAGACGCGGCATGTCGCGCGCCGCGATGCCGATCCCCGTGTCGCGCACGGCGAACTGCACGAAGTCGCCGGAGCGCGCGGCGGACAGCTCGACGGAGCCGGACTCGGTGAACTTCACGGCGTTCGCGCCGAGGTTCACGAGGATCCGCCGCACCATGTCGGCATCCGTGAACAGCTCGATCGGGTTATCGGGAATGAGGAGCACCAGATCGAGCCGCTTGGGGAGGA